>JBAUYE010000365.1:0-11123 GCA_049584615.1 Candidatus Sulfotelmatobacter sp.
CAGCCTCCGCTCAGGATGACAAATCGCCTGTTTTGCTTACTTTCGTAAGGCCAATCCGGACATTTACGGTGAGTTGTCGCTCTGGCTCAGGGAGAATTGCCGGGAGTGCATTTTTCTTCTCTGAGTGAGGGCGCATGCAGATGTTTCGGCTACGGTATGGATTCTTTGCGGTCTTCTTTCTGGCATGGGTTGCGTTCCCCGCCTTCGGGCAGCAGGCGGATTCTGGGCAGAGCCTGGGAGACGTGGCGCGAAAGCTGCGCAAAGACACCACTGACGAAGTGAAGATGACGGACGTGGATACGAAGAAACTGTTCGAATCCGTGGACAAGATCTTTGCGTTTGCCGCCGAGGACACCGGCATGCCGCAGCACGCGGCGGTGAAGCGAAGGCTGGTGAGCAAGGCCGATGTGGAGAAATACGCAGCCGGCCAATTGGCCAAAGAAGAGTTCACAAAAAGATTTGCCCAGCAAGAGCTGAGCATGAAGAAGCTCGGGTTCTTTCCGCGGGACTTCAATCTGAAGGAATTTCTGGTGAAGTCCACCGGTCAGGAAATTGCGGCTTATTACGATGACGAGACGAAGACGATCTCGATGCTGAACTGGGTGCCTCCCGACCGCCAGGAACCGATCCTGGCGCACGAACTGACGCACGCGCTGCAGGACCAGAATTACGATTTGGCGAAGTGGATGAAAGCGGGGAGCAAGGCGGAGGACGGCAGCGCGATGGGCGATAGCGCGATCGCGCGCAAGGCTGTGGTCGAGGGCCAGGCGATGGTGGTGTACGTGGATTACCTGCTCAAGCCGGTGGGGCGCAGCCTGGAAGACACTCCGCAGCTCGTCTATCAGATGGAAGAGCCTGCAGTGAAAGCGGCGGTGGATTCCCAGCTCATGCACGATGCACCGATGATTCTGCGCGAAGCCGGAACGTTTGCGTATAACCAAGGCCTGATTTTCGAAGGCGAGCTGCTGCATGCGGGTGGGAAGAAGATGGCGTTTGCCGGGGCGTTCGCGCGTCCGCCGCGGAACTCGCACGAAGTGTTGCAGCCGCAAACTTACATTCAGGAGGAGAAGCTGGCGCCGGTGCGCATCCCGGATATGCAGGGAGTGCTGGGCAGCCAGTATGAAGTTTACGATTCGGGCGGAATTGGAGAACTGGATGTGCGCGCGCTGTTGAAGCAGTACAGCGGGCGGAGAATTGCGGACGATCTTTCGCCGGCGTGGCAGGGTGGGACGTTTGTGGCTTTCCGGCGCAAGGACGCGGCAGCGGAAGTGTCGCCCGGTACCGGAGATCTGTCATTGCTCTACGTTTCGAGGTGGAAGTCGCCGCAGGCAGCCGAGCGCTTTGCGCGCTTCTACACGGAAACGGTGGCGCAGCGCTACCGCAGTGCGACGGCGGAGACGGTGCCGGCTTGTGCGGGAGCGAATTGTCCGGTATCGACTGCACAGATTACTACCGAGGAAGGCCCGGTGATCGTAGAGCATTGGGACGATAACCGCGTGGTCGTGTCGGAGAGTTTTGATACCGCTACGGCGGCCAAGCTGCGCACAGCTCTGAGGGATGAAACAGGCGAGACGCACGCAGAGAATCTTCCGCAGGAGGAGATTGGGTCGCGGCTGTTTGAGATTCCAGCGTTTCAGGCTTTTGCGAGGAGGATTGGGGAGCGGGTTAAGGAGGAGATGAGCCGAGAGGCTGGGCGGTAGGATTAGAATTCGAAGCTCGGTGGCCAGGGCAAAGAGGCTTAGTGGGGTGG
The DNA here is from genome assembly GCA_049584615.1 of Candidatus Sulfotelmatobacter sp. Lineage (GTDB taxonomy): Bacteria > Acidobacteriota > Terriglobia > Terriglobales > Acidobacteriaceae > Sulfotelmatobacter. The sequence continues at coordinate 1,751 of JBAUYE010000365.1, forward strand.
CGCCTCCTGATCGCATAAAAGGGTTTGTTCCACGGCAAGCTGGCGGCATGTGGAGCGAATAACGTCCTTCGCGGCGTCAGACCCGATGAACTGGAAGCCGTAGCGGAAAGCGTCTCTCTGGCGAACCATCGCAGGAATATTCACTCGGCCGATCGGAACCATAAAGCCCAGCTCCACGATCTCGGACAGGGGAACTTCAATTTTCAGAATAGCTGAGATGCCGGACTCGCTGATGTCCACGGTACGGCCGGCCAGCACACCGTGGGCGCGGGTGCGGATACTGATCTCCACTTCAAGTTTGAAGCGGGGTTCATGACGCGTGACGGCTGCGCCAGGCGCCGAGCTGGTTGCCGACTCATTCTCAGCTTTCAATTTTGGCTTCTCCACCGAGGGCCGCCAGGGCCCACCTGAAGGACGAGTTTGCGACCGACCCCTCCGTCTCTTGCAGGTCTACGAGGGTCTCTATCTCTTATCGGCACTGCGTCAGGAAACTTCAGTCACGCGCGTGCTCGCGCGAGCACCATTCCACTTTTCGCGCGGGTTGAGTAGGATGATTGTCCGGGTTGCGATCCTCCTGGAGAAACATATGGCTGAGTTCACATTGCGGGTTAACGGTAACGAAAAGAAAGTGAGCGTCGCGCCCGAGACGCCATTGCTCTGGGTGTTGCGAGACACACTGGAGCTTACCGGGACGAAATTTGGTTGTGGCGCCGGGCTGTGCGGGGCTTGCACGGTGCATGTGGAAGGGTCGGCGATTCGGTCTTGTTCAACGCCGGTTTCACAGGTTGCCGGAAAGAGCATAACGACCATTGAAGGACTCGGAGCGAACGGGCTACACGTCTTGCAGCAGGCATGGATAGCCGAAGAAGTTCCGCAATGCGGCTACTGCCAGACGGGGCAGATCATGAATGCGGCGGCGCTGCTGGCGAAGACTCCGAATCCGAGCGATGAGCAGATCACGCAGGCGATGAACGGTAACCTGTGCCGCTGCGGGACGTATGAACGGATTCGCAAGGCGATTCATCGGGCGGCCGGGGCAGGTTCGGCCGGGGTAGGAGGTTCGCGATGAGCCCATTAAGTCGGCGTGAATTCGTTGCCGTTGGAGTGGCTGCGGGAGCCGGGCTGGTGGTGGGGTTCTACTTGCCGCATGCAGGGGGCAAGGGCAAAGAGATTTTTTCGCCGAACGCTTATCTGCGGATCACGCCGGACAACAAGGTCACGATTGTATGCGCGCGCTCGGAAATGGGGCAGGGCGTGCGCACGGCATTGCCCATGATTCTGGCGGAGGAACTGGAAGCCGACTGGAAGCAGATTGAGATCGAGCAGGCGGGAGCGAGCACGCTCTACGGGGACCAAGGTACGGGCGGGAGCGCCAGCGTAAAGACGACGTGGGACCCGATGCGGAAGGCGGGGGCGGCTGCGCGCGAGATGCTGATTTCGGCGGCGGCGCTGACGTGGGGCGTGCCGCGATCGAGCTGCGCGGCGGAGAACGGAGCTGTTGTGCATGGGGCGTCGAAGCGGCGGCTCAGTTATGGAGAACTTGTGGAGAAGGCGGCTACGCTGCCGATTCCGACGGATGTTCCGCTGAAGCAGAACAAGGATTACAAGATTGTTGGGCACCGTCTCGCGCGCGTCGACACACCGTCGAAGGTCCGAGGCGACGCCGTGTTCGGCATTGACTTCCGCATGCCGGGGATGAAGTACGCGGTGTTGTCGCGGAGTCCTACGATCGGCGGAAAGGCGTTGAGCTTTGACGATAAGGACTCGAGAAAGATTGCCGGCGTGAGTCATGTGGGCAAGATCAGCGACGCGGCTGTGGCGGTGGTGGCCGATAGTGTTTGGGGCGCGATGGAGGGGCGCCGGATGCTGAACGTCAGCTGGGACGCAGGTCCGAACAAAGACTTGAACACTGCGGCGGTGATGGAAGCGTTGAAGCAGGCGGCAGCGAAGAAGGGCGTGAGTTTGTACTCTGCCGGTGACGTTTCGAAAGTGACGGGGCGGCGGATTTCCGCCGAATATCATTTGCCATTTATGGCGCATGCGCCGATGGAGCCGGGGAATTGCACCGCGCATTTTCAGGGAACGTCGTGCGAGTTGTGGGCTCCGACGCAGGTGCCGCAGGATTGCCGCGACCAGGTTGCGAAGGCGCTGGGCTTGGATCCGGACCAGGTGAAGGTCAACGTCACGCTGATGGGTGGAGGGTTCGGCCGGCGACTGGAGTTTGACTACGCGGTGGAAGCGGCGCTTGTGTCGAAAGCGCTGGTTGACTCGAAGATGGGCGGCCCGGTGAAAGTGATTTGGACTCGGGAAGATGACATGAGGTTCTCGACGTACCGTCCGATGAGCCTGCATCAGTTGAGCGCGGTGCTGGATGGAGCGGGCTGGCCGATCGCGTTTACACATCGGATCGTTGCGCCGTCGATCAGCGGGCAGAAGGGACAGCCGGGACCGAACGGCGTTGACCCTGATCTGCCGGATGAAGCCGCGTTCATCTACGGACTGCCGAATGTTTCGCTGGAGTATGTGCCTGCCGAGACCGTGGTGCCGTTAGGCTGGATGCGGTCGGTGTATGCGCTGCAGGCCGCGTTCGCGAGCGAAGGGTTTATCGATGAACTGGCAGTTGCGGCGGGGAAAGATCCGTTGGAGTACCGGCTGCACATGCTGGGGAAAGATCAGAACATTCAGTATTTCGATACCACCTGGCGCACGGCGCGGATGCGCGGCGTGCTGCAACTGGCGGCGGACAAGGCAGGATGGAAGAATTTTTTGCCGGCGGGACGCTTTCACGGGATCGCCTGTTTCGGATGCTTTTCTTCTTATATGGCCGAAGTGGTTGAGATCAGCATGGAGAACGACGTGCCGCGCGTGCATCGCGTGGTGGCGGCGGTGGATTGCGGGCAGGTGGTGAATCCCAGCATTCTGGAGCAGCAGATTCAGGGCGGGATCGTTTACGCGCTGACGAATGCGCTGCGGGCGAAGATCACCATCGAGAAAGGGCGTGTGGTTCAGGGAAATTTCGATGATTACATTCCGCTGCGCATGGACGAGACCCCTGTGGTGGAAGTATATGCGGTGCAAAACACAGAAGCACCGAGTGGGATTGGAGAACCCTCCGTGCCGCCGCTGGCGCCGGCTCTGTGCAGCGCAATTTATGCGGCAACGAAAAAGAGAATTCGGGCGCTGCCGATTCTGAGCTAAGGACAGCATGCAATGTCTGCGAATCATGCGCTGCGCCACGCTGCTGGCGTTTCTGGGCTGTCACGGTCTGGTGCCGGCGCAGACCGCTGCACCCGGCTCTTCGATCCAGCCACTGTCTTTATCTACCGTGCCTGCGTCGCGGCTTGCACATTTGCAACGTGGCATCAACGTCAGCGGATGGTTTGCGCAGGTTTATGACAATCGCGGGTATACCCGGGAACATTTTCAGAGTTGGACGACGGTGGAAGACATCGCGCTGATTCGGTCGATGGGTTTTGATCACGTGCGGTTGAGCGTTAACCCGCAGCCGATGATGGTGAGCCACCAGCCTGATGCGATTCCGGCGGAGTATCTGGGATATCTCGACGCGGCAGTGAAGATGATCCTCGATGGCGGGCTGGCCGTGGTGATCGATCTGCATCCGGACAGCGAATTCAAGGCGCGGCTGGCGAAGGATGACAGCTTTGTGCAGGAGTTCTCTGATTTCTGGCGGGTGCTGGCGCGGCATTATTCAACATGGGATGCGGAACGCGTATTTTTTGAGATTCTCAACGAGCCGGAGATGCCAGACCGTTACCGCTGGTACGGCGTGCAGGCGAAGCTGGCGGCGGCGATTCGCGAAGGCGCGCCGCAGCACACCATGATCGCGGCCGGAGCGCGTTGGTCGGACGACGACGATCTTGTCTTCATCGAGCCGCTGCGCGATCCCAACGTGATTTACAACTTCCATTTCTATGAACCGCACATCTTTACGCACCAGGGTGCGACGTGGAGTTCATATTCCTGGCATTGGGTGAAGGGGCTCCATTATCCGTCATCACCGGAGTCGGCTGCGAAAGTCGCGGAGAGAGTGCCGGATGCGGTGGACCGGCTGGCCGTGATCCGCTATGGAACGGATCACTGGGATGCGGCGCGCATTGACGCTGAAATCACGCAAGTCGCGGAATGGGGCCGGCAGCGCGGAGTTCCGGTGGTGTGCAACGAGTTCGGCGTCTACCGGGACTATGCGGATCCGCAAGATCGTGAGGCGTGGATTCACGATGTGCGCACGGCGCTGGAGCGGCACGACATGGGCTGGGCTATGTGGGATTATTCCGGGAGCTTTGGACTGGTCACAAAGAAGGACGGGCGGAATGTTCCGGATGATGGGACGCTGCGGGCGCTGGGGCTGAATCAGCCCCTGGTGAAATGATCTTGCCTGCGGGACGCACTGCGATGCGTGATCAAGAGACTTGAAATTACGAGGACGGAGCGGCCGACGGCATCGGCTGACCTACCGTCATTTTGAAGATTTTGATGTTCTTGCCAAATGATTCGAAACGCAGGTCGTGAAACTCCGCGAAGTGCCTTTGCAAGCCCTCGGGGAGATCGACTCCCCAGCCCGCCTGAAAAACCCAGACCGTGTCCCCGGGCTTGAGGTTGTAGGCTTCGATGACTCGCTGCCAGTCCCGGGGGAAGTCGTCTGCCGAAAGCATCCAGGCGGTTTTGTAGTCGGTGGAAGCGATTTCATAGCCTTCGCAGTGAAATTGTTCGAAGCTGGCAGGAGGCTCGTCTAAGAAGATGGGACGCTGCCGGCACAGATAGTGACCGAGAATAAGGTCGCTCTGGTAATCGGTGAAGATGAGATCGGAGGGAGCAACATTTTTTCGTATAAAGTCCATCGCTTCCGCCATGTTGGTGCGGCTTTGATCGGCGCGCTCCATCCAGGGCTGGCGTGCTTTGCCGAAGACGAGGCAGGCGATGATGACAAGGGCTGTGATCGTAAGCGCGCGATTCCATCTGCCCGCAGCCAAACCCGCGATTGCCACGCTTACACCCGCCATCGCCGGGATGATCAGGAATGCTACGTGCCGCGTGCCGCCGTAGGGATAAACGTGAGCCAGGCAAGCGCCGCCAATAATGGCAAAAGGCAGGAGCAGAAATAATCCCAGCCGGCGGGAAGATTTTAGATCCTGTGGGAAGCCTTTGCCGCGGAACAGCAGCACGACTGCCAGCGCGAACAGAAGCGTCATCACATCACCTACTGCGAGCTGCCCGAAGAAATATTGGAAGACTCCAAAAGTGTGGCCGATGAAGAACAGGACTGGGTTGTCATGGGCGCGGTCGAAAAAAGAGCGGCGGAGATAAGGTTCGTTTATTAACCATTGCAGCTGACTTGTTGAGTTGTTCGCGCTCAGTTTCGAAAGATGCGTCTCGTACAAAAATACCGCGAGCGCGAGTCCACCCAATTGGCTGAGTGCCCAGGCTGCCACCACGCGGACCGGCGGGCGTTCCGTGAAGATTCGGAATAGGGCATAAAGGCCAAGCGCGGCGGCGAACCAGAACGCCGAATAGTGAAACAGCATCGCGAGGTACAGGCACAGCGCAAATGCGGCCATCCGGCTCGCAGAGTTTTTCGTGAAAGCTTCGTCAAGGAAATACAGAGCGCTGACCAGGAATGCCAGCAGCAAGGAGTACTGCCGCACTTCCGCCGCGAGCCGGATGATGGGCGGAAGGAATGCGACAAGAAGAACTCCGATTAGGCCCGCAAGGTTACCCGCCGCTTTGCTTAGCCATTTGTAAAACGTCCAGCAAAAGACTGCCCCTGCAACCACCGAAGGCAGGCGCAGCCAGAGTTCCGAGGTGCCGAGCGCGCGCCAGTAATAGAGCAGGACGATCAGCAGCGGAGGATGGGCAGCCGTGAGACTTGCTTTGTATGCAAGAGCCAGAGAAGTCTGGTTCGCCAGGCGGAAGTGCAGAGCTTCGTCAGGATTGAGGAAGGTTCCATGGGCGGCCCAAAGACGGGCGAGAAGGCCGAGGAGCGTTATGAACAGCGCAGCCGCGTCGGCGCGCCTTTGGGACCAGTGATTCGTGTTCTCCGTCAACGATCCCTGTCCTCGCGGATCATCTCTTCAGTGGTTGGAGAGGGACCGGAGCACTGCTCCCGGCAGACGCGGAGTTCTGCCATTTGTTCGTAGAATTCGCGGCGCTTTTGTAACTCTTCGGCGGCAGGCATGGTTCGCTCCACGCAGGAATCCCTCCGTAGAGTAGTTTATCCCGCCTTGACACTGCTTTCTATCAACCTTTATTCTAAGTCTTGCTCCTAGCGGTACTTGCGCCTTCCTGGCGTGCTTCCGCGGGCCTGGGGCGGTAACTGGACGGTGCGCGGAGGTCTTCCGATGTTTTTCGAGATCAAAGATTTGGAACTTCATCCCGTAGAGTTTGCGGAGAAGTTCGAACCGGGCGTGATCGACCTGGGAGCGGATTACCGTCAGGTGACGCCGATTGAGAGCAGCGGGCGCGCGGATCTGGTCGAGGAGCATCACGGCAAGCACAAGGTTATTCAGGACATACGGATCCAGGGCCGGTTGGCAACCAGCCTGGAATTGAGCTGTGCACGGTGCCTGGAACCGGTTATGCAGGATGTGAAGCGCGAATTTGATCTGCTGTATCGTCCTCAAGGTGCCGACGCCGGGCGCGACGAGATGTCGGTGACCGACGCCGAAGCCGAGATCAGCTATTATGAAGGTGAAGGAATTCTGCTCGATGACGTGGTGCGCGAGCAGGTGCTGTTATCCGCTCCGTTAAAGGTGACGTGCCGCGACGATTGCAAGGGATTGTGTCCGCAGTGCGGCAAGAACCTGAACCAGGAACAGTGCTCGTGCGAAACGGTGCAAGAAGAACCGCGGTGGGCGGCGTTGAAGGAAATCCGCAGCAAGCTGGCGCATTAGGATCCTTCACTTAGCGAAGAACGCTTGTTCATTCGTTCAGGATGACAATTAAGTTTGAGATTGAGTGATGCGGGGCCGAAGGCCTCAGCGAGAGGAATTTTACTTACTATGCCGAATCCGAAACGAAGACATTCTCAGAAGCGCACCTCGACCCGGCGGGCGCATGATGCCCTGAAGAGCCACTCGCTCTCGGAGTGCCCGAACTGCCACGAGAAGAAGATGCCGCATCGCGCTTGCGTCAAGTGCGGCTACTACAAAGGCCGCGAAGTTCTGGACGTTGAAGAAGCCAGCTGATTCCCTGCCACAATGCCTAGCGTGATCGCGCTGGATGCGATGGGTTCGGACCGGGCTCCCAGGCCTGAGGTCGAAGGCGCCATTCACGCCGCTCGCAGTTACGGTGTGCGCGTGCTGCTGATTGGTCCGGAAGCCACGATTAAAGCGGAACTGGACCGCCACTTGTCGGCCGCGCGGCTGCCGATTGAGATCGTGCACGCCAGCGAAGTCATCACCATGGAAGATAAGGCGGTGCAGGCGGTGCGCGCCAAGCGTGACTCCTCCATGCGCGTGGGGCTGAGGCTGGTGCGCGAGGGACACGCGGCGGGCTTCGTCACGGCGGGTAACACCGGGGCGGCGATGGCTACGGCCAAGATGGTGCTGGGAGCGTTGCACGGCGTGGACCGGCCGGCGCTGGCGGCGGTTTTTCCTACGGCGCCGGGGACGGCGGCGATCCTGCTGGACGTGGGTGCGATCGTGGATTGCAAGCCGCACAATCTCGAACAGTTCGCGGTGATGGGCGAGATTTATTTCCGCTCGATGTTCGGGCACACGATGCCGCGCTCCAATTTTTCAGCCGGGAAAAGGCCGCGTGTGGGATTGCTCTCGATTGGCGAGGAAGAAACCAAAGGCAACTTACTGACGCGCGAGTCGTTCCAGTTGTTGAAGCGGCTGCCCTTGAACTTTGTGGGGAATGTGGAAGGCCGCGACCTATTCAATGGCCACGTCGATGTCATCGTTGCCGACGGGTTCGTGGGCAACGTGGCGCTGAAGATTTCCGAGGGCGTGGCGAATCTTGTGCGAACCGTCCTGAAAGAATCGCTGAAGGCGACGATTACCAGTCAGGTAGGTTACATGCTTTCGCGCAGCGCATTTGCTGACTTCAAAAAGCGCATCGACCACACCGAATACGGCGGCGCGCCCCTGTTGGGGTTGAAGGGCGTCTGCATCATCACGCATGGCTCTTCCAATGCCAACGCGATCAAGAATGCGGTGCGGGTGGCGGCGGAGTTCGCCGAGCGGCGCATCAATCAGTCGATCGAGCACGGACTGGCCGCGCTGCGTCCCGCACCGGTGGAAGTGGAAGTCGTGCCGGCTCGCTGATTCCAGAGTTTCCGCTAGAGCAAGACCATGACCGAATCACCAGAGATGACGATAACGAAGATCGCGTTCATTTTCCCCGGCCAGGGGTCGCAGGCCGTGGGCATGGGCAAGGATCTCGCCGAGAAGTATCCCATTGCACGACAAACGTTTGAAGAAGCCGATGAAGCCCTGGGCTACGAATTGTCACAACTGTGCTTCGAGGGACCTGAAGAACAGTTACGCTTGACCGAGATCACCCAGCCGGCGATTCTCACCGCGTCGATTGCGGCTTTTCGAGTTCTCGAGGGCCGCGTCCCCAAGCCGAGTTTTGTGGCCGGCCACAGTCTCGGTGAATATTCCGCGCACGTTGCCTCCGGCACCATGACCTTCGCCGATGCGGTGCGGACGGTACGCAATCGCGGAAAATATATGCAGGAGGCGGTTCCGGTGGGGGTGGGTGCGATGGCCGCAATCCTGGGGATGGAATTGGAAAAAGTTGCTGCGGTCTGCGAAGATGCCGCGCAGGGTGAGGTTTGTTCTCCCGCCAATATTAATTCGCCGGAACAGATTGTGATCTCTGGAAACACTGCGGCGGTTGAGCGCGGAGCGAAGCTCGCCGACGAGCGCGGAGCCAAGCTCGCGAAGTTGCTGCAGGTAAGCGCTCCGTTTCACTGTTCGCTGATGAAGCCCGCGCAGGACCGCCTGGAAGTGGATTTGAACGCTCTGAAGATGCAGAAGCCGGTATACCCTGTCGCCTGCAACGTGGAGGCAACTTTGGTGCGCGATGATCTGCGGGCTCGCAATACGCTCGTCGCGCAGGTCACTGGCTCGGTGAAGTGGGAGCAGAGCATGCGCCTGCTGATCGAGCACGGTGTTCAGACCTTCGTGGAAATCGGACCGGGGAAGGTTTTGTGCGGACTGATGCGGCAGATTGACCGCTCGAAAACGTGTTTGAATGTTGGAGACGAGGCGTCGTTGACGAAGGCGCTAGAGCAATTCGCAGTCTAGCGAAATTCCAGATCGCAGGGCGGTGTGCTGATTGTCTTATCGGTTTTATCCACGTACAGCTGGGCGTGTTTCGCGCGATCGTTCACGATCAGGTCGACGAC
>JBAUYE010000366.1:0-3988 GCA_049584615.1 Candidatus Sulfotelmatobacter sp.
GCTACGCAAGAAGGGGAGATCTCCTTTTGCGCTTACAACACCGGAATGGGTTGGCGGAACATCATTGAGAAGATGCACATGACTGCCACCTTGACCAAGTGGTACGAGGAGCATGGACGGCATGAGATTTTCGCTGGCGGCAAGAGCGTGAAGCTCAGCAGTACGGAGCATCATCTGGTCTTGAAGGACGAGATTGTCACCGACGAGGCCCAGCATGACCTCGAACAACTGGGTATTGCGAAGAACGCCCGCGAGGAGAAGCTGCGCGCTCGTGCGGAGCGGAACAAACTCGACAACAAGCTGGACGCAGAGAACCTCCGCATGGCCAAACTCTACCGCGAGTTTGTACTCAAAGAACAAACTGTTCCGGAGCTGGTGCAGATCGGGCTCGGAGCTATCGCGCCGCCCGTCGGGACTTCCAGGGAAACCGTGAGAGACAGCGGAGATTAAGCTGGCAGGTTCAGCGCGGGCCGGTGCTAGTCTGTATAGTTAAGGCGATGAACAGGCGCGCTCCAAGATGCCAACTCGAGACACGGTGCGTGGCTGGCTCTGGTCCTTGGCATTTCGCATTCCGCCATCGTGACACAACCGCGCGATTCAAATTGCTATGCGCGCTGCTTGCGTTGTTGGTTTTTCCCGGAGTGCTTGCCGCCCAGTCTGACGATCTGCTGAGCCAAATCTTGGAGGGCGTCCAGCAAGCGCAAAAAAAATACATAAGCACTTGCGGGACCATTACTGAAACCCGCGTGTCTAGCCTGATGGTGAAACCTCTGGTGCTCCGCGGCAAGTTTTGCGCCGAAGGCACCACCCGATTTGCGCTGGACTACTTCGAGCCCTCCAGCATGCATATTCGCTTCAACGAGAATTACCTCAACGTTACGACTGATGGTAAGACCGAAGTGATGGAAATCGGAAAAAGCGTTCGCCGTGCGCAGTCTTATTTCGGCCGGGAGAACTCCATCGGGAACCTGAAAAAAAACTTCGATATCACCGCGCAGGAGGACAGCCGGGATTACCAGATGAAGCTGGTTCCCCGGTCAGATACCTTCCGCCGCAGGTTGAATTACCTGGTCGTCAAGCTGGACAAGCGGGATTTCTCGCTTCGGTCGCTGGAGGTGGATGGCAAGAGCGGCGTGGACAGTGTATTCGTCATCGACTCAAGCTCGGCGAATCCGAAGATCCCGGCGGATATGTTTGAGGTATACAAACCATAGTGACCAAGCCCAGTGTGATCGAGCGAAGTGCAATCGAGGCGCTGATTCCTCATCGCGCTCCGTTCTTGTGGATCGACCGGGTGGAGGAACTGGAGCCGGGGGTTCGTTGTGTTGCGGTAAAGTTTGTTGATCCGGCGAACCCGATTTTTGCTGGGCATTTTCCGGCTAAGCCAATTCTGCCGGGGGTTCTTCTGATCGAAGCGGTGGCCCAGACCGCTGGAGTGATGCTGGGATCGGCAACGCCGCAGGTGGCTGCCAAGAGCACGGGAGGGGTGGCCCTGCTGGCGGCTGTAAACCGCTTCAAGTTTTTCAAGCCCGTGACTCCGGGGCAAGAACTGCGGGTTGAAACCAAAAAACTAACCGAAGCCTTGCAGATGGCCTACATCGGCGGCACGGTTTGGGTTGACGGGGAGATGGTAGCGAATGGCGAGTTGTCGCTGGTATCGGGCTGATGGGCGAGCGATGGACGACCGGGCGATGATCCGGCCGGCGATGGAAGGGACCATTCGGTGAAAACCCCGCTGGCGGAGGGCGCGGGAGCCACTGCATGATGGCCCGTTGCATGCGCTGGGTGGGCGGCCTGGTGGTAAGCCATCCGGGGTTGGTTACGGCCGTGAGCCTGGTCGTTACCTTATTGTTGTATGCGAACATCCACAACCTGCGAACCGGTACCGACCTGACCGACTTGTTCGGGAATCGTGACCCACAATGGCGAGCCGCGAGCCAGATCGGCAAAGAACTGGGTTATGGCAATCAGCTCTTCGTGGTGATCGATGCTCCGGCGGGAGGAACGGATTTCACCGGCCAGATGGAAGAAATGGCCGACCGTCTCACCGCCGACATGCAGGCCAGCGGATTGTTCCTGGATGCGCGCTGCAGCTTGCAGGACGAGGAACTGCTCAAGATGGTGCGGTTCTTTGCCTGGAACTTTCCGTCATTCGCGCTGCCCGAGCAAACGGAAGATCTGAAGCGGCGGCTGGATCCGCAACAGATTCATCAGATCGTTCGCCGCTCGGCAACCGAACTGGTCACTCCATTCTCGTCGTTGGGAACCAATTATTTCGTCGCCGACCCTTTGGGGCTGCTGAAAGCGGAAGCGCGCGACAGCCAGGGTTTTTCGCAGTTTGCCAATTTCGACCTCAACTGGGGATCTGGAAACCGGTTCTTCAGTAAAGATCACAAAGCGCTGCTGATCATTGCCGAACCTCGCGAGTCGGCCATGGATTACAAGTTCGCCGAGCAAGTGATGCGGTGGACGCGGGAGCACATCCAGTCGATAACGGCAGAGCCAGACTTGCGGGACTCCGGGGTGCGGGCCATTGCGGCGGGGGCTTACCTTTACGCGGAGCAGGAGCACCGGCTCATCGAAACAAACATTCGGCGAATTTCCCTGATTTCCATTGTCGGTAATCTGCTGCTGTGCCTGCTGATCTATCCGACGATTCCCCTCCTATTCTTATCGCTGCTGCCCGCAGGTCTGGGCATTGTGTGGACTACAGGCGTGGCAAGTTTCTATCCGGGAGAAGTAAATCTGATCAGCCTATCTTTTATTGCGATCCTGGCGGGACTGGGAGACGACCAGGTTGTACATTTCTTCAACCGGGTGCCGCAGGAATGGGCCAAGGCCGGGGTGCTGAATGACGTTACGCTGAATGATGCGGTGCTGCGCACGTTTGAAACCACCGGGCTTAGCGTTGTCTTGTGCATCGTAACGGCGGCGACCGCCACTGCCTCACTGGCCACCTCGAGTTTCAAGGGACTCGCGGAGTTCGGGTTCATTCTGACGGTGGGAATGTTCATGATGATGTTCCATACCCTGTTGACGGTTCCCGCGCTGATGCGGCTATGGTGGCGAATCTCGAAGCCGCGCGCGCCGCAGACTATTACCTTCCGGTTGCTTCCCTGGGTGGCGCGGAAGTCCGTTGATTTTGTGGGCCGGCACGCCCGCCTCGTGGTCAGCGTGGGCTTCGGAATGTTCCTGCTGTCATTAGTGTTTCTGCCCGCTATCAAGCTCGAAAAACACTTCGAGATCGCTGGCTCCGATAACCCCGCCGTGGCCGCGCAGAACCTGCTATCCGCAAGGTTCGGCATTGAGGGCAGTCCGAATGTGCTCTTGATCGCCGGCGGCGAGCAGGAGGTTTTGGGCAGAGCCGAGGAATTGACGGCCGGGCTGGAAGCCTATCAGCATCGCGGTGTCATCAAATCCATCTTCTCACCGACAATTCTGCTTCCGTCAGTTCGAACGCAACGTGAACGAGCCAGTTCACTGGCTGGCATCAATCTTTCGGCTTCCGCCCGTGCCCTCGAGGATTCGCTGCGTGAGAATGGTTTTCGAACCGAGCCGCTTCAGCCCTTTATCGATCGGCTGCGACAGCTAGGACAAGGCATGGGACAAGGTGGTGATCCGATCACCCTGGAAACCGCCGCCAAGTTCCTGCCGCCAGGACTGCTCGGCAATAGCATTCGCAAGACCGAGGACGGTAGCTACGTCGCGGCCATCACCTACTATGGCACCGATCCCGATGCTGTCGAAGTAGTTCCGGAAAGTGTCATCGAGTCCTGGCGAAATCAATTTGGTCCGTTCGTGGAATTTTCTTTCGACAAGATGAACCGCGACCTGCAGAGGCAAGTGCTTCATGACAGTCGCAGAGCATTGGTGTGGACGCTGGCCGGTATTCTGCTGATCGTATACCTTTGTTTTCGCAACCCCCGCGTATCACTCATTGTAGTGATCCCGATCGTATTCGGCATTGTTACAACTTTCGGCCTGTTGC
>JBAUYE010000367.1:0-2502 GCA_049584615.1 Candidatus Sulfotelmatobacter sp.
CGCGGTGAGACCGAGGTCGACACCATGACTGCGGTGCTCCTGGAAAACCCTCCCGAGATCGACCTGGAACAGGTGCGCGTCCACGAATCAGTCTTGCAAATCGTGCGCCATTGTCTGGAGAAAGAACCGGAGAACCGTTTTCAATCGGCGCGGGACTTGGCGTTTGCTCTGGACACTCTGTCAAGCTCTTCCGGCGGACGAAGAACGCGGCTCGGGGTTTCGCGGAGGCAAGCGCACGTTGTCCCATGGGCGGTGGCTGGAGCGCTTCTGGCAGCCACGCTGCTGCTTCTGGCAAATCAGTGGCGTGAGAAAGCGGTTTCTCCAACTTACCGGCGTCTAACCTTCGAACAGGGCACGGTGTACTCGGCGCGCTTCGCACCTGACTTTCGGGCCATCGTGTATGGGGCAGCATGGAACGGCAAGCCGCTACAGATCTTCTCCACGGTCGGGGATTCCCTGCTGAGCCAACCGCTCAACCTGGCGGACGCAAATTTGCTCGCGATCTCGCGAACCGGCGAACTAGCTGTGGCACTCCATGGGGCTCGCCTGGCACACCTGGAGGCGGTCGGCACGCTCGCCCGCAGTCCGCTTGCGGGAGGCTCTCCCAGAGAGGTCCTTGAAGATGTTCCGTGGGCAGATTGGGATGCAAACGGTGAACTGGCCGTGGTCCACTATGTTCAAGGCCGTGATCGAATTGAATATCCCATTGGTCACGTTCTATATCAAAGTGAAGGATGGATCAGCCACCTTCGTTTTTCACCTCAAAACGACAAGATCGCGTTTATGGATCACCCTACATTGTGGGATGACCGAGGCTCAGTGCTCCTCGTCGACCTCAGCGGCAATGTCAATGTGCTTTCGCCCGAGTGGGAATCGGAGGATGGCCTGGCCTGGAGCCCCGATGGGAAAGAGGTCTGGTTTACGGCCGTCGAAAAAGGCCTAAATCGAGACCTGCGTGCGGTGAGTATGTCAGGACGCGCCCGAAGAATCCTGGACCTTCCGGAGGGCATGACTTTACAGGATGTGGCGCCCGACGGCAGAGTCTTGGTGAGCCTGGACCATGAACGTCTTGCGATGGCCACCGCCGCACGTAACGGCAGCGCTGCAGATCTTTCCTGGCACGATTGGAACATTGCAAAAGACATTTCGGGTGATGGGCAATCGGTCTTGTTTGAGGATGCCAGTGAGGCCGCAGGGCCGCACTATTCACTTGCCATTCGCAAAATCGACGGAACACCGCCCGTGCAACTAGGTGAAGGAAGCTCGGGTGGACTCTCGCCGGACGGCAAGTGGGTGATTTCCATTCTCCCCGGCAGCCCGGGACAGGTGAAGCTCGTTCCCGTCGGTGCCGGTCAGCCTCGCACGATTGCGACACCAGGGCTGGATATTCAAAACGGCTCCGCTCATTTCCTGGCAGACGGAAGACGCATCGCCCTCAACGCCAGCGAACCCGGTCACGGCGTGCGCGCCTACCTGGTGGATCTAGATGGAGGGAAGCCAACACCGATCACGCCGGAAGGGATTACCCGCGGGTTAATTTCACCGGACGGCCAGTTCATTTTTCGCATCAACGACGAGGGAGGAGGAGTAGCGGTCTACCCCACTGCTGGGGGTCCGCCTCATACGATCCGCGACCTCGAACCGGGCTTTGTTCCAATTCAGTGGTCGCAGGACGGCTCCTCAGTTTACGTGTATCTTGCTGGGCAAGTTCCTGCCAAGGTGTTCGAGGTCAACTTAGCGACGGGCAAGAAGACACTCATCCAGGAATTGCAGCCCCCCACAAATGCCGGTGTAGTGAATATCGCCCCGGTGGTTGTGACCCGCGACGGCTCGCGCTTCGCCTATAGCTACTACCAGGTCTCCTCCGTGCTTTATCTGATTTCGGGTCTGCGGTAGCCCAGCCAGTGCGCCACCTAGGCGCATCTATTCGAGCGGCCCGGAAAAATTTGCCGGTACGTAATGAAAGAAAATGGAAGTTGATGTATGTCCCTCGGCCAACACGTCGCGGTAGTGAGGCACCTTCGTTCCCCGGTAGACCAACCCGTCGCCCAGCGCCTGATAAACCGTGACGGTGCCTTCAGCAGTATCGAGGCGTATGGGCCACGAGGTTGCAAGCTCGGGCTCGGGAGAAAAATCCAGGCATAGCGTGACGCTGAACTACCACTGCTCCCGGTCGATGTGCTTCTTCAAGTCGGCGCCACTCAAATAAGAAGCGAGGTAAACATAAGAAGGCTTGATCGCTTCGCCCACCACAGCACTCACGGCGTTCGCAATCTGGTGATGAAAGAAACGCGCCACGCTGTCATTATGGACCGCATAACGCCGTGGACTCTGCACGTCGCCGAGTGATAAGGCTCCGCCCCGGATCGCATGCCGGTAGTAACGGCGCAGTGCCGCAAGATTGAAAGGATGAATCAAATTCCCCAGAGGAACGTATCCTCTTTCTCGAAACTGTTGGGCGCCTTTCCGTACAACTTCAGCCCACTCCGCTAGACGGCGCTC
>JBAUYE010000368.1:0-1612 GCA_049584615.1 Candidatus Sulfotelmatobacter sp.
CCGCTACTGCTGGGCCTGAATCTTCACCAGCCAGTTCGCCGGCTCGGGAAGGATGGCGAACGTAGGGAGCTTGCCCCGCACCATCGCGACTTCGTCGCAGTTGTAAAACCTGGGACAGACGTGGCAGTCCTTGTAAATCTTGTCGGGAAGGTCTTCGCGTCGAGCCATCTCGAATCCCTGGCGTGCAAAAAATTCCGGAGCCCGCGTGAACAGGCAGATGCAGTCCACCCGATGCCGCTTCGCTTCTGCCAGCAACGCCTTCATCAGCCGGCTGCCTCCGCCTTGCCCTTGCGCGCGAGGCCCCACCGTGATCGAACGAATCTCCGCGAGGTGCGTGCCGTAAAGATGGAGCGCGCCACAGCCGATGATGCGGCCTTCATTCTCCAGAACCACAAAATCCCTTACGTTCTCGCAAATCTCCGCCAGAGTGCGCGGCAGCAAAGTGCCATCGCCCGAATAGCCCGAGATCAGCTCGTAAATCTGCTGCGCATCCGGCAGAATGGCTTTACGCGTGCGCATGAAAATCGACCTCCTCGCGCAGAGACTCGATTTTCTTTCTCGCCGCACCAATCCCCTGCCGCACCCGCGCTGGCGCCGTCCCGCCGGCAACATCATGGATCGCCAACACTTCAGACAGCTTCAGGCACTCATGAAAATCGCGATCAAACACCGGATTCAGCGCGCGCAACTCATCCAGGGTTAAATCCTGAAGCTCGCACTGCCTTTCCACGCACAGCTTCACAGCCTTCCCGATTTGTTCGTGCGCGAGCCGCGACGGAACGCCGCGCTTGACCAGATAAGTGGCTGCTGCCCACGCATTCATAAATCCGGACTGAGCTGCCTCATTCATACGCTCCTGGTTAAACTCCACCGCTTTCATCCAGCCCCCGACTAAAGGCAATAATCCAAGCGCAGTATTGGCAGCATCGAACAACGGCTCCTGGGTTTCCTGCAAGTCTTTGTTGTAAGCCAGCGGTAAACCCTTCAAAGTCACCTGTAGCGTCATCGCGCTCCCGATGACGCGCCCGGTCTTGCCTCGTACCAGCTCCAGAAGATCTGGATTCTTCTTTTGAGGCATCGCGCTGCTGCCGGTTGAATAAGCCTCAGGCAATTTCACAAAGCCAAATTCTTGTGAAGAAAAAATAATCATTTCCTCCGCCCACCGGCTCAAGTGCACCCCCAGGAGCGAGAGCGTGTTGACGAACTCAAGCACGAAGTCGCGGTCGCTGGTAGCGTCGATACTGTTCGCCGTCGGACCAGCGAACTCGAGTTCGTTGGCCATGAACGCCCGATCCAGCGACAGAGTCGCACCCGCTACGGCGCCCGATCCCAGCGGACACACGTTCAAACGCTTGCGGCAATCGGCAAGCCGGTCCGCATCCCGCAAAAACATTTCGACATAGGCCAGCAACCAGTGCCCCACCAACACAGGCTCCGCATGCTGCAAATGTGTGTAGGCAGGCATCGCAGCGCTGCCGGCCTGTTCGGCGCGATCGGCGAAAGCCGCGCACACCTCGGCCAGTTCCTTTCGCAACTCGTCAATCGCCGCCCGCACATAAAGGCGCAGGTCAGTCGCGATCTGCTCATTCCGGCTACGACCGCTGTGCAACTT
>JBAUYE010000369.1:0-1538 GCA_049584615.1 Candidatus Sulfotelmatobacter sp.
GAAATCATGACGCCGCAATCCGTCGGCGTGCCCGATTCCAAACTCGTGCTCGGCAAGCACTCCGGCCGTCACGCCCTCGCCATTCGCTGCGAACAGCTCGGCTACCAGTTCGACCGACGCGCCCTCGACGACATCTATCGCCGCTTCGTCCGCCTCGCCGACAAGATTAAGCACGTCGAGGATCATCACCTGCTCGAGTTGATCCGCGACACCCACAAGCCGGCCGGATCGGCGACTCCATTGTTCGAACCGCTTCAAACGCCAGTCGCGGCCACAGCCACCGCGAGCCCGGCAACCCCCGAGCCAGTCCGCCCATTCCCGATGGCGCCCCAACCCGGCACCTTCGGTGTCCCTGTGGCTCCTGAGCACCACCACGATCAGCAGCAGGAAGATTATCTCTGGGGCGTGTAGCAGTTTCTTCGCCAGCTCTCGGAAAGCTTATGTGGGGACAGCCGCCCTCGGCTGTCCGTCGGGCGAAGCCCGACCTGCACGCGGTAAGCACTTTCCATTAAACTAATCCCGCATGCTCCTGAACCTAACTATCCTCCCCGGCGACGGCATCGGCCCCGAAGTCACCGAACAAGCCGTCGTGGTGCTTCAAGCCATCGCTGACGCATTCGGCCACCAGCTCCAACTCCAAAGAAAAAACATCGGCGGCGCAGCACTATCCGCTGTTAACGATCCGCTCCCGCCCGATACGATCCAGGCGTGCCTATCGTCGTCCGCAGTCCTGCTCGGTGCCGTAGGCAGCCCCGCCTTCGACCACTATCCCCAGCACCTTCGCCCCGAAGCCGGGCTCCTCCGCCTGCGCCGCGAGTTAGGCGCCTATGCGAATCTGCGTCCCGCCATCTGTTTTCCCGCCCTCGAAGACTGTTCCCCGCTGCGCCCCGATCTAGTCCGCGGCACCGACATAATGATCGTCCGCGAACTGCTCGGCGGGCTCTATTTCGGAGAACCGCGTTCCATCACAGGCGAGCCCGGCTCGCGCGTCGCCACCAACACCATGACGTACGGCGAACCCGCCATCGAGCGCATCGCCCGCGTCGCCTTCGACTTGGCCCTGAAGCGCCGCCAAAAAGTTCTCTCCGTCGACAAAGCAAATGTTCTCGAGTGTTCCCGCCTGTGGCGCGAAGTCGTCACCCGCTGCGCGAAAGATTATCCCGGAGTGCAACTCTCCCACATGTATGTGGATTCTGCCGCCATGTCGCTGGGGCAGCGCCCCAAAGATTTCGACGTGGTTCTCACCGAAAACATGTTCGGCGACATTCTCTCCGACCAGGCCGGTGGCGTAGTAGGATCACTAGGCCTGCTGGCCTCAGCCAGTATCGGTGGCCCGGTCGGCGTATACGAGCCCGTCCATGGCTCAGCGCCAGACATCGCCGGAAAGGGAATCGCGAATCCTCTCGGCGCAATTCTTTCTGCGGCACTGCTGCTGCGCCATTCTTTTCAACTCGACCAGGAAGCCGCTTGCATCGAGAACGCAGTGAGCGCCGTGCTGAATCAAGGATCGCGCACCGCCGACCTTGTCCGCGACGGAC
>JBAUYE010000370.1:0-11151 GCA_049584615.1 Candidatus Sulfotelmatobacter sp.
GACTTATGCTGCGTAATTACGCAAGGACCAGCCTGCAGCACCGTGACCGGGCGCACATCGCCCTTCGAGTCGAACAGTTGCGTCATGCCGACCTTCTTGCCCAGAATCCCAGTAACCTTCGTTGCCATCTTCGTCTCCGCCCAGCGTGGCTCGTCATGTAACCACGGCTATTGGCTGGGAGCTCCGTGGCCCTAGCTCGAAGCTAGAAGCCAGGAGCTATTTATGTTCTTTTCCGAAAGCCTTGATCTCCACGTCCACGCCCGCCGGCAGATCGAGCTTCATCAGCGCGTCCACCGTCTGCTGCGTCGGCTCGAGAATATCGAGCAGGCGCTTGTGGGTGCGGATCTCGAACTGCTCACGCGATTTCTTGTCCACGTGCGGCGAACGCAGCACGCAGTATTTATTTTTCATCGTGGGCAATGGAATCGGCCCCGCAATCTGCGCACCGGTGCGGCGAGCGGTTTCCACAATCTCGCCCGTCGACTGATCCAGGATGCGATAGTCGTAAGCCTTCAACCGGATGCGAATTCTTTCTTTTCCAATCACGTTTCACTCTCTCTAACCCCTCCCGGCGTCTCCGGAAGGAAAGAACTGGCGGCAGGACGCAAGCCGCGTTTTCGTGTAGCGCGGGCGCCCTCGCCCGCGAGCCTTCTCGATGCTGCACGCACGCGGACGAGGGCGCCCGCTCTACATCGCTACTGCACAATCTCCGCAATCGTTCCGGCGCCGACCGTGTGTCCGCCTTCGCGAATGGCGAAGCGCAGGCCCTTCTCCATCGCCACCGGCGTGATCAGTTCGATAACCAGGCTCACGTTGTCGCCCGGCATCACCATCTCGGTGCCCGCCGGAAGTTCGGCCACACCCGTCACGTCCGTCGTCCGCAGATAAAACTGCGGACGGTATCCCTTGAAGAACGGCGTATGCCTTCCACCTTCTTCCTTCGTCAGGATGTAGACTTCCGCCTTGAACTTGGTGTGTGGCGTGATCGATCCGCCTTTCGCCAGCACCATGCCGCGCTCCACATCTTCTTTCGCGATGCCGCGCAACAACAGACCGGCATTATCGCCCGCCATGCCTTCGTCGAGTTGCTTCTTGAACATTTCGACGCCGGTCACCACCGTCTTGCGCGTGTCGCGGAAGCCGACGATTTCCACTTCCTCGCCGACTTTCACCTTCCCGCGCTCGATACGTCCGGTCACGACCGTGCCGCGTCCCTGAATGGAAAAGATATCTTCAATCGGCATCAGGAACGGCTTGTCCAACTCGCGCGCCGGCTGCGGCACACTCTTATCCACCGCCTCCATCAACGCGTCAATCTGCTTCTCCCACTTCTCTTCTCCGTTCAAAGCGCCAAGAGCCGACAACCGAATCACCGGCACATCGTCCCCTGGAAACTTGTAGCTCTTCAGCAACTCACGCACTTCGAGTTCGACCAGATCCAGCAGCTCAGGGTCGTCAACCGCATCACACTTATTGAGCGCAACCACGATGTAAGGCACACCCACCTGCCGCGCCAACAGCACGTGCTCCCGCGTCTGCGGCATCGGACCGTCGGTGGCAGCAACGACGAGGATCGCGCCATCCATCTGGGCCGCGCCCGTGATCATGTTCTTGATGTAATCCGCGTGCCCCGGACAATCGACGTGCGCATAGTGCCGGTTCGCCGTCTCATACTCCACGTGCGCCGTAGCGATCGTGATTCCGCGAGCTTTTTCTTCCGGAGCGTTATCAATCGAATCGAAAGACCGGAACACGATCTTCGGATTATGCTTCTGCAACACCTTGGTGATCGCCGCCGTCAACGTGGTCTTGCCATGATCAATGTGACCAATCGTCCCTACGTTGCAGTGCGGCTTGTTACGATCAAATTTCTCTTTCGCCATAATTTCCTCTGTAGCGCCGGCGTCCCGCCGGCTTTACGGGCGTACCGCCCGTGTAAATTCTAAATTTGTCACCAGCCGGCGAGACGCCGGCGCTACCACGCTTACTTCGTAGTTCCCTGCACCTTGGCGATGATCTCCTCCGCCACCGACCGCGGAGCTTCCTCATAACGCGCAAAATGCATCGAGTACTCAGCTCGCCCCTGCGTCGACGACCGCATGTGCGTCGCATACCCAAACATCTCAGCGAGGGGAACAATAGCCTTGATCACCTGCGACCCAGCGCGATGCTCCATACCCTCAATGCGTCCACGCCGCGAACTCAGGTCACCCATAATCACACCGGCGTAGTCTTCTGGAGTCACCACTTCAACCGCCATCACCGGCTCCAGCAGCACCGGAGAAGCCTTGCGCGCAGCCTCCTTGAACGCCATCGACCCGGCAATCTTGAACGCCATTTCGTTCGAGTCGACGTCGTGATAGCTGCCGTCATACAGCGTAGCCTTCACATCGACCATGGGATAGCCCGCCAGAATCCCACCTTCAAGCGCTTCCTGAATTCCCTGATCAATCGGCTTGATAAATTCCTTCGGCACAGAACCGCCCACAATGTCGTTGACGAATTCGTAGCCGGTGCCAGCCGGTTGGGGATCGAGCTTGATCTTGGCGTGCCCATACTGCCCGCGCCCGCCGGTCTGCCGAATGTATTTACCTTCCGCTTCGGAGTGCTTGCGAATGGTCTCGCGATAAGCCACCTGTGGCTTGCCGACATTGGCCTCAACTTTGTACTCACGCATCATGCGGTCGACGATGATCTCGAGATGCAACTCGCCCATGCCGCTGATGATGGTCTGTCCGCTGTCGGGATCGGTATGAACTTTAAAGGTAGGATCTTCCTGCGCCAGTCGCCCCAGCGCCATGCCCATTTTCTCCTGATCGGCTTTCGTCTTTGGCTCAACCGCAACCGAAATCACAGGAACCGCAAACGTAATATTCTCAAGCGCAATGGGATGATCTTCATTACAAATCGTATCGCCGGTGCTAACACCCTTCAGCCCAACTGCAGCGCAAATGTCGCCCGCCAGAATCTCGCTGATTTCTTCGCGCTTGTTGGCGTGCATCTTGAGCAAACGCCCAATACGCTCACTCCGGCGCCGGCCGGTATTCAACACTGAATCCCCAGTCTTAAGCTGTCCGGAATAAACTCGAATAAACGTCAACTGACCAACAAACGGATCGGCCATAATCTTGAACGCCAAGGCCGAAAATGGCTCTTTGTCATCCGCTTTGCGAAAAATCTGCTCCCCGTTATCGGGATTCAGGCCATGCGTTTCCGGCACATCCAGCGGCGAAGGCAAATAATCGACCACTGCATCCAGCAGCGGCTGCACGCCTTTATTCTTGAACGCCGTTCCCACCACCACCGGAAACACTCTCAACGCAATCGTAGATTTCCGCAGCGACGCCCGCAGCTCATCCGCCGTAATCTCTTCGCCTTCCAGAAACTTGTGCAGGATTTCGTCGTCGTTCTCGGCAATGCTCTCAACCAGTTGGGCGTGGAATGCTTCGGCTTTCTTCTTCAGTTCGGCGGGAATTTCTTCGGTGAGGTACTCGGCGCCCATTGTGTCGTCCTGCCACACGATCGCCTTCATATTGATCAGATCAATAACGCCCTTGAATTTATCTTCTTGCCCGATCGGAATCTGAATCGCAACCGGCTTCGCGCTCAAACGCTTGCGGATCGTATCAACCGCATGCTCGAAATCCGCGCCCATCTTGTCGATCTTATTAATGAAGCAAATCCGCGGCACGCCGTACTTATCAGCCTGGCGCCAGACTTTTTCCGACTGCGGCTGCACCCCGTGCACCGCGTCAAACACAGCCACAGCGCCGTCGAGCACGCGCAACGATCGCTCCACTTCCGCGGTGAAATCCACGTGGCCGGGCGTATCAATAATGTTGATGCGAATGTCGCGCCAGGTGCAGGTCGTAGCCGCGGACGTAATCGTAATTCCGCGCTCCTGCTCCTGTTCCATCCAGTCCATAGTCGCAGTGCCTTCGTGCACCTCTCCGATGCGGTGCGTCTTCCCCGTATAAAACAGGATGCGCTCCGTCGTAGTGGTCTTCCCGGCATCAATGTGCGCCATGATGCCGATATTCCTGCAGCGTTCTAATGGGACTGTTCTAGGCACGACTCTCTAACTCTTTCTGGGCTCCAAACTCAATTTAGTAATTTTGCAATCGGGCAATTTGGTAATTTGAAAATCAAAATCTCTCGGGCTTTTAAATTACAAAATTACCCGATTATCAAATTACAAATTTCCTTACCACCGGTAATGCGCGAAAGCCTTATTAGCCTCCGCCATCCGATGCACATCTTCCTTCTTCTTAATAGCGGCGCCTTTTCCATTCGCCGCGTCCAGCAATTCATTGCTCAACTTGTCAACCATGCCTCGCTCCGCGCGCCCGCGCGCGTAAGTCAGTAGCCACCGGATCGCCAGCGAAGTTCGCCGATCAGCATTCACTTCCACCGGCACCTGATAATTAGCGCCGCCGACGCGCCGCGTCTTCACCTCGAGCAACGGCTTCGCGTTCTCGACCGCCTTGGTGAACAACTTCAAAGCTTCGTCGCCGCCTTTTTCCTGCACCTTGGTCAGGGCTTCATAAAAAATGCCCTCGGCGGTCGAACGCTTGCCCTGCCACATCATCGAGTTGATAAACTTCGTCACCAGATTCGAGCCATAAACGGCATCGGCTGGCACGGTCCGCTTAGCTGTATGTCCTTTACGGGGCATCTGCTTCTTAACCCTTCTTGGCGCGCTTGGCGCCGTATTTCGAACGTCCCTGCTGACGTCCGGCCACTCCGACCGCGTCCAGCGTGCCGCGAATCACGTGATAGCGCACGCCTGGCAGATCCTTCACCCTGCCGCCGCGGATCAGCACAATCGAGTGCTCCTGCAGGTTGTGTCCCACGCCGGGGATGTAGGTCGTGACCTCAATCCCGTTCGTCAGCCGCACCCGCGCCACTTTGCGCAACGCCGAGTTCGGCTTCTTCGGCGTCTGCGTATAGACCCGCGTGCAAACCCCGCGCTTCTGCGGACAGCCCTGCAGCGCCGGACTGGCCGTCTTATATCGCGGCCGCTTCCGCCCATCACGCACCAATTGATTAAAAGTAGGCACTCGTCGCCGCTCCTTATTTACCGCATTGCTACGCTAACGCCGGGTAACGCCACTCACGCCGAGCCCCTTCCCTTCAGGGCAGGCAGCGCGCGGCGCAATCACCCGGGCGCTCTACTTGCGCGATCCGGGCTGGCGGGGCACAATCGCCCAGCCATGCTTCTCGCCGCACACGAATCACGGAGAGAGATTCTTGGGTCCCAACTTAGATTTATGCTGCCGACGGTGGCACCCGGCAAGACTCGGGGGTGCTCCGTATCGCCAGCTCTGTCCTGCATATCCTTCCGCAGACCGCTGTCACGCCTTATTCAGGCGATCAAGAAGCCCTCGTGATAGGGCGAAAGGCAGCGCAGGAACGTTTCAGCGAGGAAAGTTTCTGGCACTTCACTTCACCAGAAACGCATTTCTCAAAAGCTCTACCGCAAGTCCCCGCACACCTCCACCGGAACTCACGGCACACAGCAAGCCTGGATTAACTCGCGGAACCTTACAAATATAGCAACTGGATGGAAACATCGTCAACCCATCTTTTTGCATCCCACTGTCGGAACCGGAGCGATCCGGCCTAGCAGGTCTCCGTTTGACGTTCGGGTGTTGGATTGTCATCCTGAGCCAGACGCTTTCTGTCTCGCGAAGGATCTGGGCGCGTTTGGCTCGCTCCCTCACCAGACCGCACTGAACGTTGTCCAGGCAGTCGCCGCGCCTGCTTGCTGAATCCGTCTCCGTTCTCTACACTAAAAGTTTTCCATTCCAGTAAAGCGGTTCGCCTCCTCTGAGAACCACCATGAGGCGACGAGAGGATGCATGGGAAGGTTGCGTTTCGGTCACTGTTTGTGGATAGTCCTCACTATCTCTTCGTTCGTGTTCTTGCCGGCGTGCGGCGGCCATACCCCGCCCGGATCCTCGCCGTTCGCGGCGAGAATCAGCCTGAATCCCGCCACCAGTTATTCCATGCAGGCCGGGACCGTCATTGTGTTCACCGCCACTGCCCAGAACGCAGCTAACTCAAACCTCCGGACTACATTCACCTTCGCCTCGAGCAATCCCGGAATCGTCGACGTCGCGGCCAACGGCGCCGCCTGCGCTGGCACTTGGAACGCCCCGCTTTACACAATCTGTAGCCCCGGCGGCATCGGCACCTCCGAGGTAACGGCCGAGTCCGGCGGAGCCACCAGCGCTCCCACGCTGGTCTTCGTCCATCCCTTCATCGCAAACATTCAAGTCAGTATTGTTCCGCCGGTCAATTCTCCGCCTCCCGCCTGCCCCGCGCAGACTCAGCTTCCCGCTGCTTGCACTCTCCCCTTCAAGGCCACAAATTCTTGCCTTTCGCAGAACCAGATACTCAATCTTCAGGCCACCGCATTTGACAGTCAGGGAACCGATATCACCGCCTCCGTCGGGCCGTTTTTCTGGAGCCAGGGCAACGCCGGTGTCGCCACGCTCACTCCTATCGTGACGAATAATACTTACGATGTCCCTACCAACCAGGCCAACGCATCAGCCAATACACCGGGACAGACCCAGGTGATCGCCTCGGCCTCCAGCGTCGCCAGCCAGCCCTTCGACTTCGAAACCTGCCCGGTGCAGTGCATCGCGCTCGAGCTCAACGTCAGCGGCTCGCAAAGCAGCAACTTAACCAACTTTGTGGTCAACAAAGGGACGTCGGAAACCGTCACCGCCTACGCTGTCGACGTGCAAGGCTGCCTCGTGCCCAAACCTCCGCTAACTTGGATCTCTTCCGAGCCGGCCGCCCTCACCGCCGGCAGCGCCACCTCCGGATGCAGCACCAGCTCCACAACTTGCACCATAGCTACTGCCCAGCCAGGCGTAGCCGCCATTTCAGCATCCTGCACCCCGCCCACCTGCAACATCGGATACCCGCTTAATATATCGGGAGCTCCCGCACCCTACGTTCCGCAACCGGTTTATCCCGTCACCGCCATTTCGGGTTTGGTGACCGGCGCGGCGACTTCCACCAGCGTGCTGTCAACCAGCCAGGACTGTTACAGCAACATCCAATGCGAAGTGGGACTTTATAATGTCTCAACCACCACCAATCTCCCAGGCGGCGCCTCACCGCTGCCCAACCCGCCCAACTCCCTGATGTTCGATCTTCCGGGAGACAGAGTTTACGTGGGCAGTGAATTCGGCGCGATCACCGTCAATCCCAGCAGCCTCGGAAGCAGTTCAAGTCCGTACTCCTCTCTGCCCGCTCCCGGCACGCCTCTGGGCCAAGTAACCGGCAAGGTCATTGCGGTTTCGCATAACGGCACCCAGGCTATCTTTTCCGATACCGTCTCCACTCCCAATCAGGTGTACCTCGTCGGCGCTTCGTCGTCCGCCCTACCGTTGAACATAAATAGCGCAACCGCGGCGGCGTTTTCGCCCGACGGATTGAAGACCTTTATCCTGGGCGATGGCGGCAACACTTTGTATATTTATTCCCCCTTCCAGTATTTGGAACCGCCCATTGCTCTGCCGACCCCAGCCTCCTCCATTGTTTTCAACTCCACCGGGTCGTTCGCCTTGCTCTCCGGCGGAAGTGCTCCCGGCACTCTTGCCCTCTACAACACCTGCGACAGTTCCGCGTTAACGCCACCTTTATCGGCCGGGACCATTCCCGGTCCGCCTATCTTCCTGAAGATGGTGCCCGCCGGCAACGTCCCCATGGGCAACCCGACCATCCCTACCCTTCAAACCCAGGGTCTCGACTTTTTCTTCGGTGTCGATAACACCGGCATTGACATCATCGCCACTACTTCTTCCTTGGCCCCGCTCACCACGCTCTGTCCGCCGCAAGTCACCCTGGCGCAAACCCCCCAGAACGCAACCTTCCTGCCCATCCACATCAATCTCGGGGTCGGCTCTTTCACTCCCATCAACTTCTTCCTCTCGCCGGATGCCACCAAGGCCTACATCGTCGCCAGCGACAGCAACGGAATTCTGGTCTATAACTTCGACACCGGCTCCACCTCGGCCATCCCGCTCGTGAACAACGCAACTCCACTTTCCGCCGACATGACAGTGGATGGTTCCCTGATCTACGTGGCCGGCTCCGATGGCCTGCTCCACGAGGTCAACACAGCTCTATCCCTGGACCGCATGGAGGTCACTTTCACACCGCTTCCCAACTCTTCCAACAGCTTCTGCTACACCAGTACCAACTGCGCCCTGAACATGATCGCCATCCGACCCTAGCAAGCCACGCTACGGGATGGAATGGGACGAGATGGGAAGGGATTGTGTGGGAAGGGATTGTGTGGGAAGGGATTGTCCAGGACGGGCTCGTGTGGGCAGGACGCCTCGCGAGCCTACCCTGAGCGAAGCCGAAGGGTCCAGCCCTGGGCGGCCGCACGCCGTCCCGCACTTTAGCGGCTCGATGATTTTGCTACGCCGTCTTCTCTAAATCCTTAGCCACACTATCCAGCACGCCATTCACAAACTGCACAGATTCCAAACTGGAAAACTTCCGCGCAATCTCCAGCGCCTCATTGATCACCACTGCCCGCGGCGTCTCCGGATATCCCAAAAACTCCGCCACTCCCGCGCGCAACAGGTTTCGATCGACCGCCGCCATGCGCTCCATGCGCCAGTGCTCCGCATGCCGCTCGATCAGTTTGTCAATCTCTGCCACCCGATCCGTAGCTACCCGGAACAAATCTTCCGCGAACCCGCGCACCTCCGCGCTCGTCCCCCCATGCTCCGCCCAAAACGTGCTCTGCACATGGTCCACCGTCTGCTTGCCCATGTCCGCCTGAAACAGCATCTGCAGAACCAACTCGCGAGATTTACGCCGTGTACCCATAAGAGCAGTGGCCAGTGATCAGTGATCAGTGGCCAGTTCTCAGTTTACTGTAGAGGAAGGATTATTTGCGCTTCGTCTTCGAGGTCCTAATTTTTGTTTTGTCATTCCGAGCGAAGCGAGGAAGCTGCTTCTTGCTGACAGCGGATGACTGATGTGTGCCGCCCGATCGCGTACGCCCGGAGCCCGAAGCCCGAAGCCCGATAGCCTGCCCCAGCGACGCCATCTCCACCGCCGCCAACGCCGCCTCGAATCCCTTGTTCCCCATCTTCAGCCCAGCGCGGTCAATAGCCTGCTCCAGGTTCTCACAAGTAAGCACCCCAAACGCATGCGGAACCCCAGTCTCCTGCGCCGACTGTCCAATCCCGCGCGTCACTTCATTCACGATCACGTCGTAATGTGCCGTATCGCCGCGCAGCAGACAACCGAGACAAATAATCGCGTCATACTTCCCGGTTTCCGCCAGCTTCCGCGCCGCCAGCGGAATCTCAAACGCCCCCGGCACCCGCACCAGATCGATATCTTTCCTGGCAGCGCCGGAGCGAAACAATCCGTCGACCGCGCTCAGCAGCAGCCGCTCAGTGATAAATGCATTGAACCGGGAAACGGCAATAGCGAAGCGCTTACCCGAAGCGCTCAACGATCCTTCGAGCGCAGGAAGATCAGACTCAGGAAGAGGCTCAACAACGAAATTCTTCTTGTCTTTCTTCTCCGTGATTCAGTGCCTCCGTGGTGGGTGAGATTTTATCCGTAGAGATCCGCGAAAATCCGTGGCCACGACTTACTTCCCCTTGAATTGCGCCGCCCGCTTCTCCAAAAACGCCGCAGTCCCTTCCTTCTTATCCTCAGTAGCGCAGGCCACGCCGAACAAAACCGCTTCCAGATATAACCCTTCGCTCAAAGTCATCTCCATGCCCTTGTTCACGGCCTCCATCGCATACTGCACCGCCAGCGGAGCATTCGCAATAATCTTCGCCGCAATCGCCTCGGCCCGCGGAATCAACTCCGCCGCTACGGTCACTTCATTCACCAGCCCAATGCGATACGCTTCCTGCGCCGTGATCATCTCCCCGGCCAGCACCATCTGCATCGCAATGCCTTTGCCCACCAGCCGTGGCAGCCGCTGCGTCCCGCCATAGCCGGGAATAATCCCCAGCTTCACCTCGGGTTGCCCCAACTTCGCGTTCTCACTAGCCAGCCGCATCGTGCAAGCCAAAGCAATCTCGCATCCCCCGCCCAAAGCAAATCCATTGATGCAAGCAATCACCGGCTTCCCCAGATTCTCAATCAGATTAAGAACGTTCTGCCCGCGATGCGTATACTCCTTGCCCGTAACCGCATCTTGCTTAGCCAGCTCGCCAATGTCCGCCCCGGCAATAAACGCCTTCTCACCCGCGCCCGTAAGAATAACGACGCGAATCGACAAGTCATTCTTGATCTCATGAAACGCCGCCCGCAATTCCTCCATGGTAGCCATGTTGAGCGCGTTCAAAACCTTCGGCCGGTTCACCGTGACGTAAGCAATCGAATTTTTCTTTTCGAGAAGAATGTTTTCAAAATTCATAAATTCAAATCACCGGATTCCAGCTGACTGAAACGGATTTCAAAATGCCATTCAAGACAAGTATTGTCATCCTGAGCGAAGCAAAGTGCCTGCCCTGAGCTAGCCGAAGGGACCTATGCAATTTGCCGGCGCCACCGGAACGCGTCCCTTCCAATAGAACCTTCTCACCTTGGGCAACAGCAGGTGAATCACGAGAACCAGCGGGATTACACTCAAAACCACGACGTCCCACTCAATGTTGTGCCAGCCGTCATCCATCATGCTATACACCAACAGCGCAACCAGCCCCAGGTCCGTCAAGACGGTCAGCCACCATCCCCACAGTTTTTCCTTCCACAGTCCGATCCATCCGGCAAGCGCAACCAGCGCCGGACCCAGCAGCACCGCGGCGGCAATTTTCAGTCCTGCAATACTTGCCTGCGCATCGGGACCACTGCGGGTCTCCGACGCACGAGTCAGCACCAGCAGATACACGGGAAGCGCCAGCATCATCAGCGTGTAAAGCAGCTGCAACACCACTGCGCCTGTAATCCAACCCGAGCGCTTCATACCCATGAATTTCAATCCAAAACAGATTCTGGATTCGTGTTAATCGGTGCCGATCCGCAGCCCGGAATTACTTCCCCCGTGCCACGGCCTCCACATCAACCTTGCTCAAATCGCAACTGATGCAGCTCTGCGTCCACAACCGATGCCCAAACACCTTCCCACATCGCGGACACTTCCAC
>JBAUYE010000371.1:0-2282 GCA_049584615.1 Candidatus Sulfotelmatobacter sp.
GTGCTGGGGGAAATGATCGTGCCGCCGCCGCTATTCTTATCCACTAAGGTCACGGTGCTTGCACTGCCATTAAGAAAATACTCATTGCTCTTGGCATCGAGCGCGACAATCCCATTGCCACCGTTCGAGTTCCCGGACAGCGCTCCGGGCGTCAGTGCCACGGGCAAAGATGCAACGGGAATGTTCGGCACGCCCGAGTCGGTGCAACTCGCCCCACAAACCGTTACCCTCACGTATCCCGTCGTAACCGGCAGATACGGCGGATTGAAGTACTCCGCGACCACGTAGTAAGTGCCGGCGATCAGGAACGGAGCCTGGTCACTGGCGTTTCCCGAAGTGTCGCTCGTGGGGCTGACCGCAACCGCTGCCAGCGTAGCTCCGCCTTCGCAGGGAGTCGAATCGGTAGAGGTTGCCGAAATGTACGACGCGGTTGAGAACGAGCAGAAAAACACCTCGCCCCCGAGTGCAGTCGTGCACTGAGTGGTGCAATTCTGGATTCCCTCCGTCGAATAGAAAGTAACCGATCCTGGCGCCGTGATCTGTCCGTTGCCCTGCACAATATTCAAACTTGCGGTGAGGGCGGGGAAAGGCCCGGTTGGGGGCGCACCCGAAGCGCAAGCCGACGTGCCCGCGGTATTAGGATTCAGAATCTTGCGGATCACGTTGTTGCCCGAGTCCGCGACATAGATCGAGCCGCAGGCATCGACCGCCAGGCCCGAGGGACTGTTCAACTCGCCCAAGGTCGCCTGGACACCATCCTTAAAGTTCGCGATCCCGTTTCCGGCGACTGCATTGCCGGGCGCGGCCTGCACAAAGACCGTTGGTTTGCTGTCGCTGGCCGCTATGGTGAGCAGGAAGTTGCCCAGTCCGTTGGATATCAGCCGTGACGTGTTTGGAAAACCGTCGTCGACGGTGAAAGCTGGCGTCGTCGTGCCATTGCTAACCCGATCGATAAATCCGGTCTCCCCGAACAGCGTGGTACCCAGCCAGCCCACTGACGTTCCCGTCGTGGACAGCACAAACACGCCGCCGTCGCTGTCGACGGTAATGCCCGAATAGACTGTGCCCGCCTGCTGAATCAGATTCTTCGTGGTCGGGTTGCCTGCTTGAATTTCATCCACTGACCCGGCGGGCAACACACTCGGAGGATAAAAATACGAGGCGAGGTAAACGTCTCCATTGCTATCGCAGGCCAGGGCCACGGGAAATAACGGAGACGTGGAGTTGATGGGTGTTGGAGGCATGGGCAGCGTGGAAAACGTTCCGTTCGAAATCTCTATTTCATAAACGCCGCCTGCGATTGCCGTTGAAATGCTCTGGTCGGAAAGCAGGGGATCGTAGCCGTGCGTGGCGAAGTAGAGATTGTTGCCGCAGAAGGCCACATCGATGGGATGCGCCAGCGATTGCAGTGCGCCGGAACCGGTGCCGGGCGTGCAGTTTCCCTGGATCCCGGCAATCACCGTGCTGACCCCGTTGCTAATTTCCCACACCACGCAGTTGTTGGCGTCGGCGACATAGAGATTACCCAACGAATCCACGGCCACGCCCGTGGGCAGATTGAAACTTGCGCCCGCAACGTTCTCTCCGCCAACGTTTCCGGCGACGGTGGTGATGACATCCTGCGCCCGCAGCGAAGTCGGCAGGAAGAAAGTGACGAGAAGCAATGCGAGCAGCAGGCCAACGCCACCAAGGCGCAGACTCACCGTCGCTGCCGCCGCCGGGAACACGGCTTGCGCCGCCGCGGACTTCATGGTGATCATTCTCGTGATCAGTCGGTTGTTCGCTCTCGTCTCCATCGCCAGCTCCTTTCGCTCTCCACGCAGCGCATCGATCAGTGATTTTGATTGACTGGCATCGATGCAGGGGGTTTGGCTGGATTAGGAACCTGCAGCATGGTGCGTCGCCGGGCCAAGCTCGAGGCCGCCGACTGGCCAGACTGGCTAGGACTGGAGAAGCTGAACTGCACGCTTACTGAGATAACCTGACCTGTTTGTACCGGGATTGGGCAAAGAGCCTGCCCGCTGCCGCCGCAACTTCCCGCCTGGCCGAAGTCATATTCCGTAAAGTCGTATAGCTGGGTTGCAGTCGCGTTGCATGTGCTCGGTGAGAACGTAGCAAGCCCCTGAGCGCCGCATGTAGCCAGCAAGGAATCAACAGTCGTGATGGTGGTCGTGTTGGTTACGTAGGCTTGACCGCTCAAGACGAACGACGAGAAATACATATCTGGTGTCGGTGCGCCCGTAAGGGAGAGTCCTAAGGTCGAATAGCAATAAGGCTGAGGG
>JBAUYE010000372.1:0-4418 GCA_049584615.1 Candidatus Sulfotelmatobacter sp.
TCGTTACTTCCCTTGCTCTTTCCTGCGGAAGCAGCGGAACCGGCGGAACCAGCGGTCGGGAGCTCCAATCCATCACCATTTCTCAGACTTCGAACGGCAATCAGATTCAGTTCGTCGCGACCGGCACCTTTTCGGGGCCGATTACAGTGACTCCGCTCCCGGTCCAGTGGACGTTTGCGCTTGGGATGCCCCCGTATCCTTACACCCTGACGGCCGAGCCGTACGTGTACGGCTGCACCGATCCCAACCCGACAAACTCGGGCGTGATCTTAGCCTATGCGCCCAAGGGCCCTAACGCACCGCTCAGTGGCTCAGCGACGAACGTGGTAACCGCATCTGCGGCTTTAAGCTGTCAGTAAAGGAGAGAGCCGACTCGGTTTCATCTCGAACACACTAACGCCCTCGACTGATTGTCACTAACAGGCGATAGCGCTCATTGAGAATTGCCGGTGAAAGAGAATTGCCGGAAACGGCGCTTACCCCACCCAGGCACCGCCGCTAGTCAAAGTCAATCTTCTCAAATCCCAAACCCTGCAGCAGACTGCTGATAGTAGAAGCCGCATTCTGCTGGGCGGTTCGCAAAATGCCATCGGCCATTGCGGCCTCTTGCAATTGACGCTCCGCCTCCTGGCGCACCTGCGATTCCAGATTCGGGTCGGTAGGTACCAGCAGCCCGGTTTGCCTGGAATAGACCCGCGTCTTCGCGCTGTCGATCCGGGTCCGGAACACTTGCGCCGCAGGAAGATGCAACTGAATCTGCTTCCCATTCACTCTGACATCGCCCGGCTTTAGATCCGCGAAATCAATCCCCGCAACAACCTCGCCGTGCACCAGCATTAACAGGCGATCTCCTGCCAAAAAATCCGGGAAGATGGGGTTTTCTTTTGCGCCGGTCACCAGCTTGTCCATGGTGTAAACCACGGTCTCCAGCCGCTGCAAACGCTGAATGCGATCGACCACCGTAGGCTGACTCACATCGATACTGAGGGTTCTGCCTGTCACCGCCGACCACACATGGCTCAACAGCTCTCGCCCGGAACTGCGCGACAGCATCACCCATCCAATCGAGCCGACGGATAGTACACCGAGGAAAAGCCCGATGATGAGAGCAAACCCAACCAGCGCATTCGATCGAACAGGTTTTGCAGAGCGAGCGCCCGCATCAGAATCGTGACGCATCTCGCAAGGTTATCACCAAGCGGACGGGGACCGCCGCGGGCGAGGAACCATGATTGCTGACTGGTTGCTCGCTCGAGGTTCCCCAACTCATCGCCGGCTCCGAAGAATTTCCACAACCTCAATGTGACACCTGACCTTGCGCCCTCAATAAAATCGCGCGATCATGGTCGAGGCCGTGACGGTTGGGTGAACCCAACGCATCGCGCTCCTAACTCGTTTGTTCTCTAAATTTTGACCTCTAAGCTCTTTGAGATCCGTATTTTGCGGAGAATTTCCTGCTAACGCGATGATTCCACAGATAGGAGGGGGGAGGGGGATACCCGATGTTTCAGCCAACAAGCGGACGACCCGGCCATCCCCGAACCACCGCTGCCAACTTTATTTTAAAGCAGGAATCCACAGCCGAGCAGGCAACTCTTACGCGCTGGATCAAAACTGAGAACTGAGAACTGTTGCGCCTTAGTTAGGCAGCTTGAAGTTCACAGTGACCTGTGTCTGAATCTCAACGGGCTCGCCGTTGAGCAGGTAGGGTTTGTATTTCCACTGCTTCACCGCGTCAACCGCGGCGCGCGCCAACTGTGGGTTTCCACTGGCAACCTTCACCGCGGAAATGTCGCCGCTCTTGGAAATGGTTGCCACAAGCTCAACCACACCCTCAGTGTGCATCTGCATTGCGCTTGCCGGATATACCGGAGCCGTCTTTTTCACCAGAAGTCCTCGCGACACTCCCTGCGAAACATTCAGCGTTCCTAGCACGGGAGCCGGCGCGTTGCTCTCGCCGCCCATCAGATTGGGAAGCGCACCGCCGCCGTCCCCGGCAGCAATACCGGTCATGCTCGGAGCAGGCGCATCGGGCGTCGCCGCCGGCTTTGCAGCTGGCTTCTGCGAAAGGTCGTTCTTGATCACAATGGCCTGCTCAGCCACCGTCTTCGCCGGAGCCTCATCGGCCGTCGGAGCCGAAACCTTGGCAGAGTTCGCTTTCGGATTAGCCTTACCCGGATGAGTTGGCGCTTTTTCGGCATCGTCTTCGTCTGACGCGTCGGAGTTGGAAGAAGTCTTGGCCGCCCCGGTTGGTTGTGGAGCCACCACTTCGGTGTCCGGAGTCGAAGATGGAACCGACGAAGGCGCCGATGCCGTCGCGTAAGGATTAGCAGCAGGCGCCGCACTCGGTGCCACCGGCCGAACCGCAGGCGTTTTCACTGTCGGCACGGCAGCCTGTGTGAAAGGAGTTGCGGCCCCGCTGGAGCGCACCCATTGCATCCATAATGCGTAGCCGCCAGCCGCAATGAGCACAACCGCAGCCACGATCAGCAGGGTTTTCTTGCTGCCACCGGAGGAGGGCTTGTCATCACTGCCGACATTACCGCCGAAGGTGAAGGCCGGCGCCGGCGCTGACGCTCCATCGCTCGTACAAGTGTCCACGCTGAGGTCCGCGACTTTTTCAGTGGAACTCTCAGGCGTGACCGTCGACGATTTGAACTCCGTTGCGATGCTGGATTTCGTCTCGCGGGCGGGAGCCGGAGCGCTGGCAGCGCCTGACCCAACCCCTGCTGAACTCGCCGGCGACAGATTAGCCGGCTGACTAGCCGCTATCTTTGCCTCGGGCGCAGCGATTGAAGGGGAAGCGACTTCATCGCTAATTTCCAAAATGTCCGCGTCACTTTCACTGATTTCGGTGGGAATCGACGCCACCACTTTCGGCTGCGGCGGTTTCTGAGCTGGAATGCTGGCCTTTGCCGCATTCACCAAAGGTTGGACGGGCGCGGCCGGGCGCGCAGCAACCACCCTTGAATTTGGCGCCGCTGTAACTGGTGCTGGGGACACGGGCTTCGGAGGTGCCGGCACAGGTTTTACCGGCTTCACGGTTGTCGCTGCCGCCGGCGTCGCTGGCGCTGCCGGTTTTCCAGCTTCGTTCTTGCGCAACAGTCCGCGGGCGACTCGCAGCGTGCCTTTCGCCTGCTCCACATTGATGGGCTTGGTGAGGACCAGGTTCGCCCCGATCCGGAAAGCCTTTGCCACTCCCGCCTGCCCTTCCACCACAGCCACCGCCAGAGACGACTGATTGCTGGGCGTATTCCGTGCGCTCTTGAACAGCAACGTGGCGTTCTGCTCGTTATCGCAGTCGACCACGACGGCATCGAAGTGCTCGCCCATCAACTTCTTGACCGCTCCAAAGGGTTCGGTGCACGGAATGACGGTGAAGTCCAACTCGCCGAGAACCTGCGTTACAGCGCGAGCCGTCTTCTCATCGGGACAGAATAAGAGCGCTTGATAACCCATACTAAGGTCATCGTAGGTACACTCGTAAGCCTCATCAAGTTACGGTGGTAATTCCGAATTAGCCCGTTTTGCCGGTCTGGAAAGGCTTTTGGCCCATCGCGATTCCTGGCTGGGATTCCTGGCTTGCAATTCGAGGTTGCGATTCAAGATTGCGGCCTGCGGATACAATACCGTCTCATGCGCATGCCACTCTGGCTCAAGCTGCTGTGGACGGCGTGGGTAATCGTTTGGGTGCCGGTCTACTGGCGCCAGTATGGTCTGCAGAATTTTCTTTTTTTCTGCGATCTCGGAAACTTATTCATTACCGCCGGCCTTTGGCTTGAAAGTCCGCTCATCTTCTCGTGGCAGGCAGTCAGCGTGTTGCTTTTCCAGACTCTGTACACCATTGACCTGGCCGGCACTCTTCTAACTGGACGCCACTGGATCGGCGGAACGGAATTCATGTTCGATCCGCATGTCGCACTCTGGATTCGCGTGCTGAGTTTGTTTCACGTAGTCGCGCCGCTCCTGTTGCTGTGGGCGATCTGGCGTTTAGGCTACGACCGCAGAGGTTGGAAATATCAGACGCTGACCGCGTGGATCGTAGTCCCGATCAACTATTTCTGGCGTCCGCAATACGATGTGAACTGGGCCCGCGGCCCGTTCTTTCACGAACAGCACGTCATGCCCGGACTCTTGTATCTGCTCCTGTACCTGATCGCAGTTCCGGCCGTCGTTTATTTTCCAACACACTTATTTCTGGTCTGGCTCACACGGCGGTGGCACGCCAGCTCCTAATCATCTTTCCCGGCCTTGTCTCCGGGATTCCGCTGCCGGTTCGGCGCCGCCGATTCCGGCGGCTGACGATCAGACGACTGCGCGACTGCGGAAGTCGCCGGCTTGACCACAGCATCGATCTTGTTCTTCGCACCCGGATCGCCGCCCAGATAAAGCGTCTGCGACGCGGAGGCGAGGTTGGT
>JBAUYE010000373.1:0-33105 GCA_049584615.1 Candidatus Sulfotelmatobacter sp.
GCGTGGAATACAACACGAAATCCGGTAGATACCGACCGTAGCCGGAGGAAACATATTTCAAGGTTTCAAGCTCTACATGCTTGATGGATGAACCCGAAGTTTTCACCCGGTTGCCGGCAGACGCGATGACCACTTCCCGTTTCCCAATAAGACGTGTGATGACCGCACCGATAGGATAGTCGCCCCGGTCGCGGGCGCGCTTTGCCTCCGCGATCGCAAGCTGCATAAATTTCTTCTTCGGTTTGTAAGTGGGAGGAATCATTTTTTCCCCGAGTCCAGAGGTCCTAGGCCGCTTTCTTCGCACGGACCTTTGCCCATCGTGCCCGCTGTGCGGCTGCGATCTTCCTGCGGGCTGATGCTGACACGGTGCGCTTGGGTTTCATCTTACCCGCCTGGTCATGTGCGGCTCTCTTTACCCATCGCTCTTTCTGCGCGAGGCTCATCCGCTTGCGAGCCGAGGCTGACCGCGTGCGCCCCAGTTTCGCGTAGGAACTCCCGCCGTTCGGCTTGCCAAGAACCGAAAGAGCTGTTTCAACGCGTTTAAGCTGATTTACCAGATTCGTTCTCTCCATCCTCAACTCCGACACTATGGACGCCAGTCCCTTCAGACTTGCCATGAATTCCCCCTCAGCGGTGGATTCTAATTGATCGGCTCAAATTCCATGTGGACCACCCAGCGGCGTAGTCGGGGCCGAGGCCATCCCAGAATCTGTGAGAAGAACTGTTTCCAGATGCGTTTCAGTTCACTTTGTGTTGGTCGTATTCCGGCAAGTCTCCTGAGACGGCAAGAACGCATGTCTGGCCGTCGAATAGGGGGATTAGCAAAGCTTCCTCCGAGCGGCCGAACTGGCCAGACCATTGGCTTCAGTGTTGTGCTCGCGACGAACGTGGGAGATAGAGAAATCGAGCGACCGGGCCAATTTTCGGCAGATCCAATTCAGGGAATAGAGCCGCGGACTACGGCAACTGTACTTGCCACTCATCTGCCTCACCACCACCTCGGAATCTGAGAACACGTGAAGCGCGGTGGCCTTAAGCCCCAGAGCACATTGCAGCGCTTCCAGCAGAGCAATGTACTCGGCGACATTATTGTCCTGATGTCCGATCCATTTGGCGATCCTGATGGTGCCGTCGGTGGAGCCGTCGATAACCACTCCGATCCCAGACGGGCCTGGATTGCCGCGAGAGCCGCCATCGATGTAGGCCACGAGGTTTGCCATTGCGTGAATGCGCCGGTAACCACCATGCGTGACCGATTTCCCGGAGTCAAGATGCTTGCATGGTTCCCGCACACATTCTTTATTTGTAGTACGCCCGCGCCTTCGAAGAGCCTGTGGATGTTCCTGTGGGAAAATGGAAAGAATTTGATCTCCCATTCATTAAGCGACAACGATTCAACGGGTTGCGTCTCCGGTTCTTGTTCCATCGCAACCGATCGCTTGCACTGAAAATGGGCGTTGACAATCTTCGAGCAACTCTCTAAGTTGGCCTCCGTCGACGGCTGAAAGGGTTGGCTTAAATAAAATTTTGCCAGTCCGAAGTAGGCTGAGTGATCAGTTCGACGGGGCAACCCGAAGAGCAGCCAGACCTGAAAAAACCGACGGCTCTGCGAGGAGTAGTTGGGGTTTGGGACCGCGAAAGCGGTGATCGCATCAGAGGCTGTGACGGTGCATGTCTCCACGCTATTGGCTCCCTCGCAGGAGCTGATGGCTAGAGCATAACCGACGTCACAGCCTTTACCTTTTTTCCAGCGTTCCTTACTGCTAAAAGCCTGATCTCCAAGAAAAAACATTTCTTCCCCGCACACCTTTTTCATCAGGAATTGTGAAAGACCATTTCACGAGGTGATCCGCTAGGAGGGCCACAATCGCCCGACTCATTCTTTAAGAGCCTCTGAAACGCCCGACGTTGTCGTGCGATTGAGAGCCATCCCGATCGTCTCAAGCGGGGATCTTGACGCAGCATACCCTCCTTGGGCCTTTATCGGT
Source organism: Candidatus Sulfotelmatobacter sp. (assembly GCA_049584615.1). Lineage (GTDB taxonomy): Bacteria > Acidobacteriota > Terriglobia > Terriglobales > Acidobacteriaceae > Sulfotelmatobacter. Next base: position 1,989 of record JBAUYE010000373.1, read on the forward strand.
TTTGGCCGACAGAAGTGGTTACCTGGCCGCTTTGTACAATACAGGAGACATGGCGGTCACGATCGAGATGCAGAATACGGGCGATCCCCGAGTTCGCGGGGAGATTGTAGCTATCGTTGAACACGTCCTGAGTGACAGGGCGGGAGAGTGGCGAGTGTCAATCGTCGGGTCTCACGCAAATGACAATTGGGAAATGAGCGTGGAGGGGCCGGAGGGTTTCGAGCGCTCGTACACTTTGGTTGGCGGCGCGGGCGAGCACGAGCCTGCGGCAATAGGAAACCTGGTCGTTAAGCTACTGCCGGCGAGGAAGCCTTGATCTGCCATTCTGGTTCGCATCCGCATCCGAACCATGCTGACATCGGGACCCTGTCAGGAATAAGCTAAGTTCATTTTTCAAGAGCTGAAACCGGAAATGCGGAAGATTCCTAATTCGCGCCGTCTTGACGAGCACATTTCACGAGCGTTGAACAAGATCAAGAAACCGAGTACCGCGGAAGAAATCACCGAGCTACTCAATCGTGATCTGGAGCCCGAAGACCGGCCCTTTCAGACAAAAGAAGTCGCGGAGCGGTTGCGGAACACCGGGGATACGGCGTTGACACTCTACTGGTCAAGAACTCGTCCCCGCAGATAGGCCCTTGGGGTCTGCAAACGGCTGGCTATTGTTTGAACTTCAACGAGTGAAGTTCGAGCGCTCGCTGCAAGTCTCGGTCATCGAGTTGAATGAACTCGGGTTCCTGCACCTTGATTTGAAAGGGTTCGAACACAGCCCAGTTCTCAATATCGTGCCCGTACTTTGAGCGGTAGTAGATTCCCGCAAAGCCGCCATTAAAAACAATCCGGGACACCGACTGCGTCAGAATCCTGGGAGCCGCTTGTTGAAGGACGGAGGCGTCGAACTCCTCGACTCCAAACTTCTTCAAATGGATTGCCAATAACTTTCGCAAGCGGCTAATCCATTCGCTGCTGCAAACATCGGCGTACTCTTGGTCGGTCGTGGCAAGTCCCATGATCCGCTTCTCGACCCATTCGATCGGCACTTCCCCAAGCGGAAAGTAGTCATCCGGTCCTTCGATCTGAGCCAACTCTGCCAGCAGTGTGGGATCGATGCGGAATCGAGCCAGAGTTTCGACGAAGCACCCAAGTCTCTGCGACGACGCGTAGAGAACACGGTAGGTTGCGTCAGGGTCGTCAAAGCGGTTGCCGAAGGTTCCGTCAGGCCCCGCTAAGGCCCAATCGGGAGGAGCCCATGGGTCAGGTTTCCTGCCTAACCTGTAAATCACGCCGGGGGCTTTCACGAATTGCTATCCTCCGGCTAGGAAGGCGCGCGCGGCGCCCAGTATCTCCGGACCTACGGTCTCCACATCCCCTTCTCGCAAAAGCCGAGCGGGCACGCGATCCTCTAGCTCTGGATTTAGACCCGTAAACCAAGCCTGAACCACCCGTGGCCCCTCATGGTCGCTAATTGCTTTTGCCAGCCGATAAGCGAGCCGCAGTCTTTCATCGACTCCCTTGTACGGCTCTGAGCCGGCCATCCAGCGCTCTATCGCTCTCGTGTCTTTGACCGAAGCGATGTAGGCCGTTAGTTTCTTCCCCAGAATTGCGGTCAACTCGGTGATGAGTTTGGAAAAATCCAGAGTTGTGGCTTCCCGATACGCCAACAAATCCGGTCTTGCCGGGGTCGATACTGCCATGTCTTGGACCTCCGAACTCAATGTCAGCGTATCACAATGACGTTAAAATAGCAATTAAATCACACGTAAATACCATGATCGTTACATCGGCGTAAAGCACTGAAAACAAGCGCATAGACCACGACGCACTTCACTTGGTTCGCTTGTTTTTCTTCCATTTCGCCCAGCGTGCACGCTGGGCCGCCGCGATTTTCTTACGAGCGGCCGCTGACATGGGCCTCCGCACCTTGGGCGCGCGAGAACGCTTAGCCTTTCCTTCCGAACCTCCGAGACTTCCCAGGGCCACTAACGCCGCATTCAGCCGCTCCATTTCTCCGTGCACACGCTGTTTTTCCTTCCGCAGTTTCCGAATTATTCCCGTCAGGTTCGTCATAGTCCCCCTCGGACAGGCATTGTAGCAGCCCATCTGAGAGACTCCCCGAATCGCCCTAGCTCCGCACCCGACTTCACTGATTCCTATAGGAGGAAATGTCATGAGGCTTCGTCGCAATGAGTACTGCCCAATCCACCGATCGATTTCCTGCTGCGGTCGGGAAGTCGTGCCCGGACCCAGGACAATACGACTCGGAGTGCAGCGCGTCCAAGATCCACATCACCCACGGGGATACAGGGAACTCAGATCCTCTTCAGAGATGCGGAAGCTTCTGAACCGAAAGATTGCGGAGCAGGACAGGAAGTGCGCCATCTGCCACGAAGAGTTCACGGACTACAACGACATCGTGCCAGACCATAGGCATCCCAAAGGGATGGGAGGAGCGTGGAGGGATGATCACCCAGACAATATCCAAGCAACGCACTTCTGGTGCAATGAAGAAAAAGGATCGAGCAGAATGGACGATTGAGCCCTGCCTCGCGTCATTTTGTGGAGCAGAGAAAAACATAAACGGGGAGTGACTTACGGCCGATCAGGCAGTGATCCCTTGTTTTGTATATTGACTAGTCTTATGACTAGTCAGTATGATGGAGTTCCTGGAACAAGGAGGTTTGGCATGAGTTCATGGCAAGTGCAAGATGCGAAGGCCCGGTTTAGCGAATTCTTGGATGCCACCATCAAGAAGGGACCCCAGGTCGTCACCCGCCGGGGAATTGAAACCGCTGTCCTCGTACCGATTGGGGAATGGAAGCGTCTGCAAAAGGCTGCCCGTCCGAGTCTCAAAGACTTGTTGTTGGCTCCTGAAGCCCGCTTTGAAACGTTGATCCCGGAGCGCCACAAATTGCGGCGACGGACTGTACGGGAACTCAAATGAACAAGTACCTCTTAGATACCAATGTCGTGTCCGAACTGCGAAAGCCGCGTCCGCAAGGGGGAGTGGTCGCTTGGCTCAACAATCAAGAAGAGGATCAATTGTTTCTGTCGGCGGTGACGATGGGCGAATTACAAGCGGGCATTGAGCGGACCCGCCGCCAAGATCCATCGAAGGCGAGTGACATCGAGTCTTGGGCAGATCAGCTGGCAGCTTCGTATCAGATACTGCCGATGGATACACCGTGCTTTCGGGAGTGGGGCCGGATCATGGACCGAAAACCAGATAGACTGCTTGAGGACGCTATGATTGCTGCCACGGCACGCGTTCACCAATTGATCGTTGCCACGAGAAATGAAGCGGATTTCAGGCAGCTGGACGTCCGAATTCTCAACCCATTCAAGACGAGCTAGCTTCCTCCCCCATGGGACCGATTGTGTGCCAGAAGTTTGCCGCATGGCACGAAACGTCGAACGGGCCATGGTAGGCACTCGACTTACGACCGATAAGCCGCTCGTTCCTTGGTCCTCCGCACAACGCAAAATCGGCGCGCTTCTGGTCTCCAGTGTGCCAATGGTGTGCCTGATTCCGGATAAGGCAGATAGCCAGGCAACAAATAAGGGGCGTTTGGGTCGGATTCGGGAATGTCTGTTCGATCTCATTGTCGACGTACGACCGGTAACCGCTCCCTGCAAGAGACCGACGACGGCTACCCATAACGCTCTCCCGTCTAAAAACATCCAAGAAAACCCCTCAGTCGGCTCGGAAAACGGAGTGAGATGGCATCCATTCTCCAAATAGGCGGAGTTCTGTCGACTCACACCCTACCCCAGCCCATGCTCGTTTGCGATTGATCATTAATTATCGGTGATTATTAGCGGCCAATAGTTAACCCAAGAAAGCGCATCAAGGACACCGGTTGCGCATGGGAGGTGGCGGTGATGTAGAGTCAGTTTTCGATGACAGCTTTAGTCATTTCTGTGTCCGTGAAAGTAAACGTCACCATGGGGCCTTCGCGCACATTTAGGACCAAAGGAGGACGAAAGCAGGCAATACAGACGCCATCTGTGCGCCGTACGCTCGGATACACGATCCCCGCTGAGCCACCGGTCAAGAGTGTAAGTCCGAGGATTTGGGAGGCCGCGTAGCTGGTCGGGTCTAAGCAATCCACAAAATCTGAGTCTTCTCGAATGTCGTGAAACTCATGTCTGAAATCGGCGAGATAGTCGATATAGGAAAACAGCTCTTCCGCTTTCCACCCGACTTCTTTCAGTTCCGCGGCTCGATGAAAGGCCACTTCCGTTTGCGCCGTTCGCATTTCGAAGGCCGCGTACCAAGCTCCTCGTTCCGGGCCGTTGAAGCGTCCTCCAAAAGGATTGGGGTGAGTGAAAGAGGCGTTCACGATATGCGCCAGCCGGAAGCCGGAAACCAGCTCAATAGCGCTGATGCCGGGCAACCGGCCACTCTCGCCAAGCAACCGATCGTTCGTGGCACCCTCCAACTCCGTGAGGTCGCTGAGCAGATCGTCGTCGTCTCCCGCGAGAAGATTAAGGATTGGCCTGCCGCGATCGCTGTAGCGATAGGGAATAAGACGATGAGTCCCGTCCTGTTCCACCTTGATCTGCTTCGGAGCTTTCATCTGCCGCCGCGACGCGCGTCCAAGAGTTGGCGAACTCTCAGAAAAGCAGGGATGCCACCCTTCTTTGCGTAATCGACGGGCGAGTCTCCCCCGAACATCGGATTCGTGTTCGGCAAACCGGGCCATGCATCTGCGAGCTTCTGGCCGTAAAGAATGTTCAGTGCCTTGTAGATCCCGACCAAAAGCGAAATTCGCGTCAGCTGATCTTCATCGAGCGTCTTGGCAGCTCGATTCTTCAATGCGTAGAAACTGCCACTGGATATGCCACCCAGCAAAGCTCGGGTATCGTCATCCCGTAATTTCCAATGTGTTGCGATCCGAAGAAGGCCTTTGATGGCAGCCGGACTGAGTCGGGTTCGGTTCTCCTTTCTCGACAGATCGACAGCCGTATCCCAGGAGAAACCAACAACGGCCGGCTGGATAGTGACCATAAGCATGCTCCAATTATGATTAAATATTACTCCAACAATGATAGGACGGCAAGAGATTTCAAAATCCTTGCATAATACCCCTTATTTTCAACCGATTAGAGGCTATACAACGAGTCGCCTGTCGGCCATCAACGCGGCTCCCACCTCATCCAATGCACGGCGGTTCGTTACTTCAGCGCTTGTACGCTGGGTTGCAGCCAAGATGTCGCGAAATCTGTAATTGCTGGGAACAACGTCGTCAGCAATCCCACTAGCGGCCCAATTCCGAAGGTGATCAGTTGGAGCCAGAATTGGCCGCCTAACTCACCGGGGAGCGTGTTGGTGATGTGGCTAAGCGTGGCGTCGCGATTCATGCCAGCGTAAACGGCAATCACGGTCCCGCCGGTGATCAAGAAAACCGCCAAGAACAATCCCCCGAGAACCGGGAGTGGGTCGAAAGGATAGCTGGATACGCCGAACGTGGCTGCAACAAACAGAAAAATGCTACCCATGATAATCGTCCGCATACGCCCGAGAGTGTTCTGGATGAAGGCCAGGTACGGCAACACAAAGAATTCCTCCGCAGCGAGAACATATCCCGGCGCGTCGTCAACTGCAGCCAGAGTGATCGATGCGCTTCCTTCCTCTTTGCCGTCTGCCTTCTGGCTTTTGTCGAAGATTAGCGATTGGGTTTCGCGATGCCATGCCGGCACTAAGACATTTGTCATCACCGACCCGGCGGTCGATGCCAGTTTCTTCTGAACCTCTTGTAAAGGGCCTGTGTCGTTGAAGGGATTACAGGGTTTGACGTACCATTTTGCAAAAAGAAGAGCTTCGTCCTGGCAGTCTTCGATCTTAGCCAATACCTGATGATTATTCCCGGAATCCTGAAGAGCGCGCTCTTTGATGAGGTTGTGCAGATGTCTCAAACTTTCAAGCTGCCGGGAGATGAGACGATACCGTTCCTCAAGAGTATTACCACTCACAGCCCAGACCGACCCCCAGGAAAGTCTTCGCAGCGAGGCCAAGGTGCGGCGCAGAGGCAAGCGATCAAGATAGATCAGCAGGGGACGGAGTTTCCTCCAAGTCATCCATAGCTGCACCGTGTCGGCCAGAATAATTCCAATGCATAGGGTGAGCCAGAAGAACATCATAATTCCAAACAGCCGCTCGCCGATGGTTTGCACCGCGTGATCCTCCAGAATCAGCCGGAAGACAATGATCGTCCCGCAGAGTGTTACTGGCAGGACCCACCGGATATAGTTGGTTCCCAGGGGAATCGACTCCGCTTCGAGCGGTTGCGCCGCATCTTCCTGGCTAAACATCGGCATCAGGGGTTTGCTCGTATCTGGATCGAGGGGAAGGGAATCGCGGTTGGGCAGCCGCGGACGATCTTCGCCAAAGAGAGCGAGACCGCGGAGGCAAAACCAGAACCAGAGATACATTCCGGCGATCAGCAGCGACTGGGGCAGCAGCACCGACACTCCACTGAGCAGGTGAGCGCTACGCCAGTGGGCGGGAATTCTGTTCTCCACATCCAACAAGTAAATGAGTCGATAGTGGAGCGATGTGAACAAGGCAAACGCCACCACTGCGGTTGCGCCGACAGATCGTTGCCAAGCCGCGGGAGGTTTGCCAGAAGCGCCTGGCAGCTTGAAGTTCTTCCAGCAGGCCAGGGATGAAGCCAGAATAATCGATACGCCCCACGCGGTGAGCACCCCTCCACGACAACCATTGAGGCTCCAATCGAAGAGTCCGCAAGTTGCTGCGGTGACTACCGCGACCGCGGCCGGCAAAAAACTGCCGAACGCGATGAGTGCCGCATGCTGCTTCTTTGGCAATGGAGCGAAATGGGCCAAGCGGAACAGCGAAGGAAAAGGTACAACGGAACCGCGAAAGCACCAAACGCAATGCAGCCCACACCACGTCATGCTGAGGATCAGCAGTATCGTGAGTTCGGTAGGGATGCGCAACGGGTGTGCCTCGGCGGCGTCGAGGGAGGCCGGCTTCTCGTGCCTTTCCGAGGCCGTCGGCAACAACTCGCGGCTGTTGGAGACTGGATATTTATGCAGGACCGCTACCGGCCAGAATTGGTGGTGACCAATCACGGATAGCCATGTTGCCGGACGAGGGTCGTCGCCGCTCTCGGTTGAGGACGGCGACCACGCAGGTGGAGCATAGTTGCCGACAGAGACATCCGAGGCGAGTTTCGGATCGAGAAATAATTCACGGGCGGCGATGTACAAACCCTCAGCCAGGTCCTCTCCAAAAACCCTGTAAGACCCACTCTTGCGATGCATGAGCGAAGTGGTCCAGTCTTGCTGCCAGGTGAGCAAAGGATAGGTTGACAAGGTCATGACGCCGCGCAGAGACGTGCCTTCCGCTCCCCTGGGGAACAGCAGATCGGCGCCATCGATGACGATGCGCGCTGCGGGATACGCCCGCCTGAAAAATTGGGTCAGGAAAATCTGGTCAAGCGAGTTCGTGCTTCGCAGAAGCACAAATTCAATCCGCTTTTCTTTCAGAATATTGGTAATGCTCGACAGCACGGATTCTTGTGCAAGAGGAGTAAGCTCGCCGCCGTAGCTGCGCACGGTGTCGTGATCGCTACTGTTCGGCTCACTTAGGTCTCCCCTCAACGTGGTCGATGCTCCGCTTTCATTGGATTGCTGCTTTCCGGTGTTGAAGATGGATTGCCGCTCATAGGCCGAACGCAACGTGGCAATGTCCCGCGGATAGTAAAGATAGATCGGATGTTTCTTACCGTAGTGATCACAATGTGCGTCTCTATTTTCCTTGTCGTTGACCTCATCTTTTTCGTTGTGCCCGAACGCGGTCTCGTCCTCCGAAATGATGGCCACACAACCTAACGGATATTTGTTTCGATCCAAGTATTGGAGAAAGCGATCCACCATCAGACGGTCTCCCTCCTGCGCTGTCTGAAAGGACCCGGAATGCATGCTTTTCACACGGTTCTTAAACCAAAAGAAGCTTGACTGGCCCGATACGCTACCGCTAGAGACAAAGATCCGAGGCGGTCCGGCGGGCGGCTTCAGTTTGTCGGAGTCGAGAGCTTGATCGAGCGATGGCAGTGAACCGGAGAAGGAGGGGCCAAGAATGTTCAACGTCCGTTCCGGGGATAATCCTCCCAACCATTCGATCCACGCGAGCGCGTTTGCGAATTCCGTTCGATCGATGCCGCCAGTAGGTTGTTCGTCGACGACAAAGACGATCAAGCCACGCTGGTAGGGCGTGAGATCCATTTTCTTGACCATTTCAGCATTGACGGCGCCCCGGAAAACCACAACCCCGGGCTGGGACTGCTTCAGCTTTTGCGCCTTATCGGCCATGATTTGGTCGCTGAGCGAGGAGTAATCCTTGGCTTCATCCCAGGGAACCAAGAAGAGTCGTAGGAATATTTGTCATCCTCCGCCGCTTGCTCGATGACCTCGATCATCCGGTCAAAAACCAGAGGGAGATGAGTCGATATCGGATTGGGCACCGTGGCAACGACAAATTGCACATCCGGTGGAAGTGACGGCCGGTATTTATCGTTTGGCCCTTTGCCGCCGTCATAGCAGAAACCCGGGTTCTGCTCGTCCTGATTTTTGTTCTCTTCTGGCTCTGATTTCTTCTCGAAGAAACGCTGCAGACGCCCCCCGATTTCCTCGCAGGCAGGGGACAGGATGGGCGTATCGCTCGCGTTCGGCTTAGCCCGGGAATTCGACCTGTTTGTTGTCTCGGATACTGCTCCGCTGCTGGGATTGTTTTTCTGTAGGTTCGAAATACCAAAAGCGGCCAGAAAAACAGTTAGTATGGCAATGATCCCAGAGTTCTGCTTCATGATGAAACCTCAGTGCTGTGCCCCGGCGATTTTAAAATCCACAATCCGCGCGGCTCGAGTATCGAACCGCCGTGTGATCGATCTGACCCAAAAGAACTGCCAGATGGGATCACGTTCCCTTGAGAGCGATCTTGCTATTCCGGGCCTAGTACTGCGGATCGTTTGCTCCGCCCCCGTCATTGCCGTCGCTCCTTTTCATTCACAATTTTGCGATCACATGATTCAGCGCGGTATCCGGGATTAAGTCGACCAGGGGCACGGGAGACAGTGAATGGTGAGGCCCCGATAACTGGCGCAGATGTGATTCATCCGCTTACGCATCCGTTAGAGGGGGATTCTGGAACTTACTGCTTCCATTCCTCCAGCGGAACCCAGCCCGTGTCAGAGCTGCAATCTCCCTGGCCGCACACTTCAAACTTGTAGATGGGGTGGATCTCCCAGAGCGATGTACGACCTGGATCGCCTTGAACCGCCTTGCCGCTAATGCAGGGGGTGTGGCTTGAATCGAACATCAACTGTCCTGTGACCCGAACCGGTCTCTGGGCCTTGGCCACTTGATTGACCAGAGCGGGCGTCCAGGAAGCTGGCCGGTGATGTGGAATCATCTCGACCACCACCCCAGAGCACTCAGCTTTGCCAGGGGTTGTGACGATCGAAATGTGGATGTCGTGATACGGGTCCTCGTTGGGCACATTCTTACCGCAGTTCACGCTCTCGGAGCCCTCTTGGCGGGCGATCTTGACGAATCCGGCGAGGACAACCTCACTGCCTTCGCCCAAGGCAACCAAGGCAGAGCGATCAGTAGCCGGACCAGGCGCGCTGGTTAATGGATGGGTGTCCTCATTTCCGAACGGAATGCTCTTATCGCTCTCGACTTTTCCCTGTAGCGATTTCATCTGCGCAATCGAGATGGACTCAGCTCCCGAGGCGCAGAAATTGTTCTTCGCTTCATTCTGGGTGCTCTCCGCACCTCCGTTTCCGTCGGGACCACACTTCCCATCAATCGGTGTGACGGTTGGGCTGGGAAAGCTTGGACTGGGACAGGATTGACCAAACGGTCGAAGCGTGAGACCCAACAAGAAAAAACTACAAACCAACCAGCTTCTGAATCGCATGCTGTTGCCTCCGTCGGAAAAAGATATTTAAGGATCGCCAAATCTGAGAGCACCGATCCACGATGCGTTCTACCTCAATCCATACACAGCCAGATAATAATTTGCTGGGCCAGGAGCGGGTCTGGGACCCGCATAGCGCCGAAGCGGTTCGGCATCTCCCGCGGTTCCCAGAAAAACCTTTCCATTCGCGATCGTAGGCGGATTAAAACGTGCCAGGAGACCGAAGCTGTCCTTGGTATCGGAGAGGCCAGCATCTTTGCCCTGACTGCGCCAGAGTTCCTTGGTTACGTCCTCGGCATCGAAAGCAATAAGCATGCCTTTCACGCCACGACAACTGTTCCCATCGCCGTTTGCAGGTACGACGGCCCACACGATGCCCGTCCCTGCAGCCGAGCCGCTGCTCGATACGCCAAGTAAGCCTCCGGGCATCCACACGCCATGATTTGCCTGCGTTTGACAGTCGGGAACTTGGTTTAATTTCGGCTGAACCCAATTACCCTTCTTAACCGCCTGAACATTAAACTTGCCCCCCTCGAACGGGAAGGCCTTTAATGGATCTCCCTCACCCATGACATAGAGCCAGGTCTGGTTGTTGGGACCTTTCCAAACGATGGGAGCCCCGTGGATGTGCCCCGTGGAGGCTTGCCATTTCTGGATAAGGTCGGGTGAATCGGTGCAGTCGGGCTCTGCCGGTAAGCATGTCGACGCGGTAGGAGGGAATGGCCCAGGTTGATATCCAGGCATCTTTTCAGTGCGCATCAGGTAGAGCCTGCCGTCTTTTCCACCACCAACCACGAACTCATCGAAGAGAACCGCGCCGGACGATCCCTGGTCCAGGTCGCAACGGTCGAGTAGCATCTGATTGCATGGCGCAAAGAAGCCGGCGACAGAAAGCGCGCCATTTTGGAACTGAAGCTTGACGATGCTGTCGCCAAATCTGTGATTCGCGGGAGTAAGATCGCCGTTGCCGGTTTGTAGATAGATATTCCCACTGCCATCGGCCGCAGGCGCGTCGCCTGCCATCCATATGCCGCCATTCCGCCCGTTCGGCGTCGGGCTCCAAACCGTTTTCATCGCGAGCGTTGCCGCATCATAGACAAAAAGCCATCCCGCCAGACCTTCCGGATTGTCGCCACCAAATGCAACGTACAGCAATCCATTCGAGAGGAGGAGCCCGGCCCTCTGCTTGCGCCGTTGAATAAACCCGTCGCTATTAGGGACGAAGGTCTGATTGCCAACCGTTCCCTGCACGGCCACCGGCCCTTTCTGAATCTGCCCCGTGGTCAGGCTGAGGTCATACACTCGATACTGCTGGTCGTTCGTCCACGTGACCGCGTAGAGCGAGTTGGTGCCGCGATCGATGACCGGGGTGCTCAGGACGCCCCACCACGGATCGTCCACGGCCCACATGTCGAAGTTCCCGCTGCCGTTCTGCGGACCCGTGGCGCCGCATTTGCAGGCATTGCCATCGCTCAAGTAGGTAGCCCAAAGGAGCGTGTCGTCTTTCGTAGACGGCCTTTCGTCGGCCATGTAGGCATAGATGGTGCCTTTCATGGTCGCGAATACGACCGCATTGCACCCGTCAGCGCACTTTGCCTTGGCTGTCGTGCCGATGATACTTTCCGACGGAACCTTGAGGTCTGAGACATACAACGGCTGGGCCATGATTTTCGCGTCAGCGTAAAGAGTCCATAGCTTGCCGAATCGCGTGCGGACGCTGTCTTGAGTAAGAGTCGTTTCGTGAGCATTGACGCCGCTGCGGAAGTTATCATTCCGGCGCGTGAGTACGTCGACCTGGGCGAACATCGGCGTGATCGTAAGGGCAAAGAGCAAGAATCCGACGATCATGATGGTTCTCATCTACACGCACCAGTTGGGCCGCATTCTCACGGCGTTACGTGCTCGTGATGGCACTCTTTCGCTGGATAAAGAGGCGGCGCAGCCCGCCGGCCGCGCCGCCATAGCGGCATAGACCTCAGGTGCCCGTCCTCTTCGCTTGCGCGGGTGGAGGAACGCCCAAGGCTGCGGCTACCTGACTTCCGATCGGCGACCCAAGCCCGGTGCAAGCATCCCATCCCGGACCGGCTGAATAGGCGCCATTGTTGCCAGAGGTAACATCATTGAAATCTGCCGCTGTACTGGCGTCCTGATAGAGCAACGGGTTGATAAAACCAACTGCCTTTCCCATGCTCTGGTTGATGAGCGCGATCAATCCAGCCCAGAGTGGGGCGACAGCGCTCGTTCCTCCAATCACGTCGGGGTTCCCGTCGACGCGAGTAACGTAGCCAGTTGTCGGGTCGGCGTCGCCGGCCACGTCCGGAACGCCTCGACCTACATTGTGTTTTGGATTGGCAGAAGGCGGCACGCCCGCGCCGGTCTGCCAACTGGGAAGGGGAAAGACGTCGCTGATGCCGCCTCCGGTCGCGCCTTCATTATTTGCGAGTTCGTTCCACACGGTTTCGCTGGTAACGGCATTCCCTGAGGTGATCAACTGGGTGCCTCCGCAGGCCAGCACGTTCGGACTCGACGCCGGGAAATCCACGTGATTCAGGCCATCGTTCACGCCGTCGGTCGAGCCGTCGTCTCCTGCTGCTACGCAAACGGTTACACCCATTGCCGCCGCGGACTGGAATGCCTCATCCATAGACGCCATGGCCTGCTGTGTCCATGAGGATTCGGGACCACCCCAGCTGATGGAGACCACAGACGGGTTATTTGTGTTGTCGTGTATGGCGGTTGTAATCGCGTTGAGAAAGCCGGCGTCCGTGTTCTCCGCAAAATAGACAACGATCTTTGCCGCCGGCGCGATCGACCCGGACACTTCAATATCCAACATGACTTCACCATCCGGGCCGTTCGGGTCTCCGGAGGGATTGTTGCGGCCGTTGCCCACCGAAACCGCCGACACGGCGGGCGTTTCGGTTAGCTTGAGTTGGCTCCAGTAATTGCTGAGGTCTGTGGCGTTGTAACCGCCGCCCAATTCGATGAGTGCGATACATTCTCCAGACCCATTTGCGCCTGTGGGAAAGTCGTAAAAAGTGGCAACTTGAATCGGCGTGTAGGACACGCTCACGGCAGCGGCACGGACGCCACCACGCCCCTGCCGCCTACGAAAATGCGGCTTGGCTTGCGGTCGATTATCCAGACCAAAAACACCTTCTACCACGTTCTGCAGTTCTGCAGGAAGGTGGACCGGTCCTGTGCGTCCGCGGTAGCGACCATTTGGATGTTCATATTCTTTCAGTTCGACGCCAAACGCCTCGTTCATGGCAGCTACCGTCCCGGAGAGAATGACGGTCCGGCGTGCTGGGCTTTTTCCCTTCACCGTGAGTTTGTGTTGCCGGGCGAATGATTCGACGCGAGCAATGCTGTCAGGGTCCGCACCATGGCGTTGTTCGAATTCTTTGCGACTCAGAACGGTACGTTCTCCAACCGGCTTGGTGAACTCAGCAGCGTTGACGATCGGCTTCCTTCCTGCGCGCGAGCGCAAACGGATCGTAACGTCCAGGGTTTCGTTGGGGTTAGCTGGGCCTATCTCTCGCGCTCCCTCTAGAGGAGCACGCTCACTGCCAGCCAGTGGAAATTGATTCTTCGGAGCAGACATAGGTCTCCCTTCGGCTGGGCCTAGTCCGATGTCGAAGGGGAACAGCGCAGCAACACCACAGAAGTACTTTGGCGAAACTCCACCCAGGAAAGGAGCTCAGCCCTCTGCAATCTCCGACTCGGTGCTGGCCCGTTAGACGGATGCAAACTAGCACAGACCGGCAACCATGCAAGCGGTTTTTCGCGCCTGTTACGAAAGACGAACAGAGCGATGTTCCGAGGAGCTCATCCAAAGATACAGCGTCGGGGCTTCGGCGGGCGATCGAGAACGCTTTTCGCTTTGGGAAATTCGCCGGATCTATAAGTTCGAGGTTTGTACTGGCAACTGTATCGGGGAGGGGACGCGGGCCTGAAAGGCTGGGTGGCAAAGCAGTAGGTAAGCGCGGTTATTACCTAAGATCAGTATAGAGAAGGACGAGAAGAACCACCGAGGAGCGAAGTATTCATATTAAAGATGTTATGGTGCCCCTCGGGTCCTCCCCAGGCAAACATCAGTGAGACCATTGGGAAACCGCCGGCGCGGAGAGTAAATCCTGCCGCCAAGCTGTGTTTGAGGTGATCAAATCCGAGATCGCCACGCGTAGCTGAAACTCTGCCTTGGTCGGTCATGAACTTGAGCCCGAATGGGCCCCAGATCGAGTGCTCGAAACTCTCTTGCAACAACAGAAGATTCGGAGCGCGAAACCGGTAGTCCTGGTAGCTTGCGAGCGCCATCGCTCCATCAATGTCGGACCCACCCAGCGTCTGCTGAAAATAGAACGGCACCGCACTCGTCGCCGAGTTGATCGATTCCGAGAGCAGCAAGCGCACTCCAATCGACCCGTTCAGATTCCGCGAGTGCGAGACCTCCGGACATCTCTCTCCACCTGGCGCGCACTCGTCCGGACCGTTCGTGTCCGCGTTTTTAGGCGCCGACTCCGTGAAACCATATAAGTAGAAAGTGTGATTCAGGTCAGCAGTCCAACGCAGGAAGGAGCTCGTCGAGTTCGACGGAGCAAAGAACTGCTGAAAGTTCCCCATGTAATTCAACTCGAAATGGTCCTTGAGAAAAACCGGATCGACGCGAAACCCCTCTCCAAGCTTCACAAATCCCGGCTGGGTGCTCAGGCCGGGCGCAGTCGCATTCGTATAAAGCGTCTCGATCGAAGGCGTAGACTGCCCCTCATCTCCTCTCACATTCACAAAGCGCCCATTCACTTCGCCCATCACGGCAAGCTTCAGTTTGGCGATTGCGCGCCACTCATAGACCGGCTTGATCACGTTCCCGCCGACGATGGCCTGTGTCATTCCAAACACAGACTGCCCCGCAAGCGGGGAATCATTGCCGAGACCGAAGAAATAGAGCTTGTTCAGAGAAATCGACTCCGCGTAAAGGTTGAAGACGGTAAAAGGATGAACCGTCAGCTTCGATTGTTCCGCGTGTTTTTCGGGCGATGCCTGCGAAGTTCCGCCGGTCGTAGGAATGATCGGTTTGATCTGGATTACGGGCGTGTGGATCATCTTCATGTACCCTCCGGCTCGCCACGACCCATTGGTCGAGCCCACCGCATCCAGGTCCCAGCTCAGCCGCCAACTCTTGGTGTTCTTGTCGGCGACAAACGCCGCTCCCAAGCCGAATCCGTTTTGCGGAGGCATGCTTCCGGCTGCGATGTGCAGGGGATGGTCGGTGAAGAGCTCGATGGCACATCCTGGCACGGTTTTGAAGCCGAAATCTTTGCAGGCATCGGTGACGCGTTCGCCCTCGCGGCGAAACTCGGCCCGCAGCATGCTCTCCTGAGCCGCAGCGAACGTCCCTGCAAGCCATAGCACCATGAACAAACCCGAGCGCATACCGCCTCCCGCAAACCAAGCCCCCACGCTCTGCCAAGCGCCACCTACGTCTTCCGCCTCGCATTCGGTGCAGCCGTTTTCTTCGCCTTGCTCTTTTTCGTCTTGTTGACCGGCGCGGGCCTCGCCCGCTTCGCCGCCGCAGCTTGATGCGCTGCTTGGATCGCCTCCGTGACTTGCCGTACATAATCGGCCGCTTCGCCTTCGGTCTTGATCGCATTGATGTAAATGTCGGTCTGTTGCCGCGCCGGTAATTTCAACTCCGCGTCGTGCAGGTGCGTAATCTGCGCCTTCAGCAGCGCATTGACCGGCCGGTTTGGATTCCAGGCGTTCTCCGGTCTGGGTACGTGGATGAGGGCCATCTCGTCACTCCTTCGGGGGCTCTGCCGCCGCCAGGCGGCTAAGCGCCACTGCTAAACATCAAAGTCCGGACAATCCGTCCGCATGGCGCCGAGCGAAAGCAAGTTCCGCGCGGGGTCGACTGGGGCCACATTGGGCTCGAGGAAAACATCCGCGCTGGTCTCCCGCGGCGACCGCGGCGAGTAGTCTCCCAGGAAAAACTTTGTAACCGTTCCCGGAATCGAAGCATGATCGAACACGCGGTTCACGATCGTACCTTTCGGGATCCAGGGCGAAATCAGAATGGCCGGCACTCGAACACCCAGCCGGTCAAAGGCAAACGGCATTCCAGTGCCCGTGTCGTTTGGCGACGCCTGAAATTGGTCCGGAGTACAAGCCGGCGGGACCACATGGTCGTAAATTCCACCGTGCTCGTCATAGACGACCAGCAGCGCCGTGCTCTGCCACAAATTCGCGTTCTGCTTGATCGCGTTGTAAACCGACGCGATGAACAACTCTCCCGCCTGGATATTGTGGTCCGGATGCTGGTCCGACGCCACCTCTTCGCCGTCGTCGCTGTCGTGATCGCTATAGTTCGGCTCGACGAAAGAATAATCCGGCAGATTCCCCGTCTTGCAGTCGCTCAGGAACTGCTGATAGGTCCCAAACAACTCCGGCTGATTCTGCAGCAGATTTACGATCTCCATCGTCGAACTGGCGGTGTCGTAGTAATAGAGCTTAGAGGTGTGCTTGGGAGTCGCGTTGATCAGGCGATCGTAGATACTCTTGAAGGGCTCATTCACATACAGCAGATTCATGTCGACCCTGCCAAATGATGTGCCGTAGTGTGCGAATGCCCGGTTGCAAATCGTCGGTCCGGGAATCGAGGCGAACCAGCGGTTGAACACGGCAAACTCCAGAGCCAGCGTGGTCAGCACCGGAAGCTGGTTCCGGGCAAAGTAATACATGATCTTTTGCGAATGCCCGACGTCTTTCTGCTGATTGAAGTAGCTCTTCACGAACCCCTGCATATTCGCCACGCGATTGGGGCTGGTATCTCCGCCGAAGATCTGCAGATCGACAGCTGGAAAATGATGGTCGGGGTCAGGATCAAGCTGCCCCTGAAATTGGGCTAAGGCCTCGGGCTTCACTAACGCACCGGTCGTATCGGGATTGCCAAGCTGGTTGGTGATACCGTCGATCTGAGGGTTGACGGCTGTCAGGGATCCCAGCATGTGGTCGAACGACCGGTTCTCCATCATGAGGACTACGATGTGTCTTAGGTTTTCCAGTCCGGGTGGCATAAAGCCTCTGCTTGCGGCGTATGGTTCGACCTACTTGTCCCGCCTACTACCTCGTACGAAAAGTGGGTTCCTTATATCTGAGGTTGAGTCAACCACGGCTACCTTTTCAAAAAGCGTCGGACGTCGTTGATTTGTTCTTTGTAAGAGGGCTCTGGCCAGGTAACTCTTTCGCAGCTGCTAGCTGGGGGCCGGCTCACGGGAATCCGGTGGCGGGCTTCCGGTAAGGCGCAAATTAACGAACTTGTTTAGCAGGTCGAACCAAAACGGCGCTCCCATGGCAACTGCGACGCTGCTGATGAGGATTCCTAAGACTTTCCACAACCATCCTGACGATTGCGGCAGGGCTCGGACGCCGTCTCCTGCCCATCCGATCGGCGGCATGTTTGCCGCACGGATCGAGGCGGCCACGCAATTCAACGGATCTCTGTCCTTGCCCGGGCACTTGTCCGTCGCCTGTGGCGTGTCGACTTGCTTCTGAGCTTCGGCGGCGACTGCGGTGCGAAGTGCCTCATCGTTCCACAACTCGCGGATGATCATGAGCGAATCAACGTTCAGCCCAACGCATAGCCCAAGACCGAGCGCGGCAATCATCACCTGGGCTCGACGCTTATAGGCACCACTTACCCGCTCCATGGCGTCGTCATACCAGTTCTCCACCCTCTGGCGGGCCAGATCGACGTCCTGCTGCGCCGAGTCGAGGAGACCCAGCAAGGCGTTGCTCACGCGGGCATCGAACAAGTTGCCAACCCCATTCTTGAGATCCTGAACCGTTCTCGACTGACCCGGATTGGCTGGAACGATCACATCGAATAGTGCGAGGGCAAAATTCCGAGACGAGATGTAGGGAGGTTTGGCCCCAGGTTCAACCGTGCCTGCGATCAGATGATTTTGAATAAGCCTCGAGGTGATCGAGCCTGCGGGATCCGCCAGCAGGTTGCGAATCGCAGTTTCAAGAGTCTTGGCGCGCATGTCGAGCGCACGCGCAATCAGCTCTTTAATCCCCGAGCAGACGGTACTTACTACGAGATAGATAAATATCAAACCTACAGAAACTTCGAGGACCTGAGAGCTAGCCATTCTCAACTCCTTGGGCGGTCCATGCATTGAACACAGGGCCGAACGCAGAACTTACCTGCCCCTGCGTGACGTACAACCAATAGACAACGAATTGAGGGCCCGAGTTTTCCTGGGAGGGAAGTGGGCTGTATCGTGCCACACAAAAGAGAAGGTGCCGAAGAAAAATGAGATATGTTACGAAATCCGAACGACCGAGAAGAACCATCATGGCGGCGCACGTGGTGCCGAAAGAAATCAGACCTCCCGCGGGGTTACGGATGTGGCGGCGGCCTGGCGCGAACAACCAGCCGCCGCCAACAGCGGACTGGCTTACTTCCATGCGGACGGGGGAACAACGATGTCGTCGGCCGGCACTAGCGTGTTCACAGAGACATGCGGCCAAGTAAGACCAGCAAAATTCAGCAGGACCGTCTGGGTGTACTGAATTTGCGTGAACGTGACCGTTAGGTTGCGTCCATCGTCCAAGTCAAATGGCGGCGTGACGGAGAACGTCGGCACGCGCTGACTCTGAACGCTACGTTTTGCTCTCAGTGCAAAGGGTGGTCCACCTACATGGTAGGGTGGCACCCAGATGACCTCCTCCACGGTTTCGATCCAGAAAATCGCAACCATTTGCAGGGCCTGGGCGTTCGGTGCAGTCGCTGCGGCCTGGCCCAGTAAAAAGGCGATGTTGTCAGTTCCACCCCCGAAAAACCCATCTGGAGGCGGCGGGGCGGTGGAAATGATGATGGTCGTCGTACTGGTGATCTTTTGTTTGCTGATGTGATCGCGCAGCAATTTGTTGGGATCGTCCAACAGCGCCTGCGTGATGGTGCCGGCGGCGATAAAGCGGCTAAGATCCTGTGGAATCCTCGGAGTATTCGGGTTCGCGGCGGTCTGGCTCGCGAACGGGACCTTCTTGGTCGGGTTACTCCCGGTCACGAATGGCGTGATGTCGACGGCGGCGATATTCGGCGGCCCGGGCTTGGTCACAAAAGTACCCTGCGCCTCGATCGTCGTGCCGTGCGGAATCGATGCCATGCGGGTGACCGATTCCCCCAGGGGTGGGACATTGGTGGGGGGCACATGAATCCACATTCCCGGCTCGAAATGGATCCCCACTTTCTCGCCATGAATCGTTATATCGCTGATGGTCTGGAGATAGGGCACCCCGTTCAGGAAGATGTCTCCCTGAGGTGTTGTTCCCCGGTTCGGAACCGAGCCCAAGCTTCGAGAAAACGTGAGTTCTTCGGAGGTGAGGTTCAATTCGAGGATATTGTCGCGGGGAGGCGGAGGTGGAGGAACTGGGTTGGGCAGCGGCGTTGGCGTCACGCTGTTATCCGGCCGGAAAATCGTGTTGAAGCCGTTCCCGACCCAGTCTCCCACGAATGCGGTGAGTGGACCAAGGGGAGGCGGCGGTGCGGGTGCGACGGGAGTGGCGTGATCCGGTCGAAGGTGCCCGAATATGAAGTCACTGGGCAGCTTGATGGACGCTCTGGGGTCTGTGTCACTCATTTGTAATCCTCCTTCTAGGTGCAAGGTGCATTTTCTCAGCCAAGGTTCAAGAGGCCAAGAATCTGAACGTGTGGGCAACGGCTGTAATCTTCACGCGCCGTGCCTTCACAGATGGCAGAACAAATCAGAGTTAATTGGAGGGGAAGTAACGCGACTACCGGACCTGCGCATCATATTCTCGACGCCGGGTTTGGCGGTTGCCGTTCTATTTCTTGTTACGATTTCCGGACACGCCAGGAATTGTTCCAAACGACGATACGGGGCTAAGTGACTCGTTCTACCTTCTCCCCGCAAACCTCAAAACTAGCTATTCGAGGAGGGTGTCGGTCGCTGGGTAGTCCGTTATGTCTTAGTGGTTGAGTACGATTTCTGTACACAAGTGGTGCTACTTCGCTCATCAGATGCATCTGCATCCCGCTAAGGTCAAAGATGGCGCTGCTTTAACCTTTACAGCAGCGAAAGCCGAAGCAGAATCGATTTTGGAAGGTTGGAGCGAATCACAAAGTGCCCCACCTTATCTGAAGAAATTGACACCCTGGAGACCTCTGCCAAGAAAATATTCAAGCTGAGCCACACCGCACCGGCATGGTTCAAAGCATCAGATTTCGAACTTTCGATGTAGGAACAAAGCGTCAAGGTACTAAGCATCGAGGCGGACCCTCAAGTCCCAATTGGAGGTGTCAAAATGGCTGAAGACGAAGCTCCGCTAAAAAGCTTCGGCGAAGTTATTCCTTCGCTCTATTACGATCTGATCGCCCGCGTATGTGCCGGCGTACCATTCATCCTGCTACTGGTCAACCAACAAGCTGAGAAGCTCAAACCCTTAACTTCAGCGGTAGGAGCCAGTGGTACGGTCTTGCTGATGGTTCTATTCGGCTACCTGCTTGGCTTGCTGTTGACCCCATTGGGGGGATCGCTAGCAGGACCAATTCAATTACTGCTGAGGAAACGGGTTGGTTTGGAGCGTCTCCGATGGATGGACTATTTGTTAGAAATCTCCAGAAGAAGTGACGCGATTGCCGTCAAGGATCGGGCTATGGGAGCAGCGATCGGCAAGATGGGCGCGGAACGGATTCTCTGCCAGAACTTGCTGCTTGGTTCAGTCATTGTCGTCGTTGTCGACGTGCGCTACGGAGTCTACCAACTCGATTCACCTGTTCTGGAATGGTTGATTGTCGCCTTGCTGGGAATCTTGGTCATCCAACGCAACGTGGCATTTCTACTCCGGCAATCGCAACTCTACGCGCTTCTTTTTGGGGCTGAGGCTCGTACCGCAGGGCGCGATGCGCCGGGCTCGCAAGTTCGTCCTACGACACGGCATGGAGAGGAACACGAGGGAGAGAAAGATGCCTCGCATAGCACGGAGAGAGAACGCGTCATGGCGGAGGAATAGTCTGGCAAATGGGCCAAAGGCGGTGATCGTTTCCTGGAGGGATGCGCTCGCTCCTGTGCGGCGCGTCGTAGGTGGTTACCGTTTGTCCGCTAAACCGGACAGGCTCGGTCTTCGCTGAGCTTTTCGACTGTCGGGTTCGTATAGTAAGAGCAGCCGAAACCTGAAGGATTGAGAGAGTTGGTCCGTGCCACGACAGGTCTTGTCCGAACACGCACTCATCGAACATGGTCGCACGACAAACCTGTACGACTTATTCCTGAGCTTGTACCGGTCAGTTGCCGAGAACGGGATCAGCGAAGTTGTGCGCGAGGTGTTTTCTCCCTGGGAGTCTGCCAAATATCAAGTTTGGCGAAATTCTTCCCATCCGCTTTGCCATGCGATCTCTGAGGTTATCGGTAACAATGCCAATGACTGGCTGGATGACTTTCTGCGGATGAGAGATCGTCTACTCGGCAGATTGGCGGAGTGGGCGAACGAAGTCGAGCATCAGAGCGATGCCATCGAAAAAGAGGTTGCGTGCGTGGTCACGACGCTGCGGGAACTCGATCGGATCGTCGGACAGGCGCTTGGATTTCCATTAGGAGCACTCACGCATCCCTCGCCGCCGCGTAGCGACGGTTACACCCTCGTCCGGGAACCGAATACTGGGTTGATGTTGCATTCGCCGCAATTGTTGCTGGCATTTCAAAGGCCCCACTTTCGACGAGATGCTTCGGGTCGCCCGTGTCGATTATTGTTTGCGACCGAATGTCGAGTGCTCTTGGACCTGCACGCAGTCGAGGAGCGGCGCACCGCAGCGCAACGCGGCGCGCAAAGTCACGCGGATGTTGTTTGCCCAGGTTGCCACGATATTGATGCTGGTTTCCATGAGAATCTCGGCGTTAAAAGCAGACTCTCGTCCGTCGATCAGGTAAACGTAAATTGAAGGCTCGCCGAGCCATACTTTGTAGTTATTATTAGCGGCACGGACGCGGCGGCCGGCAGAGTCGGGGTAGTCACCGTTATCTGACCGTCCGAGTCAACTTTGAATTGAGCCGTTGTGGCACCGAATTTCACGGATTGAGTACTGGTGAGCCCTGTACCGCTAAGTACGATCGAAGTTGAAGCTCCGTGACTCGCCTGCGACGGGTTCGCAAGATGGACTGTGGGGGCTGGGTCCTTCGCAGCTCCCGGACTAAGAACGACGTCTACTAAGCGCTTAATCAGTTCGCGAAATGTCTCCTCTCGGTAACCGACCAGGAAAGCCACGAGATAATAAAGCAGATTCTTGGGAAGATCGGATTGAGAAGCAGGCGATGAACCGACAGCTAGTATTCCAGCTTGGAGAATTAACACGCTGACCACTCCCAAACCAATGCCTATTAGCGGCCGCGACACGTGCCAGGGCCAGTAGCCTGGATCCCAATCGTGCTCATGTTCAAAGACGCCGGTCAAGGAAATCAGAACTGCACCCAATGCTCCAAACCATGGTACCCCCACCGCCACGGGTCCAAACGCCGAGGGTACGAATACTAGCCACTGACGACGAAGAAAAAACAGCAGCCCCAAAATAAGAATGATGAGCAGATAAGCAAGCGCAATGAAAAAAATTGGTTTCCTGTCCATGGTTAGAAATGCTCCCCATTACCGAATTTCCGGAACTGGCGCAGTGTCGCCGCTGATGTGGCAGGTCATATCCATTAAGAATTCCGAATTGTCCACCATGCAAAATAAACCGAGACTCGAATAACTATCGCGATGCCAGAGTCCTTCCAAGCCAGAATGCTCTGCTGAAAATGACACATGGGGCACCGCGATTCGTGAAGCTAAAGGTAATAATGCACCAGCTCGCAGAACTGCGAACGACTCCTGCAAACGCAATGGCAATAAATCCAGCGGCTGGCCATTGCGTGGAGAAGGCGCGGGTATCCTGCCACACCGTTGTCCGTTAGCCAATTAATTTCTTGTTTTGTTCTGTTTTCGTAACAGGCGTCAAGGGCCTCCGGCGAAAATCACGTAGCATGAAATAGCGAGCGCTCATAAGTCATTGTTTTCTCGTGCGCAGCCCTGCCATTTTCACGACAGACGAAAAGCGCATTCCATCAGCCGTCTAGCGCGCCAGACCCGCTGTTTTCCGGCATCAGTGCGCCAACCGTGTGCCCAAAACCTGGGGAGACCGTTCGCGCATGCATTGCCGGCAGAAGTCAGGAAGTGTCTTCTTCAGCCGCCATCGGCAAATCGGAGCTCCTTCACTGTCATCCTCCGTAAAGGCGCACTGCCGGAGCCGTTCCGAGGTAGCGGGGTAATGCATCGAGAAACTCACGGGTGGCAAACAGCGTCCTCCGGCCCAGAGTGGGTTGTTCGGGTAGTTCCGGCCGTCCATCCCACGACGGCCATTAGATCTTCAAGATCATGACTCGATTGATGGTCATGCTTACTTCGACCGGCAAATGCCTCCAACTTCGTCGCGCCGAAGTAAACTGCAGTCACAACTCGAACCCGCAAGTCTGGTTCCAGTTCGTGTATACGACGCGGAATCCATAGCCGGCTTATACCAATCGGTTGGAAAACCCCAGGATCTTCTCGCCGAGCGGCATGGCGTCCAAGATCTGCCCCCTACTGCCCCAGGTTGACCCACTGGCCGTTCCGTTTCACCTCGATTTTCGTTATGGGATGAATCTCCCACACCGATGCCCGCTGACTTCCAATGACCGGAACGTGCTCGTAGTCGTAGAGCAGCCACCCACTTATCCGCACCGGTACATTCTTGTTCACCACAGCATCCAAGTCCGACTTCACCCACTTGTGGATTGGCCGGGTTCTAGCTGTTGTTTCAACGATGACAGCCTTGCTGATGTCGTCGACGCCCGCGGTGTCGCTCGTGTAAATGTGCCAATCAACTTCGTCTTGTTCCGTGAGTCCGCAATTTGGCGACTCGGCACCTTCTGGCTTGACCTTATGAACGAGGAAAGCCTCAATCACGACCGGCGCGCCCGGCAGGTCCTCGGAATGGTTCGCCGGCAAATCTCTCAAGTCCGCCCAATCGACTTTGACGTATGCACTATCGGCGGGAGTGTCAGTGCGGTTCTTGTTGGTGTTCAGTGCTTTCTTTTTGTCATCGTTTCCGGGGGTACCACTTGGGCCGCACACAGCTTCCCCATCGATGACAAGAGGCTGCCCTACAGCAGCAACGTGGGCCGCCAGGAGCTTGCCTATGGTGTCATCTTCGACGGGTGCACTGCCCTCTCCCGCATCCTCCTCGTCGGACACCTCTACGTTCCGCGCATAAACCCACCCCTTGTCGCCGTCATCGGTGGTTACATGAAGAAACCCGTTCCTGGCTGCGGGATTAATGAGCGTGAGTGTGGCGTGCGGATTCAGTGTCCTGATGGCGGTGCTGGTCGATGACGCCTTGCTCCGAAGCACGACGTTGCGCTTGACGGTGGCGGTCTGGGTAATGGCAAGGCTGATGGAAAAGACACAAACGGCGACTAAACTAAGGAATTTTCTCATGGACATTCTCCGCGCAGAAGATCGATCTACTGAGGCTATTAGTTGTTACACCTATCCGCACTCGTGCAGACCGGTGCGACATCAACATACACATCCCTTGGGAGAAGCGGCGAGTAGAAGCCCCCTCAGACTAGCAGCTTGGAGAAAGCTGCTCTTTCTGTTCGCCGAATCAAGCCGGAAGATACGCTTGAGAATCTATAAAGTCAAGAAGTAGAGTTGTGGATTAATCTTTCCAATTGATACGCCTGTTGGGCAAGTGGGTAGCTGACAAATGTGTTCGGCCGCCGGGACGGAAACGCGAGGTAATAGGGGATGAAAGAGCCTACAGGAAATCGACAACCCAGCTCTTCCACTTATGGCCGATCAGCCGGCTATGTTTTGAGGCCCAGATAAAATCAGGGATTCCTCAGCATGAGGTGTGCCAGATGTGTGCAACATCCCCAACTCCGGTGTCTTTCGGCAATTCACGTTAGAAGGGGGCTTTCCATGTATGATCAACGAGTGCGATTGAGACTTTTTTCGATCCTGACTTCCGTGGCCGGATCCTTAATCCTGGCGGGATGCGCATCCAAGCCGTCTGCCCCCCCGCCGTCGTCTTCCGCTTCCACGGAAACCGAAGTTTGGAGCCAGAACGGATGGTCTGACGCTGAGCGAGCCGACTACCACCATCTCGCGGCCTTGAAATGGTAGGGTTCAACTGCGCCGCCTGCCATGTCGGCAAGGTGACCTATCGAGGGAAATCGCTGCTGATCGACGGAGCGCCGTCGCTCATTGACCTCCAGAGCTATCAGGTGGAATTTAAGGAGTCGCTGGATGCCACGCTACGCGATCCCAAGAAGTTCGTCGAATTGGGTTTGGCCATGCTCCGCGATCTGCACGCCAGTAACAGTCCACCATCCGTCGATGCTGCCAGTTACGCTTCTGATCCGGCCGCGAAGGCCGCGAGTGCGGTTGCCGCCGCCTCAACGAGAGACACGAAGTTCCAAAATGTATCGTCGCAGGTGGCGGACGCCGCGGACACCTCCGCCGCTCTCCGGGGCAAGACCTTCACGGCAAGTTTGCATTTCGTCCTCGCGTTAGCGAAGGCGAGATTGGCCTACCTCAAGAACTCCAAGCTGCTTCTGGATGGCACTGTACCGGGGCCTGGTCGCGTCGATGCCTTTGGCGCGGCCCGCAATCTTCTTTTTCCGAAGGACGCCGTACCGCTGCAGTCGCCGGTCAGCTTCCCGTTCGTCTGGGATGTTCCTGACGCGACTCAACAGACCTCCGCTACGGAGGGCATCTGGATCCACTACGACGGCAACACGAATTCGATCCTTGAACGCAACATCGGACAGGCCCTGGGGATGGGTGCGGTGTTTGATCCAAAAACTTACGAATCGACGTTGCGAATTGCGAATCTACACCGGCTCGAAATGCTGATCCACAAGCTCCAGGCACCGAAGTGGCCCGCCGATATTCTCGGACCCATCGATCGGGCGAAGGCGGCAGCGGGCGAGAAGATCTTCAACGACACATGTCGCGACTGCCACCAGAACAAACTTGTTGAGCTGACCGAAATCGGAACGGATCGGCTTCGCGCCAACAGCTTCGGCCGGCCCGTCGCCGGGGGTGTGCCGTTCCCCGACGCAGTCAAGCCGATTCTTGACGGACTAAAGGCTCGCGCCTTCTCTGACGACGGAATCTCTGCGGCTGATCAGGCCACGTGGGATGCCAAAAATGTGGTCTGGCGCGCGACGGGTAAATACCTGGCTCGACCTTTGACTGGCGTTTGGGCGACGGCGCCGTACTTGCACAATGGGTCAGTGCCGACGCTTTGGCAGTTGCTGAATCCCGCTGAACGCCTTCCAAGATTCATTGTGGGAAATCGTGAGTACGATCCGAAGAACCTCGGTTACGCAACGGACGGAAACGGCTGGAGCTTCGACACTTCACAACCGGGAAACAGCAATATCGGACACGTCGGCGATAGGTACGGCACAAACCTGACAGCGGATCAGAAATGGGCACTCCTTGAATATCTGAAGACTATCTGAGGATGTAGAAACAGTCTTGCCATGGTAGGGTTTGTTCTTTTTCAGTCGTCAATTCGCGCTGAAACATTCTGGTCAGGCTGTTTCGCACGGTCTTGTCTGGCGATCATCGACAAAATATGGGAAGGTGGCATGGATGATCCCTTCCTCCCCGGAACCCAATAAACTCAACTCTGCCACGCCGTCCGACTCTTCCGGCAAGAGTCTGACTCCTTATGCCGACCAGCTACCGGTCGCTGCCGTGTCAGTGGATCTAATTGTCGGTATCATGGCGTTTCGCTTACAACAGATTTGATCGGCGTTCGGTGCGCGACGCTTCGCCACATTAGATCGTCCTAAAAGATACCTAGTGATTCGTTACTGCCTGCTTCGCAAGCAGTTCTGAATTGATGAACGTTACCACCGCAGCTGTCTCGGCGGCAGTGCGCCGGGTCACCGTAGCTTGGAAGGATCCTTTAGACCCGGGCGACCAGCCAAAATTGCGCACGGCGTATTGGCTGTTTGGTAACGCCGCCGTATCGATCCCCGGAAACTCCTTGGTCTTCAGAAGATCCATGGCGCGTCGAGTTTCGGTGTGGCAACTTACGCAATCCGTATTGAAAAAGTGGCTCCTGTCGGGATCGTCAATCACCTTAGTAACTTCGTTAATTTTTTCATCCGTTGGCTGCGGAGTGACGAAAAGAGCAGCGGTTGAAACGCCGGCACGTTCGGCAAGGGGCAGACTACCGGGTATCGCGCCATTCGCGCAGGTAATCGGGTTGAGATTATTGGTGTGGGGCTCCGGAACGACCCGCGGCTTCTTTCCGGCTGGCTGCAACATCTGCGCGAATTGCGTCTTGCCATCGAGTGTAGGACTGAGTACGGGAACGAACCCAAGGACTGGCACTTTTGCCATCGCCAGGAATATCCAGGGCGCATCTGCGGGCGGGGCGGGAAGTCCCGTCATTGCCATGGCAGCCAGGCGCTTACCGGATATATGCCTTTCGAGAAACGCCTTCATCTCCTGCCGGAGATTACTTTCAGTGGTCGCATCGGCCAGTCCGGGGTGAACACCCAGAGGAGCGCCGTTCGTTGAGACTTTATTTGCGCCAAGCTGCCCATTGCTCAATTTGGTTCGCAGGTCGGCAAGGTCTGCGACAATTTTGTTGAAGGCGTCGAGATCGGGTTCAGGCCGCAGAATTGGAAGACATCTGGCCTCCGCAGGAAGCTTCTGTTTTTCGAGTGTGAAATTGAAAATGAGATGTACCGCGATGTCATGCACTTGGGGGGAGCCATCCGCGTTCCGCGTCACCGGTTGGATAATAAGGCGAATCTCCGGCGCTTGGCCGAATTGTGCACGAATGTCGCTGGAGAGGCCCGGAGCCCCTGCATCGATACGGATGCCTGCGATGAACCAGGCGTCTATCGATTGGGCCTCGACGGGCAGGCCAATACGAAACGTTGTGCCCGCCACTTGTGCCCGATGGCTTTTGGCGATTTCCAGAAACCGCTGAAATACCGCATCGGGCCAAACCGGATCGCGTTTCATTGGATCTTGGGCGTTCGGCGTCGCGAGTTCGCGCACCGCGATCAATTTGGCAAAATCCTCGGCTCGCGCCGGCGGTGGGAACAGCCAAGACACGTCGTCGGCCGAAAGCGGCGCGATCGCCAGCTTCTGCGGAGGAGCGGGACTTGGTCCGGGACTGACCAAGCCGCAAGACGCACCACCAGCTACAAGGACTCCGATCAACCCGAGTTTTGCAAATCTGAAAGCAAATACTCCAAAACGATTCATGTAGCTCTCCTCAAGTTGAAGCCGACTCGTGATGCCGTTCAAAGCCGAAAGTATCGTACATCCACTTTATGTAAGTTAGTGACAATGAGTGCCAGTTGTAAAAACACTCGCATCCGTAGCTTTCTGCTCTCCATCGCGTTTTCCTCCTGTGAATCTGATATTCGGTTCGTGCCGACGTACGGGCTATACTCCTCCCGGATAGGGAAAACTGCCGGCCGGAATTGTCGGATCAACGTGTGTCCGGATTGCGGCGTCGCACACCGCATAGCCCCAGTTGACCAGTTGCTGCTTCAAATTCTGCCCCATGGCTTTCAATCGGGTCGGCGTGTCGGCCAGTTCCATCGTTGACGCGACTGGACAATCTAATGGATTGGATACCGCATAATTGGCGATGTTGGTTCCAATCCCCCAATATGTGCCCTTCCGCAATTTATCCTGGAAAGATCCTATAACCCAACGCTTCCGCAGGCTGCCAACTT
Source organism: Candidatus Sulfotelmatobacter sp. (assembly GCA_049584615.1). Classification (GTDB taxonomy): domain Bacteria; phylum Acidobacteriota; class Terriglobia; order Terriglobales; family Acidobacteriaceae; genus Sulfotelmatobacter. The sequence goes on from JBAUYE010000373.1 coordinate 30,750, forward strand.
GGCTATCGAGCAGTTCCAGGATCCGAAGTGCATGCTGAGCCCAGTTCGTGCGAGGGTGTGGGTCGTCCGCTGTCGCGCCTCCGCCGTCGGAGACGAGGATCGTGTCGTATTCCTTCCAGGCGGTTTCGAGCCCGAGATTGTCATAAACTCCGCCGTCGCTGAGGATAACGTCGGTGGCGAACGGGGGCCTCTGGAGATCGCCCGCCGTGGCAGGATCAAACTGTTCCGGGTGGAGCTTCAGTTCCACCGGGGACAAGACCGGCGGAAAGGCAGACGATGCGCCTACCGCGATTGCCAGTTCCAAGGTGGGGTTCCGAATCAGCCCAACCCGATAATCGCCCATGTAGGGTTTGCTGAAACGCCAGAGAACTTTCGTCTGGACATTCGTTGCATTGATTACGAAACGCGGGCCCTGATTGTCCGCCGGAAGGTCCTGCAGCGTGGCGTGGCCGTAGAGATGGTTCCGATACGCATCTGCGATTTCGTCGGCGACGCTCTTAAAAGGCGAGATCACACCTTCTATGACAGAGATCACGTCCAACGTATGGTCGGCCAAATCCAGAACCGGCTTGATGACCGCTTCACCGAGGTTAATCGCAACTCCCTGGCCGTTAAAGGAGAGTGAGTTCCACTTAAGCCCCAACATTCCGGCCGTGATCGAACCGCCTGAAACGCTGGAAATGCGTTTGAGCTTTTTCAAAAGCCCGGCCTCGTTCAGCCGCAATATTGCGCCGAGATGAAAGACCATAGCCCGGTATCCGCCGCCGGACAAGCACAGCGCCATTCCCTCGGCTGGCGGCTTTATGGTTTCGCCAGGTATCAGGCGAATGGGTTGAAGATTTGGACTCGCCATTTTTTTCCTCCACTTCGACTAGCTGTTCCTCCGCGACTCGTCCCAGCGGACGCGACTGACAAGAGACGTAAGCCCGCGCAGTTGCGTACTTGCACACACCTTAATCGTGCGCCGCAACGTTCCACTGCAGACAGCTATCGATTCCTGGGGAATTCAGCGGGAAGAAGCCCCCTCGGATGCGAAACTCAGAACGAGCTTCGCTCCTCCGTCCGCTGATTGGCAGTCAATGTAGTCCCAAGAGGTCAGAAAGTCAAACGCTGAACTTAATCGGTAGTGGGCCAGTTTCGTTTTCCACAGGGGCGGTGCTAGGATGCTAGGCCGAAGGTCGCCCCGATTAGTTCCCCGGCCAAAAATCAAGCGGCCTAAACCGAGGCATTCTGTGACGGTCTGCATCGCCGCTATTACCCTTGAAAAAGTCATCGTCACAGTTTCCGACACGATGGTTTCAACGTTTCAACCTTCATGTCCTCATCGTTCCGGACCGCAAGAATCCTAAAGGAATGGGAGGAACGTGGAGGGACGACCATCCGGACAATATCCAGGCAACACATTGGTGGTGCAATGAAGAAAAGGATCAACGAGGATGCACGAATGACGGCCGATCAGTCGCCTGTTCTGTCGGACCCACATAAAATCAATCCAATCCTAGGATGCAGTGTGCTGACTGTGTGCCCAACTGACCAACTGACCCAGCCCTCGAAAGCTGGACCATCTAGAGTGTGAGTTCTCCCAAGCGAGGAGAGAAAACCGCAAAGAAAAGATACGCGACACAGCGAAGAGCAGGTCAATTTGGACTGAAAAGGCAGACCGAGGGCGCAACGAACATCACGGACTTCATGCCTTCTACGTAACCCGCCAAAGCTCAAAGCCAATCATCGGTCAAATTCCAGGTTGAAAAGCGTGTTCAAGACCCTCTCTACAGCCGTACGGTAGATGCCAATGTCACGATCACTGACATCGACGGTCGCGCGTTCATGTATAAATTTGTTTCTCAACTCGTAGTAATGGTTGGCTATGTCGATGATGTCATCAGGAATCGCGATCTTCGATCTTACGGTCCTTATCACTTCACTCCGCCTGCTAAATAGTTGACTAAGCTTTGTGTCGGTAAATTCATAGGCCGGAAACAAGTCTTTGCGGTGAACTATGAATTCCTTCAAAGCAATTTCGAAATTGCTATCCAAAAGGATAAGAGCAATGCGATTCCTCGTTTCCAATTGATAACGTTCGATGAGATCAATCGCGTCGATGGTTTCGACCAGTCCAACTGTCCATGGTTGCTTCTCTGTTTGAGCCTGATTCTTACGCTTCTGCCGGACTCCGCGAGGCCTGGTTTCACGTGGCAACGCAGGAAGTATCAGACGCCTACCGGCACGAGTCTCCATGACCTGCCCCCCATCTTTAGTCCAGGGATAATGAGACTTTCTCCGGTTTCTGTTCGCCCCGCGTGCTTGTCTCGGTAGCGGGGATGGGGGTGTGGGGCAAGGGGTCGGCGTTTGAGAC
>JBAUYE010000374.1:0-3071 GCA_049584615.1 Candidatus Sulfotelmatobacter sp.
TTTTGTCACCCAGGTCCTCCCGCGTGCTGACGGTGTAGATCGTCACCCCCGTCCGTTCCGCAACCCGTACACTCTGCTTCAGGCTGCTGTGGCTGGAATTATCCTCGCCGTCGCTCAGGATCACCAGAACTCTCGCTACCCGCTCATCATCGGGATAATCTCCCAGCTTTCTACACGCGAATGAGACTGCGTCAAAGAGCGCGGTCCCGCCGCCGTTGGAGAGATTGTCAATCCCCTTTCCCAGTTCGACTGGGTTCGCGCTGAAATCCTGGGTCACGCTGGGCTCGGTGGCAAATCCTGCGATGAACCCAAGGTCGTCAGGATTGCTCACCACCTTCTGCACGAACTTGGTCGCAGCGCTCTTCTCGAAGGAGAACCGGTCGTGCACCGAACCGCTGGTGTCAACCAGCAGAGCCAGCCGCAAAGGAAGTTTCGACTGCGGGGCAAATTGCACGATTCTTTCTGGAGGCTTGTTGTCGTCGCGAATTTGAATGTTCGACGCTTCCAAATCGTTCACCATGTGGCCATGGCTGCTGACGGAGAAAAACAGCGCCACGTCGTCTACGCTCTTGTGAATTGTCCATACTCCTCCGGCGCGGCCGACGGTACTCGGCGGCACGTCCGAGGCTGCCCCGTTGCTGCCGCCGATCTTAGGAGCGTCTGCTTCGGCCAGAGCACCGCAGTCGTCGCAGGTCGCACTGTCCGTTTCATTGCCTAATGTGGAGAGCTGCGCCTTCAACCTGTCAGTGTTGGGAAAAGTTTGTTGGGTCTGCGAGACGGATACCGTTGTTGCCGACAGTGAATTGCCGGCGCGTGCCGCGAGAACAGCCTTATTGTGCTCAAGGGCAGCCAGATTCTGGCGCGCGACTGGAGCGAGAGCATTGGTAGGGTCCTCGCTCAGAAAGAATTTCAGTTCGTGCTCCATGGTATCGAAATCGTTCAAAGACATGGCGGCGGACGCAGCCACGTAGTGCACATTCGCCATTCCTTTGTGGTCGAGCGCATGCACTCGTCGAGCTGTTTCTAAAGTACTCCGGTACTGCCGCGTTCCATTTTCCGCGTACGCTAGAACCGAGAGGATGTCGACGTCCTTGGGATGTAGGGCGGCAGCTTTCTCCAACGCTGATTCCGCAGCTGGAAAATCGTTCTGCGACAAGGCCAGCCGACCGAGGTGCAGGAACGATCCCGGATATTTGGCATCCAGTTTGGCAGCCACTTCGAATTCACTCTTGGCGCGACCTGGGTCTTCCTGATCGACATAGGCGAGCCCAAGACCGACGTGGGCTGAAACGAACTTGGGATACTCCGTAACCGCCTTTTGCAGATGCTTGATTGCCTCTTTCGAGTTCTGCGCCTTCAATAAGGTGCGAGCGCGATTGAACTCCTCGATCGCGCCATTAGGGGCATCCAGATCGAGTGCTGACACAGCACCGGACTCAACCAGCTCTTTATCGTGCGCCTTCAGCTGCTCAATGTTCTTGAGGCGCCGGTTTTCGGTTTCGAGATATATTTGCGCGAAGTCGACTTGTGCGAATGCAGAATCCGGACCCGCATTGATACCGGGCAGCTGTCCCACCGCGGCGATCTCGGCCCATAGCCAGATGGCAGCGACCCAGGCGAGCCGGCGCCTGGCACACTTAAATGACAGAGGTTGAGACCTAGATCGCAAAAACGACTCCGGCAATGGATGTTGGGGGAGCACTGCAAGCTGAGGCTCAGTGGGTCTGCGACGCCTTCGCTCCCAGCCAGCCTGGGCGCAGCGGAATTATATGTCAGCCCCGCATTAAATGACAGGAGTGAGTTTTAATCACCAGCCATACCTCGCGGCCCACGGCAAGGTCCAGGGCGTCACGCGCCGCAAGCGTCAGATGGACTTCCATTTCGACGCCGCAATCCACGCGCGCGGAAATCATCATGTCGCGCCGTTCCACGGACACCAGCCGTCCGGCAAGGATGTTGCGGGCGCTCAGTCCGACTGGCTTTGCGACGGCCAGCAGAATGTCGCCCGCGCGAATCCCCACCCGCAGCTGTGATCCTGGCTCCGCTCGGATCAAAGGCGTCTCCAGAAGAACGGATCTGTCTTCTTGGCCGCCGGGCAAGCCGGAAGTCCTGATTCGGCAAAGCATGGTGCCGCGATCTTCGTGTACCGATTCCACTGTGGCGTCGAAAATGTTTTCAAAACCCGCCAACTGGGCCACGGTTTCCTGCAGCGGAGCGCCCAGCACCTCATGCGGTGCGCCTTGCGCGATGATGCGGCCCTCTTCCATGACCAGCACGCGTTCGCCGAGCGCCAGCACTTCCTCGCGCGCGTGTGTGACATATAAAATCGGGATGCGATGCGCCTGATTCCATCGCCGAAGGTCGTCGATGATCTTCGATTTGGTAGGGGCGTCCAGAGCCGCCAAAGGTTCATCGAGCAACAGCACGCATGGGTCGGTCACCAGAGCTCGCGCCAGGGCCACACGCTGGCGCTCGCCGCCCGAGATCTCTGAAGGGCGCTGTTGGCGTAAGTGCTCGATGCGGAACTCCTGCAGCATCGCCGCGGCAAGTTGCTGGCGCGCAGATCGCGGCAAATGGGCCAGACCGTACTCCGTGTTCTGCTCGACCGTCAGGTGTGGGAATAGTGCCAGATCCTGCAAGACGTACCCCACGCCGCGTTTAGCCACAGGAATGCTCACGCGCGAGTCCGCGTCGAACAACACTCGCTCACCCACGACAATTCTCCCGGCATCCGGACTAGCCAGACCCGCTACACAGTCGAGCAGCGTAGTTTTGCCCGATCCGGAAGGACCGAACAGTATGTTGAATCCCGGCGCGGCGCTGAAATCCACGTCGAGCGAGAACGGGCGCTCGGCGGCGGAAAAGCTCTTGCACATGCGTGCGACCAGGGTTGGATTCGCGGGTCTTATTTCCGGAGCTCGCGGTTCCGCACGTCGTGATTCCACAGGTCGTGGTTCCGCAGGAGTGGGCATCGAGGTTCGCTTATTTGACTGGACCCATCGCCCATACTTCGCGATTCACCGTTGCTTGATGCAAGGTCCTCCGGTGCAGCCCGTATACCAAAGTCAGAA
>JBAUYE010000375.1:0-6187 GCA_049584615.1 Candidatus Sulfotelmatobacter sp.
GCCGTAGCCCATGCTGATAGTTTTGCTGGCGGCGGCGAAGTCTCCAAAGTACAAGCGACGGTAGACCAGGTAAGCGCAAAAGAGGCCGCCGAAAAACATGACTTCAGTGGCCAGGAAGACCCACATGCCAAGGCTGGCGGCATCGCGCTGCTGCTGCGGCTCGGCGAAGTGGTGCAGGAGCGCCGGGTTGTGCTGCTCTTCGTTCTGAAGGCCGACGGCGGTGCTATCGGGCAACGGGGACCTCCTCTTTGCGGGGAGCGTCATCGCGCGGTGCGTCCAGTTCGTCGTAGTTGTAGGCTTCCCAGGTCACGACGGGCTCTTCCTCGAAGTTGAAAGTCGGCGGCGGCGACGGGGTTTTCCATTCGAGTCCGGCTGCGTTCCATGGATTGTCGGACGCCGGCTTGCCGTAGCGCATCGACCAGAGGAAATAAATCATAGGCAGCAAATATCCCACGCCCAGGACCGTGGCGCCGGCGGTCGACAACACGTTCAACACCTGAAATTCGGGCATGTGGCTGTAATCGTAATAGCGCCGCGGCATGCCCATGTAGCCAAGCAAGAATTGCGGGAAGAATGTCAGATTGAAGCCGATGAAAACGATCAGCGCGGCCAGGCGCGCCCAGCCTTCGGGATACAACTTGCCGGAAATTTTCGGCCACCAGAAATGCATCCCTCCCAGATAGCCCATGACCGCGCCTCCGACCATGATGTAGTGGAAGTGGGCGACGACGAAATAAGTGTCGGTGACGTGGACATCGATGCCGAGCGCCGCTAGGAATAGTCCGGTGAGGCCGCCGATGGTGAACAGTCCGAGGAATCCGAACGCGTACAACATGGGCGCGTCGTAGTGGATGGAACCTTTGTAGAGCGTGGCCGTCCAGTTGAAAACTTTGATGGCCGACGGAACTGCGACCGCGTAGCTAAGCAAAGAAAATACCAGCGCCGCGTACACCGACATCCCGGCCACAAACATGTGGTGAGCCCAGACCAGGAAGCCGAAGACCGCGATTGCGATCGAGGAAAAAGCTACGAAACTATAGCCGAAGATGCGCTTGCGCGAGAAGCAGGCGATGATTTCGGTGACGACGCCCATCGCCGGCAAAATCATGATGTAAACGGCGGGATGCGAATAGAACCAGAACAGATGCTGGAAGAGAAGAGGATCGCCACCGAGTTTGGGATCGAAGATGCCGAGGTGCAGGACGCGTTCCGCTGCGACCATCACAATGGTGACGGCGAGAACGGGCGTTCCTAGTAACTGAATGATGCTGGTGGCGTAATGCGCCCAGATAAACAGAGGTAGGCGCGACCAGGTCATGCCGGGCGCGCGCATGCGATGGATAGTGATTACGAAGTTCAGTCCGGTGAGGATGGAAGAGAATCCGGCGACGAAGATTGCCAGTGCGGCTTCAATAAAGTTTGAGTTGGTGAAGTTGGTGGCGAAGGGAGCGTAGAACGTCCATCCCGTGTCGACGCCGCCGGTCAGGATGCAGTGCAGCATCATCACGCCGCCGATGATGTAGAGATACCAGCTAAGCAGATTGATGCGGGGGAAAGCCAGATCCTTGGCCCCGATCATCATAGGCACGAGAAAATTTCCAAGGACCGCTGGGATGGAAGGAATCAGGAAGAAGAAAATCATCACCATGCCGTGCATGGTGAAAAGCTTGTTGTAGGTATCGGCCTGCACCAGGTCGCCCGCCGGAGTGAGCAACTCGAGGCGGATGAGCAGCGCGAAGAAGCCTCCGATAAAGAAGAAGAACGTGATGGAGACGAGATAGAGAAGCGCGATGCGTTTGTGGTCGGTGGTAAGCAACCAGGACCAGACGCCGTACTCTTTGTTCAAATAGTTCTCGCGTTCGGGTTGAGGCATCGCGGTTGGCATTATTGCACCTGACTTCCATTCGGTTCGGCTTTAGGAGCGGCCGTGCTGGCGCTGGCCCTGGCCGGCTCACCCTTAGTTGCCGAGATCGACTTGATGTAGGCGACCAGGGCGTTTACCTGCTCTTCGCTCACCAGTCCTTGAAATGTGGGCATGATGGGCTGGAATCCCTTGACCCGCTTCGCGCCCGGGTTGAGGATGCATTCGCGAACATAATTTTCGTCGGCAGTAACCGTGCGGCCGTCTTCGAGCTGAACCGGCTTGCCAAAAACTCCTTCCAGATTAGGGCCGCGGCCTTGCATGTCTGTGCGATGACACGTGGAGCAGCCGAGCTCGGCGAAAATTTTCTCGCCTGTCGCTGAGAGCGGGCCGGTCGAGCCGCCATTCATCCACGCTTCGTATTGAGCCGGTTCCATGACCACGATGTCGCCGACCATACCGGAGTGCTGGGTGCCACAATACTCCGCGCAGAACAGGTGATAGGTGCCGGGCTTGGTGGCGCGGAACCATTCCACCGTGTAGCGGCCGGGCAGCACGTCCTGCTTGATGCGGAACGCCGGTATATAGAAGCTGTGAATCACATCCTGCGAAGTCATGATTAGTTTCACGTCGCGTCCCACGGGGACGTGTAGTTCGTTGATTTCGCGCTGGCCTTCAGCATGCTCCAGCTTCCACATCCACTGCTTTGCCACAACATAAACTTCCGTGGCATCGTCCGGTGGGGTGCGTTCTTTGAAATACACGACCGCGCCCCAGGCAAAAATAACCAAGAAGATGACGAACGGAATCGTGCTCCAGGTGATTTCGAGCGGCGTAGAGCCTTCGATTTGCTCGGCACGAACGCCAGGCCGGTTGCGAAAGCGGGCGGCGAAGTAGACCAGGCAGATGAAGATGAGCAGGGCCATCATCCCGCACACGATGAGCAGAAAAATGTAGAGCGCATCCACATGTCCCGCAATGGTGGAGGCCTGTTGCGGCCATAATGGAAAATTATTGAGCATACCGAGTCTTCGTCTTCGTCGCCGTCCTTCTGCTTACCGAACGATCTAGCCTCCACAGGATGAAAAAGAGCGTGCCCAGGACGAGAATCGTGACGCCCGCGGCCAGCCGCAAAATGTTAGCCACCATTGCGCCATATTTTCCGGTCTCTGGATTGTAGTGGTAGCAAAAAAGCAGCACTGCATCCACGGCGTTGCCGATCTTGTCTTGTGAAGCCTCTACTAAGCCCATGCGCAAATCTTTTGGCGGAAAATCCACACCATAGAAGTAGCGCGAAATGCGGCCTTGCGGCGTCAGCACCATGATGGCCGTCGCGTGCGCGTACTGATTCGTCCTGGCGTCGTACTGATATTGGAACCCGACAGCTTTGGTGAGGGCGTTAATCGAATCCGGCTGGCCGGTAAGAAAATGCCAGCCCGCGGCGGCGTTGGCGCGGCCGTAGCGTCCCACGTAGTCTTTCTTTTTGGCGGCGGCCATTTCGGGAGTCTCACGTGGGTCGAAGCTCACCGTGACCACATCGAATTCATTGCCTACGTCGAACTTCACCAGGCGCATGGCGCTGGCCAGTCCGGCTAGAGCTTCTCCGCACAGCATGGTGCAGTTGTAATAAACCAAATTGAGGATCAGTGGCTTGCGTCCGAAATAATCTCCCAACTTCACAGTCTTACCGGTTTCGTCGCGGAAGGTGAGATCGGGCGGCACCTGCGCATTCAAATGTTGCTCGATGCCAACGTTCTGAAGCTTAGGAGGCAGTGTGTTCGCCGGGGGAGACATTACGCCGTTATTCATCTGCCCCCACGCGCAAGACGCCAAAAGCGTCAGCAAGAGCCAAACTCGCGCGGCAAAAATCGAATTGTTCTTTTTTAGGCTCACTTCACAAGCTCACTTCTTTTTACCCTTCGCGGTGGTTCCGGTCCTGCTTGATTCCATTCCGGCAGGAGCCGTTTCGCCCACTGCGCCTTGTGGACGTACGGGCAGTCCGCGCTGCGCAATTAAATCCATGGCTCGTTCGATTGGAATGCGGACGGTGCCGGCTTTTTCATCGACCCAGCCATAGCTGTACAGAGTGTTTTCCTCCTGTAAGAGGATTCCGTTGAGTTGACCGCGCTCGTTTTCCTCCAGCCTCGGGTTGGGGAACACGCTCTGCGGATATCCGGGAGCGATGTGGCGCGTATCCGTTGGAACGTTCGTGACCAGCGGGTTTACCGGAGGCTGCTCGGCCTTTTCGCGATGATCGAGAAATGCGTAAACTCCGCGGATGCCAAGGGCGGAAAGCAGCAGGAACATCACCAGGCCAAGGAGGAAATAAAAAATGCCCCTCGGCTGCAGGTCCTGGTGCTCGAAGCCGCCGTGACCGGCCGTGTTCTCGTGTTTGGTCTGGTCGTTCATTTCTCGTCGGTTGTCTCGTTACACAATCTCTAGTTACACATGCGTTTCATATGCCGGTTGCAGGACTTCGTGGGCGTCAGTGTCATAAGCCGGCAGAAGCGGCAGCGAGCCCAGGTTGCGGAAGAAATACCAAAGCCAGATTCCTCCGATGGCGACGGGTACAACTATGTCAGCCAGAGTCAAAGTGATCGTTTTGGAAAAATTCGGTTCGATGATCCAGAACAGATCGAGGTAGCGAATCAATAGCAGCCAGACCGCGAGCCATACCAGACGGCGAATGTTGCGCTTGAATGGGCGCGAGAGCAGCATGGCGAAAGGCACCGCGAACCCGAACACCGCAAGGAACAGCCCAATCCATCCCCAGCCGCCATCGATGCGCCGGAGGTAAAAAGTAATTTCAGAAGGCAGATTGCCGGCCCAGATGATCAACCACTGCGAGAAGTTGAAGTAGGCCCAAACCATGAGGAAGGCCAGCATCCACTTGCCGTGGTCGTGCACAAAATCGGGCTTCAGCATCTCCGACATGGGCTTGTAGTCGAAAAGGATGCGCTCGACCACCACCGCAAAACACATGGCCGAGAGCACTTCGCCGATGAGGATGACTAAACCGAAGATGGTCGAGATCCAGCTGGGGTCCAGCGACATGATCCAGTCGATGGCGGCGAAGGAGATGGTGAAACCGTAGAGGATGAGTCCGGGACCGCTGACTGCCTTGAAGCGTCCGCTGTTGTCGGGAGCGCCCGGTTTGTCGGTTTCCTTCGACCACATCGAGAGCAGGAACGACAGAACATTCCATACCACAAAATAGAACACGGCGCGGACGATGAAGCCGTTCACTGTCAAATAACTCTGCGTGATCTGTTCCAGGTGCTCACGGAGGTGCTTATCTTCGATCTTACTGAGGGGCTGCGCCCAAATGTAGAGCCTGTGTATTCCAAAGAAGATGGGAATAAAAAGCAAGAAGAGAAGCGGGAGCGTGCGCATGGCCGCGCCCAGAATGCGGCGAATCACGGTACCCCAGCCGCCGCCGGTCAGGTGGCGGATCATGAGAATCGCCATCGAGCCGAGGGCGACCCCCAGCCAGCACATGAAGCCGAGCAGGTAGGCCCGGTAGAACTCATCTGGCTGTTTGAGTGCCAACACTAAAGCGATCACAGCGAAGACAACGCCGATCACGAGCGAGCGCTGAGATATTTTCTTCACCACCGCAGGCGCCGTCAGATCGAGATGGGGAGTGGTCGCGGCGCTCATTTTTTCTCCTCGCCTTGTGAAGCAGTTTCAGTTTCAATCAGCGGCAGCGTCGCGCCCGAGCCCGGCTGGCCGCGGAACTTCGGAGGCTCTGAGGGCACGGTCTGTCCCTTGGGCACATCCGCCAGCGTGGCGTCCTGACTCAACTGCAGCGCGCGAATGTAGGCCACGATGTTCCAGCGGTCCCGCGGCGGAATCTGCGACGCGTAATCGGGCATGATGCCGAAGCCGTTCGTGATCACGTCGTAGAAGTAACCCAGCGGAGCCTTCTGCAACCGCGGGATGTGGTACGACGGCGGCTTGCGCGCGAAGCCGCGCGACGGGATGAAGCCGTTGCCGTCGCCGACCTCTGAGTGACAGGGAGAGCAATAAATGTTGTAGCGCTCGCGGCCGCGTTCGAGAACCTCCATAGTCACGGGAAACGGCATGTAGTCGCCGGGATTGTTGCCGAGCTTGCCAGTATAGAAATAAGTATCTTCGTGCAGTTCGCCCCGGGCGACTGTGCCTTCGACCGGCGGCCGCTCGGAGCGCTGGTCGGCAAAAAAGTCGCTGCGCGAAAGCGGATTCTCCCGCGGCTGCACGTGCATATCGAGACGGCAGCCGGAAAGCAAAGCGATCGCGGTCAACAGTCCGGCAACGGCAATTTGGCGGAGACGCACCATCTTAGCT
>JBAUYE010000376.1:0-13726 GCA_049584615.1 Candidatus Sulfotelmatobacter sp.
GGCCCAAGCTGAGCGACCGCCGAAAAAATCGCTGTGCGCTCGGCGCAGTTGGTCATTCCGTAGGAGGCGTTCTCGACATTGCTACCGGAAAAGATTTTTCCATTCGAAAGTAGGATGGCGGCCCCAACCCGGAACTTCGAGTAGGGCGCATAAGCGTTCTTCATGACTTTCGTCGCGAACCGCAGCAGCGTTGCCGCTGCGTCAGGGTGCAGCTTCTTCTCGCGCATAGAGGAGAGCTTTCGCGGCAACGCGGCGAAAGCGAGGGCCATTGTAAACCCTGGCCCAACAGTTCATGGCTTTTTCTTGGCCAGGTCTTCTTGGGCAGGTTCGCACCAACTTCCCCCAGCCGTACGCGGCGAACTCGCATTGGAGGATTTCCTGCCGTACAATTACAGCGCGACGACCCGTTCGTGGCTCTATTCCCGTTCCGCGAACCAAGGCGAATTCCCGTGCCGCTGGATCACAACCATCCCGGAGCAGCTCAAGAGATGGCGCATAAGACTGATCTCCACCGGCCCAATGCGGAATCTTCCATCGCGATTCTCGGAGGACGGCCTCTCCAGCCAAACTCCGGAATTCCTCTCGACCTGAATTGGCTCCAGGAAGTTCGTGTGAACACCAGCGCGGTGGAACGCCGCGCCCAGAGCCAGGTAGCGCGGCGGACAGTGAAGAAGGAATGGCAGGCGGCGTGGCTTCTGCGAGCAATCTCCTGCATGGACCTGACCACACTTTCTGGCGACGATACTGACGATCGCGTGCGCCGCCTGTGCGCGAAAGCGCGGCAGCCACTGCAGCAGGATCTCGTTCGCAAGCTTGAAATCGAAGAACTCGACGTGAAGGTCGCCGCCGTCTGCGTCTATCACGTCTTCGTCGAAACCGCGGTGCACGCTCTGGAAGGCAGCGGCATCCGCGTCGCCGCCGTTTCCACCGGCTTCCCCGCCGGCCTATCGCCGCTGGCTGAGCGGGTCGCGGAAATTCGCCGTTCAGTCGAGGCTGGCGCACACGAGATCGACGTCGTGATCACTCGTGCCCTCGTGTTTGGGGGACGATGGCAGGCGCTGTATGACGAAATTGCGGCCTTCAAACAAGCCTGCGGCGCTGCTCACATGAAAGTTATCCTCGGCGCGGGCGACCTGCTCACTCTGCGCAACGTGGCGCGCGCCAGTTTCGTAGCCATGATGGCGGGAGCCGATTTCATCAAGACCTCGACTGGCAAAGAACCTACCAACGCCACGCTGCCGGTAGGCTTGGTGATGGCTCGTGCCATCCGCGAGCACGCTCAGCAAACCGGCATGGCTGTGGGATTCAAAGCGGCCGGCGGCATCCGCACTGCCAAGCAGTCGACTGACTGGCTGGCCATGATGAAAGAAGAACTCGGGCAGTCGTGGATGCGCGCCGAGCTGTTTCGCTTTGGCGCGAGTGGATTGTTGGGAGACATCGAGCGGCAACTGGAACATCACGCGACCGGACGTTATTCGGCGGAATATCGTCATCCCATGGCGTAGGTACCAGGTGCTGTTGCTTTGAAAAAAGTGGAATCGAGTCGATCGAAAAATGAGCATTGCTGAAAAATTTCTCACGATGGAGTATGGTCCCGCTCCCGAAGATCCCAAAGAGGCGCAAGCCTGGCTGGAGCGCCACGGCCATCGTTTCGGGCATTTCATCAACGGTATGTGGCAGGCGCCAGCCACTGGAGAATATTTCGAGACGATCGATCCTTCCAATGGCGAGAAATTAGCTTCTGTCGCTCAAGGTTCATCGGCCGACATTGACTCCGCCGTGCAGGCTGCGCGTGCGGCATTTCCGAAATGGCAAGCACTCACTCCGCACATCCGGGCGCGTTACCTCTATGCCCTGGCGCGGCTGGTGCAGAAACACTCGCGTCTTCTCGCCGTTCTGGAAACCATGGACAACGGCAAGCCCATCCGCGAGAGCCGTGACATCGACATCCCGCTCGTAGCGCGCCATTTCTACTATCATGCCGGCTGGGCGCAACTTCTCGATCAGGAATTTCCCGAGTACGAACCTTGCGGCGTCGTGGGGCAGATCATCCCCTGGAATTTTCCTTTGCTGATGGCGGCATGGAAAATTGCTCCCGCCCTCGCCACCGGAAACACGGTCGTGTTGAAGCCCGCGGAATTCACTCCTCTGACTGCGCTCGCTTTCGCTGAACTTTGTCAGGAGGCGGGATTGCCCGCCGGAGTCGTCAACATCGTCACCGGGGACGGCTCGACCGGCGAGGCCCTGGTCAAACATCCCGACGTGGATAAAATTGCGTTCACCGGCTCCACCGAAGTCGGCCGCGCGATTCGCAGCGCCACGGCCGCGACTTCCAAGCGCCTGTCGCTTGAGTTGGGGGGGAAATCTCCGTTCATCATCTTTGACGATGCTGACCTTGATAGCGCCGTCGAGGGATTAGTAGACGGAATCTGGTTCAATCAAGGGCAGGTGTGCTGCGCGGGCTCGCGCCTGTTGATGCAGGAAAGCATTGCTGAGAATTTGATCGCGAAGATCCGGGACCGCATGAGCACGCTGCGCATCGGCCTTCCTCTGGACAAAGCAATCGACATCGGTGCGATCGTCGCACGCGTGCAATTGGATCGCATCGAGCGCCTGGTTGGCCAGGGAATCGCCGAAGGCGCAACCTGCTGGCAGCCGCAGGTCGCCTTACCGGAGCGCGGTTTTTATTATCCGCCCACGCTGCTGAGCAATGTGCATCCCACGTCAATCGTCGCGCAGCAGGAGATCTTCGGACCTGTGCTCGCCGCGATGACATTCCGCACTCCGAAAGAAGCGGTCGAACTGGCTAACAACACAGTCTACGGACTGGCTGCGTGCATTTGGAGCGAGAACATCAATGTTGCGTTGCATGTGGCTGCGCAACTGAAAGCCGGCGTGGTCTGGGTGAACTGCACGAACCTTTTTGACGCTTCCTGCGGTTTCGGCGGCTACCGTGAGAGCGGATACGGGCGTGAAGGCGGCAAGGAAGGCCTGCTGGAATATCTGCAGCCGTCATGGTTCAAGAATGCTCCCAAATTGCCCGCCGCCCAACAACTCACCCCTCCGCCCGCAGAACAAGAGCCGGCGGCCGGCACTCCCGCCATCGATCGCACCATCAAGCTCTACATTGGCGGCAAGCAGACGCGTCCAGATTCTGGCTACAGCATTGAGGTGCGTTCCGCCGAGGGACGTTTGTTGGGCGAGGCCTCGCTCGGCAACCGCAAAGACATTCGCAACGCGGTCGAGGCGGCCCGCAAGGCGGAGTCATGGGCGAAAGCCACGGCGCACAACCGCGCGCAGGTTCTTTACTACTGCGCCGAGAATCTTTCCCAACGCCGCGATGAAATTATCCGCGGTTTGACCGCGGTCGTCGGCGCGAAGCAATCCACGACAGAACTCGATCTTAGTATCGAACGCATTTTTTCTTACGCAGCCTGGGCCGACAAGTTCGACGGAGCGGTCCACAATCCTCCGTTCCGCAATATCGCAATCGCCATGAACGAACCGTTGGGAACCATTGGCATCGTCTGCCCCACAGAGGCGCCACTGCTCGGTTTTCTTTCGCTCGTCCTACCGGCCGTCGCGATGGGCAATACCGTGATCGCAGTCCCGTCCGCAGCATACCCGCTCATCACCGCCGACCTCTATCAACTCTTCGACACCAGCGATCTGCCCGGCGGCGTGGTGAACATCGTCACGGGATACGCGTCGCACCTTCTGAAAACTCTTGCCGAGCACGACGATGTCGACGCCGTCTGGTCCTTCGGCGACGAAGCCAGCGCCACTGCCGCAAAAGCCATGTCGGTCGGCAATCTAAAGCAGGTCTGGACCAACGAGGGCCGGGCCATCGACTGGTTCAATCCAAAGCTGGCTGAAGGGCGCTGGTTTCTCGATCATGCCACTCAGGTAAAGAATATCTGGGTTCCGTACGGCGAATGATCTACGGAGACGGAGACGATCTACGGCGAGTGATCTCGGATCGGAATTGCTTTTGTTCCGTCTCGGGACTAGCATACTTCCGTAATTCTTCTCCGCCCGGCATCTTTGGCATCGCGTCATGCCAATTCATGTTCGATCTACGTGCTGATCTAAGGAGGAAATATGGGTATCGCAGTGTCACCACAGATTCATCCCAAGGTCGCGGAGTTCCTCGAGAAGCCGCGCAAAATGTTGATCAATGGCCAGTGGGTAAGCTCCATCTCTGGCAAGACTTTTCCTACCTACAATCCTTCCACCGGCGAAGTTCTGGCACAGGTCGCGGAGGGCGATCGTGAAGATATTGAACAAGCCGTGAAGGCCGCGCGTAAAGCCTTCGACCAGGGCCCGTGGCGTCGATTGACCTCTTCCGAACGCGGACGCCTGATCTGGAAGCTGGCCGACTTATTGGAGCAGCACACCGAAGAGTTCGCATACCTCGAGAGCCTCGACAACGGCAAGCCTCTCACCATCGCGCGCGCCGCTGATGTCCCGCTGGCCGTCGATTTGTTCCGCTACATGGCGGGATGGACCACGAAGATCGAGGGCAACACGATTCCGATCTCGGTCCCATACACGCCGGGAGCGAAGTATCTCGCCTATACGTTGCGCGAGCCCGTCGGAGTCGCAGGCCAAATCATTCCCTGGAATTTCCCTCTGCTGATGGCCGCGTGGAAGCTGGGCCCAGCTCTCGCTTGCGGCTGCACCGTGGTGTTGAAGCCGGCAGAACAAACGCCGCTTTCGGCGCTGCGTCTTGGCGAACTGATCGCGGAAGCTGGCTTCCCTGAAGGGGTGGTCAACATCGTGCCTGGCTACGGCGAGACGGCAGGCGCCGCACTGGCTGCTCATCCCGACGTGGACAAGATAGCGTTCACCGGTTCCACCGAAGTTGGGAAGCTGATCGTCCACGCCGCGACCGGCAACTTGAAGAAAGTGTCGCTCGAGCTCGGCGGCAAATCTCCCAACGTCGTTTACAAGGATGCTGATCTCGATGCAGCAATCCCTGGGGCCGCGAGCGCGATCTTCTTCAATCACGGTCAGTGTTGCTGCGCCGGATCGCGTCTCTACATTGAGAAGCCGATCTTTGACCGCGTTGTCGAAGGGATCGCCGAGCAGGCGAAGAAAATCAATGTCGGCTCCGGTCTCGATCCCGAGACAAGCATGGGACCACTCGTCTCCGAAGAACAGTTAAGCCGCGTCTGCGGTTATCTCGAGGCCGGCTTCTCGGAAGGCGCCAAAGCGGTCACTGGTGGCCACAAGAAAGGTGACAAAGGTTATTTCGTGGAGCCAACTGTTCTCGTGAACACTCGCGAAGACATGAAGGTGGTGCGGGAAGAAATCTTCGGGCCCGTGGTAACGGCAATGCCGTTCGACGATCCCGAGGAACTCATGCCGCGCGCCAACAACAGCGAATATGGCCTGGCTGCCGCCGTCTGGACGCGGGACATCAGCAAGGCCCACCGCACCGCCGAACTTCTGCGCGCCGGTACGGTGTGGATCAACTGCTACAACATCTTCGACGCGTCTCTCCCCTTCGGTGGATACAAACAATCCGGATGGGGCCGCGAGATGGGGCACGATGTTCTAAACAATTACACGCAAACCAAGGCGATCTGCACCAAGTTGGTGTAGCTTATCGCTTCAACAAAAAGGACGGCGGATTCACCGCCGTCCTTTCCCCCCGCACAGCCCGCCGCTGCTACTTTTCCATCAGCAGAACCTTCTCCGCGTTATCAACCTCGGTCAACTTCACCTCGATCACCTCGTTCATGGTGGTCTGAACATTGCGGCCCACAAAGCTGGCCTCGACGGGCAACTCGCGATGTCCGCGGTCGATCAGCACGCACAACTGCACCCGTCGAGGTCTGCCGTGCGAAAACAGCGCGTCCAGCGCGGCCCGCGTCGTGCGCCCGGTAAAAAGAACATCATCGACCAGCACGATGTTCTTATCCTCAATCGAGAACCCAATCTCTTTTTCCTGCACCACCGGTTTGGGTCCGAGCGTTGAAAGATCGTCGCGATAGAAAGTGATATCCAACGTGCCGACCGGGACTTTGGCATTCTCGATGCGCGTAATGATCTTGCCCAGTCGCTCCGCGATCGGGACACCACGCCGTCGAATCCCGACTAATCCCAAACCTTCGATGCCGCCGTTTTTTTCGACAATCTCATACGCCAGTCGCACCAGCGTGCGTTCGATTTCTGATGCCGACATGAGCTGCGCCTTCTGGCGCAGACCCGTCTTGCGGGAAGGAGCTTTTGAATTCATCGTTGCGCGTACCTCGCAAAATAACGGCTTCCCACTGTATTCAACGCAGAGTCAGAGGTCAAGCGGCATCGCCTCGAAGAAGTGCAATTCACAAATAGGAATCGAACAATCGGAAAGAATCAGACGTCGCGGTGTTCGGTGGGTATCAGATCCACGACGATAGTCTGTTCTCTAGCGCCGCCACTCTGTACTCGCACAGTTCGCGTCAGTACCCCGTTATCTTTTTGCAGAGCCTGCAGCGTAATCGCGTGCGGAGTCGAAGCCGCGCCATCGCCGGGCAAAATTCCTACGCCCTGATTCCGCCCTCCGGCCTTGGCGCGATAGAGCGCCGTGTCCGCGAGTTCAATAATCTCTTCCGCGCAAACCGCCTCGTAGGCTCCACGGCTCCAGGGAAAGGGAGCCCATCCTACGGAGCAGGTCTTCCGTACCCGAACTCCGTGTCCAAGATCAAACGCTTCTGATGACATGATCTCCAGAACGCGTTCGCAGAAGGCTGGCGTACCCGACGGATCCGCCGATCGCGACATAATCAGGAATTCTTCTCCGCCCCAGCGCACCAGCACGTCCGACTTGCGGACCACACCGCTCAGACGCTCCGCGACTCGCTGCAGCAGTCGATCGCCGGCAGGATGGCCATGACGATCGTTTACTTCTTTGAAAAAGTCCACATCCACCATGATGAAGACCAGATCGCGATGATCCAGCTTTCGAATATCGCTGCCCCGGGCTCTTTCGTAATTTCGAAGAACCTGCCCGGCTTCTGCCGTAAGAATTTCTTCGAGATAGCGCCTGTTCCACACTCCGGTCAGCGGATCAGTAAAGGAAATCTCCTGCAGCTCAAGATTCTTGCGCTGCAATTCCAGACTATGCCACCGCAGTGACTGTTCCTTGCTCTCCAACTCGTCCTTCAGCTTGCACGTCTCGTCGAGATTTTCCCGCGACAGTCGCAACAGATGAAGCAATTCGCGGTCCATATAGTGCTGCTTCGCAAACACCAGTGCACCCATGAAGACCATCGCCGATACGGTCAGGAAAACCCTATAAGATCGAACTCGCGGTGGCGCCCCCCCTCCAAACTCAGCCCATGCCACCATAAGCGGCGTGGAGAAAACCGCGATCATCGCCAGGCGCGCGGTCCACATGCCGTGGTCGTGGCGCGGCTCCCGGTCCGTGGGCTGGTCGGATGACGATCCCCGGGCAATAAACCCCACGGATGCGAACCACGCCATCGCAGCCACCAGCGGAACATCAAAAAGGCTGCCCGTGTAGTACTGGTGATAGTCGATCGCTACACCCGCCAGAAGCGAGCCCACACTGTAAAACAAGGCAGCGACAAACAGTTGCCGGTAGACTAGTCGCCAAGACCCGTGACTGCGCTTCCAAACCAGGCCTACGCCCACAATCAGAACGATCTGTTCGCATACGTAGAGTACATCGAAGCTGTGGCCATAAACCGCTTCGTTCGGCGAAACGTACTGCCACGGGATCACAATAAATAAATAAAGATAGAGCCACCAGGTGAGCAGCAGAAAAAAGTCGAGCGACACCAGCCGCAGAGAATGGTCTTTCCGCTGAACTTGCGGCTGCACCACCAGGGCTGCCATCATGGGAACCACATGCAGGAATAGAACTACGTCTCCGACAAACGGGTTCGGCACCTCTTGCCGCAGGAAGACCTCAAAGTAAGTCCATAAAACTTGCGTGCATAGCCACATCCCGCAACCGAGCGCCATAAGCGCCCAGAAAAGCTTGGCCTTTCTATAGCTTGTCTTGAGGTTCGAGAGGATTGCGACCATTGCGCAGAAAAGCAGAGCAGACTGCATCAGATCGCCGAAGGCGGTCAATCCAACGCTGCGTGGCACGAACAGAGACACTAATACGTGAACGCACACCACCGCGCACACGATTCCCGTCCACTTGCCGGGTTTTCGCACCGAAATGAGACCCACGCTAAGAGTGTATGGCGGGGTTAGGTTGGTGTGCGTGTTACTGAAGTAATACGGACGTGACCGAACGTGTAACCCAAACTCTACCCAATCGCAGCTGCAAATCGCCGGGCAAACCGGAAAACATCGTGATAGGAGTTGTAAAGCGGCACTGGTGCAACCCGGAAAACGTCGGGTTCTCGCCAGTCGCCCACGATCCCCTCCTGGGCCAGCCTTTTGCACAGAGCCCGCCCGTTGCGTGAAATCCGGATCGACATCTGCGCGCCCCGCCGGTTCTCTTCATGCGGCGTGATGATTGAAAAAGCCGGAGTCGCCTCTTGACTCAGCAGGAACTCCAAGTACCCGGTCAGCGACACACTCTTCGCCCGCAAGCGTTCCATCCCCGCTTCGCGGAAGATGGCCATCGAGGCACGCAAGACGGCGAGGCTGACGATCGACGGATTGCTCAACTGCCAGCCATCGGCGCCTGGCATCGCGCGAAAGTCAGGCCCCATCTCGAACCGCGACTCTTCGTCATGCCCCCACCAGCCTGCAAAGCGAGGCAGATCCCTATCAAGCCCATGCCGCTCGTGAACAAAACAACCCGCAACACAGCCCGGTCCGCCATTCAAATACTTGTAGCTGCACCACACTGCAAAGTCCGGGCCCCACTCATGAAGTCTCAACTCCAAATTTCCCGCCGCGTGCGCCAGATCAAAACCAACCACGCAGCCCCGTGCCCTGCCCAATTCCGCGATGTGGGCCATGTCAAAGGCTTGACCGGTGGAATAATTTACTCCTCCCAACATAATCAGCGCGATGGCATCCCCTTCGCGCTCGATCACAGATTCAATGTCTTCATCGCGAAGGCAGGGCTCGCCGGGCCGTGGGGTCAACTCAATCAGCGACGTCGCCGGGTCAAAGCCATGGAAACGAATCTGCGACTGCACAGCGTACTGGTCCGACGGGAAAGCTCCGCACTCCACGACAATCTTGTGTCTCTCTCGCGTCGGCCGGTAAAACGAAACCATCATCAGGTGAAGATTCACGGTGAGCGAATTCATGACCACAACTTCGGCAGGATTCGCTCCCACCAACTCGGCGGTCTGCTCGGTCAGCAGCCGGTGGTAAGGCATCCATGGGTTCTTCGCGTGGAAATGTCCCTCGACGCCAAGCCGCGCCCATTCGCTCAGTTCCTGCTCGATATATGCCGCCGCGGTCTTGGGCTGCAGTCCAAGCGAGTGCCCGCAAAGATAAATGCATTCGCGGCCTGGAGTGCTGGGAAGAAAGAAGCGCTCTCCGAATTCTTTCAATGGATCGCGTTCATCCATCGCAATCGCAAAATCTTCGCCGGATTCGAACTTCGGCTGATGCTCGCGGTCGCTCACTGCCGAATCTCCAGCGGAGTAAGATCGCGGCGAATCAGCTGATCTGCTCGGTCCCAATCGAGATCCTCCACCCGATCGATGGATTCACACAGCTCCCCCAGCATTCGGTCCTGAACTGTGCCCCGTGCCAGAGCAACCGAGTAGGGAATGCGATGGAATGTCACCATGGCGTATTTCGGCACGAAAAGTTGGGGATACTTTGCCTCCAGCGCCAGCTCCACTTTCTTTCGCAACAGGAATCGCGCGTCCGCAACCCGATCCCTCATTTCCGTAAAATTCTCAATCGCCATGTCGGCAATCGCGTCCGTATTCACTTTGCGCTGTTTCTCGAACTCGGGGAAAACGCGCGTCCAGTTTGCGCCGTGCTGATCGAGCAACTCAACCAGACAAGTGCAGTCTTCGAACCCGCAGTTTATTCCCTGGCCGAAGAACGGAACGATGGCGTGAACCGCGTCTCCGAGAAGCAGCGCTCTTCCTTCCACATGCCACGGAGAGCACTTGATGGTAACCATCGCGCCGGTCGGATTCGCGAAGTAATTGTCGGCCAGTTGCGGCATCAGCGGAACTGCATCCGGGAAGCGAGACTCGAAAAACTGGATCACCTGCGCCCGCGTGATCAGGCCGGCAAAGCTGTCCGCGCCTTCAAACGGCAGAAACAGAATGCAGGCAAACGTGCCGTCGATGTTGGGCAAGGCAATCATCATGTGGTTGCCCCTCGGCCAGATGTGCAGTGCGTGCGTCTCGAGCAAATGCTCACCCTTGGGCCCGGCCGGAATCGTTAGCTCCTTGTATCCGTAGTCGAGATACTGTTGCGAAAAATTAAACCGGCTCAGCTTGAGCATCTCAGCCCGAATCGCCGACGCCGAACCATCGCATCCGATCACAAGCTCCGTCGCCCGCGTTGTCTCTTCGCCCGTTTCTTCGTCGCGCAGTCGTGTCGCGCCAGTCTTCAAGTCGTATCCCGTGCAGCGCTGATTGAAGTGAATCGTTGCCCCGTGTTCCTCTGCCGCGTTGATAACCGCGATGTTCAGCTCCGCCCGTGAAATCGAGTCGATGACTTCCGCTTCATCTTTCCCGTAGGGCTGGAACGTCAGTTCGCCAGCGGTCGAATGCATCATCCGCCCTTTCATCGGGATAATGATGCCACGCATCCGCTCCCACAGCCTGGCTTGCTGCAATGCGTGAATGCCGCGGGTCGAAAGCGCGAGATTAATCGACCGTCCCGCGCTCATCTGCACGCGCCGCATGTCAGGACGCCGTTCATAAATCTCGACTGCGAATCCCCTTTTCGCCAAAAGAATAGCCAGAAGGGGACCGTTCAGTCCGGCGCCGATCAGCGTGACTTTGTCAGGTGCGGCCTTCATCTGAGAGGTGCGACGAATATTCCCTTCAACAGACTACGCTGAAGCGAACAACTTCTTACTCAGTCAACAACGTTCTCGCCTCCCACAATTCGGGAAAGAATTTCTTGTCGAGTGTCAGTTTCAGGTATGAGGCTCCCGTGCTTCCCCCAGTGCCCATGCGGATGCCGATAATTCGCTCCACCAGTTGAATGTGGCGCAATCGCCAGCTCACGACCAGTTCGTCGAACTCGGTCAGACGTTCGCACACATCAATCCAGTCGCGGTGATGGTGTTCATCCTTGTAGAGTTCGTGGACTGCGCGAGCCCGCGCTTCGAATCGCTCACTCTCGTTCGCACCCTCACCCGCCGGCAGAAGCTTACCCATCGCCTGCAAAGCGCCGAAGAATACGTCGCGCAGCGAAGGCGCCTCCAGCCGGCGCTTCAGGCTCGCGTAAGCCTCCGGAGTGGGCCGGTGATATCTAAGCATTTTCTCGTCTTTCAACCCGCACAGAAATTCGATTTCCCGAAACTGCTCAGACTGGAATCCACTCGCGGGCTCGAGCAGGCCGCGAAACGCAAGAAAATGTGTAGGCAGCATCGTTTCGAGAATCGTGAACTGCTCCACCAGTACCCGCGTGATCTCGGTGCAGCGCCGCAACAGCCGCGCCGCCTCATACACTTCATCATGCGATTGGGGCGACAAGCTGGCTTTTTGCAAATTAGCGACCACGGCATCCAGGTCGTGCAGCAACTCCTTGAACCAAAGCTCGTAAGTCTGGTGCACAAGAATAAAGAGCAACTCATCGTGGTGCGGCGGCACAGATTGCGGCTTCTGCAACTCAAGCAATTCCGGAACCTTCAAATACGAGCTGTAGGTAAGCTGTCCAGGCTCAGATGCAAGCGAATATGACCCTGCAACCGCGCCAGACGGGGCTTTTGGCGACTCAACTTTAAGTCCAAGGAATTGCTCCGCATTTCCGCCCAGGATTTTTGCTTTGGCGTCCCGCGCTAGATTACTTTGGCTGACGAGCGACCCGACCCGTTCCTCCCCCAGCGGAAACGGATAGTCGGAGCCGAGCATGACTCGATCCGCTCCCATCGTCCCCACCAGAAACTGCAACGCCCGTTGATCAAACACTGCGGAGTCGACGAACAAACGGTTGAGATAATAGCTGGGCGGATGTTCACTTTCCCCGCGCGCAACCGGATGATGATGCCACGCATTTTCCAGCCGGCCCAGTAAGAAGGCGAAGCTCCCGCCGCCGTGCGCGAAACAAATCTGAAGCGTGCCCGGCAGCCGGTCAAACGCTCCACTCAAAATCATCGCCACCACCGACAACTGCGTCTCCGCCGGCATGCCGACCGTCCACGGCATCATGTATTTCGGCATGCGCTCCTGGCCAAACATTTCCCAGGGATGCACGAGCACGGCTGCACCCTCATCCGCGCAGTGCTGCAGGAAAGTCACAATCCCGCGGTCATCCAGATTCTTGTTGCCAACGTGGTTTCCAATCTGCACGCCCAGGTGTCCGGCTCGCATGCACCGGCTAAGCTCTTCGCAGGCCGCATCAACATCTTGTAGAGGCACCTGGCAAAGCGACTTCAACCGGCCTTTCCCCCGGCTGCAAAGCTCGAGCGCCGCATCATTGAACAACCGCGCACAATCCAGCGCGTGTTCTACCGGGCGCTCATACGCGAACAGCACCGGCGTGGCGGACAAGACCTGCACATCAACGCCGTCCCGATCCATCTCCTGCAGTCGCACGTCCGGATCCCAGCATGCCGAATAAATATGCCGGAAGAATCGGTCTCCGACCATGATGTCGGCTTTTCCAGGTTCGGTGTGCTTGATCCACGGCCAGTTCGGCGTGCCGTAGCGCGCCGCCAGGTCGGGCCACGAATCGGGGAAAAAATGATTATGAATGTCGATGACTGGCATGCTTTATTTGCCGGGATGAATCGTGCCGCAATGCTTGCACCTGCGCCGGTCTTCGTTCGAATAGAACTGTTCGAATAGCGGCGGCAAATCTTTGACGATGCTTTTCAGCTTGACTTCCGCGCGATAGATTAACTGATGGCAGTTCGGGCAGTACCACTCGAAGGCATCCAGAGAGCCCTCGGGGCGCGGCACTTCAACCACCACTCCGATAGTGTCAGCCGGCCGTTGCGGTGAATGGCGCATGTGTTTCGGCAAAAGAAAAATGTCGCCTTCTTTGATGGGCACTTCGAGCGGCGGCTTGCCCGGCGTCTCCATGATGCGCAAAGAAATGTTCCCCTTTAACTGGTAGAAGAACTCTTCCGTGGGATCGTCGTGATAGTCGCGCCGCTGGTTCGGCCCTCCCACCACCGTCACCATCATCTCGCCGTCTTCCCACACCTGCGCGTTTCCAACCGGAGGTTTCAGCTTCTCTTTGTTCGCTTCGATCCAGCCCTGAAAGTTGAAGGCCTTCAGATTTTTGATGGATGCCATTACGCCTCCTATTTCACCGGCTTGTAAGCCCTGGCCGTGATCTCAATCAGCAAGTGCGGATGCGGCAACTGATGCACGGCCACGGTCGTTCGCGCCGGGCCATCGTATCCGAAAAATTCTCCGTACACTTCGTTGTAGCCGCCGAAATCATTCATGTTGACCAGATACGTGGAAACCTCCACAACATCCTGCAGTTGCGCTCCCACACTCTGCAGAATGTCGCGGATATTCTCGATCACCGCGCGCGTCTGTACCCGGATGTCGAGCTGCGTCGTCCCCAATCGATCGACATCAGCGCCGGCAATCGTGTTATCGGCACGGCGCGCGCTGGTCCCAGACACAAACAGAAAATCTCC
>JBAUYE010000377.1:0-1985 GCA_049584615.1 Candidatus Sulfotelmatobacter sp.
GGGTTCCTGGCGAAGCAGCAGTTCCTAAGGCCGCTCATTGTAGCACGTTCGTCGGCAGTCGCAGAGTTCGTGGATTCTCGGCGAGAGCGTGCTCATGTGGGGACAGCCGCCCTCGGCTGTCCATCGAGCGAAGCTCGATGCTGGTTTAACTAGCGAGCAATAAAGTTCGAAAAGAAATAAGCGAGAAGCCCGAAAAGAGCCAGCCCAGAAATACCGTAGGCGGTCAGCACCCAGGCCCCGCGGCCTTCGCGATGTTTACCGCTGGCGGCTGCCTGCGAAATCGATTGCTGAGAAACCGAAGAAGAAATGTCAGAAGCCCGATCTTCCATGCCCAAAAAACCTCCGCGGAAAGATCGTGGCGCAAGCACATTATGCGTCACGCTGCCCGGCTTCGTGGCCAGGCAAGACCATCTGAGCGGGGATTTTACTACGGTTTTGCACCCCCCGAACAACGAAATGTGATCTCGATCACAGATTTCCCGCACAGTAACCGCATACATCGGTGACCAAAGTGCCAAACAAAGTGCCGAACAAAGTGCCGTCCCGCAGCCGATACAACGCCTGCCGATCAACCCCCGAGTCCAGGCTGCCCCACTTCTGCCTTGGGATACAAACGCCGCAGGCTTTACTATTACCCTATGCGCAGTATCTTTCTCTCGCTCGTTCTTTCCTGCACCCTGGCCGTACCCTCAGCCGCCCCAGCCCAATCAGCCAAAACTCCCACGACCCCGGCTGCTTCCCCGAAAGCGACCACGGAATCCCCCAAGCACGACTATTCCCAGGAGGCCTTCGTCGTCGAGCAGTACCACTCCCGCTATCGCTTCGAGAGTGACGGCACGGGCCGCAGGGAAACCATCGCCCGCATCCGCGTGCAGAGCGAGGCCGGAGTTCAGCAGTGGGGCGAAATTCAGGTAGGCTACAACTCCGCCAACGAACGCGTCGAGATTGTCTACGTCCGCGTAATCAAAGCCGACGGCACCGTGGTGAAGGCCGGCGACGACGCCGTGCAGGACCTCAGCGCCCCCGTCGAGCGCGAAGCGCCCGTCTACACCGACTACCGCCAGAAGCACATCACCGTGCCCGGCCTGCGTCCCGGGGAAGTGCTCGAATACGACATGGTCACGGTAATTCACACGCCGCTTGCCGCCGGCCAGTTCTGGGCTGACTACGATTTCGACAAAATCAGCATCATGCTCGACGAAGAACTCGACGTCGATGTCCCCGCCGACCGTCCTCTCAAGTTGAAGAGCAAACCGGGCATGGATCCCAAGGTCACCGAGGAAAACGGCCGCCGCATCTACCACTGGACCAGTTCTCACCTGGTGCGCGAAGACGACTCCAAGGACAAAGATAAAGAAAAGAAAAAGAAGAAACCCGACGACGATCGCCCCGACGTGCAGCTGACCACCTTCGTCAGTTGGGAACAGATCGGCCGCTGGTATGCCAGCCTGGAAAAAGACCGCCGCGCCCCCTCGCCCGAAGTTCGCGCCAAAGCTGACGAACTCACCAAAGGCCTCAACACGCAGATGGACAAGGTCGAGGGCCTCTACGATTACGTCGCCAAGAATTTCCGCTACGTTAGCCTGTCGCTGGGCTTAGGCCGCTACCAGCCTCACTCCGCCGCCGATGTCCTCCACGACCAGTACGGCGATTGCAAAGACAAGCACACTCTGCTGGCTTCCCTGCTCGAAGCCGAAGGCATGCATGCGTCTTCTGTCCTGATCAATTCCACCCGCAAGCTCGATCCCGATGTGCCTTCGCCATCCCAGTTCGATCACGTCATCACCATGCTGCCGATGGGAAACGATGAAGTCTGGATGGACACCACCAGCGAGGTCGCTCCCTTCCGCCTCCTTGCCTTTAGCCTGCGCAACAAACTCGCTCTGGTCATCCCCGCCGATGGCTCCACGCCGCATCTCGAGAAAACGCCCGCCGACACGCCCATGCCCGACAGCGAGATCTCCGAGATCGATGGAAAAATAAAT
>JBAUYE010000378.1:0-2761 GCA_049584615.1 Candidatus Sulfotelmatobacter sp.
TGGGCCGAGAGCAAGGGCAGAACAGACCACAAGTAGCCGGCATGTGCTGTTTTTTGCGAATTGGAGACGCCTTTTCATTATTCCAGAACATCCACGAGGCCAGCATGAGCCGAAGCAAATTCCCGTCCTGTTCTTGCGGCCAGTCTTAATGCGAATATGTCATGTACGGTTAACCAGGTTGGGAAAGTGTCGCCAAGCAACCGAGCCTACGCAAGGCGAATTAAAGGAATGTTACAAGGCTGGCCCAAGGTGCTCCTTGAAGATCCCTTATGCTTGTAGCATACCCCGGTATAGTATAGTCAAGTACAAAGTTCACCCAGAGAGCAGACATGACTCATACGCTACGAGAAAAAGAGAAACTTAGGCTACGGGTGAGGCGGATCCGCGGACAGATTGACGCCATGGAGCGCGCGCTAGATGAAGGCAAGGACTGCGGAGACATACTGCAACTGATCACGGCCGCACGCGGCGCGATGAACGGACTGATGGCAGAGCTGCTGGAAGATCACGTCAGATTTCATGTGCTGGATCCATCGCGCAAAACTACCTCTGAGCAGGCGATTGCGGCGGATGAATTGATGGAGATCGTACGCTCGTATCTAAAGTGAGAGCGGCGGAATGTCCACGAAAATCAATAAGGACAGCCCGGAGCCCCCGAAGCTGTCCTTGAACCCTCCCGGTTAGAAGGGCAACGTGATGAAACCAAGTTACCCGCGCGATGTTGCACAATGATGGCGAAATCGTGAATATCTGATTAATTTGTTTTGCGCGGGCGCTGCTATAGTAGTCAGTCTTGACAAGGAAGCGAGCCAAACGCGCGATTAATGCATCGCAAAAAGCGCGATGCTTCGCGCGACTCGCCCAGATCCCTCGCTGCGCAAAGAACGCTTGCTCGGGATGACAACCTCCTGCGGGAGCACTCGATGCCTTCCACCACTTCCCGAAAAGTCGAGCAGTCGCGCCGGTTGCAGCAACGTGCTGAGAGCATGATTCCCGGCGGAGTGAACTCGCCGGTGCGCGCGTTCGGTGCGGTTGGCGGCGATCCGCCGTTTATTGTGCGCGGGAAGGGATCGCACATCTGGGACGCGGACGAAAATGAATTCATCGACTATGTCGGTTCCTGGGGACCGCTGATTCTTGGGCACGCCGCGCCGGACGTACTCGATGCCATCGTGGGCGCTGCATGCAACGGCACGAGTTTTGGAGCTTCGACGCCATCCGAGGCTGATCTCGCGGAACTGGTGTTGGCGGCGTTTCCTTCCATGCAGAAAGTTCGCTTCGTAAGTTCCGGAACCGAAGCGACCATGTCAGCCATCCGTCTGGCGCGCGCTTACACCAAGCGCAAGTACATCATGAAGTTCGAGGGTTGCTACCACGGGCATTCGGATTCGCTGCTGGTGAAGGCTGGGTCCGGGGTGGCGACGCTGGGCATTCCAGGATCGGCGGGCGTTCCCGAGGAGTTCATCCAGTTCACGCTGGCTTTGCCGTTCAACGATGTCAAAGCCGTGGAGTATGCCTTTCAGAAATTCAAGCATCAGATTGCGTGCGTGATTGTGGAACCGGTGGTGGGAAACATGGGATGTGTTCCCGGCGCGGACGATTATCTGGTCGCCCTGCGATTGATTACGGAACGCGAGAGGTCGGTGTTGATTTTCGACGAAGTGATGACCGGATTTCGCGTGGCTTTCGGAGGAGCGCAGGAACTCTACAATATTCGTCCGGACCTGACGACTTTGGGCAAGATCATTGGCGGAGGCTTGCCGGTTGGCGCCTATGGCGGGTCGAGCGAGATTATGAATCTGGTGGCGCCGCTGGGGGCGATGTATCAGGCGGGCACGCTTTCAGGAAATCCGCTGGCGATGGCCGCGGGCTGCGCGATGCTTAAAAATCTGCGCGATCACAAGCTGGAGATTTATCCGCGGATCGAGAAGTTGAGCGGCGAACTGGTCGAGGGCGTGGCCGCGGCTGCGAAAGATGAGGACGTCCAGCTGAGCCACAACCGCGTGGGGTCGATGTTTACGTGGTTTTTCACGCAAGGGCCGGTGACGGATTGGGAGTCTGCGTCGAAGTCGAATACTGAGGCCTTCGGCAAGTTCTTCCGCGCCATGCTTGACGCTGGAGTGTATCTGCCGCCGTCGCAATTCGAGGCGGCGTTCTTGGGCTCGACGCATACCGACGAGGATGTCCAGCGGACGATTGCGGCGGCAAAGTCGGCTTTTGCGGTGGTGAAGGGATGAGAAGCAATTTCACCACAGAGACACGGAGAAATTCCAGATACTTTAGCTACGCCTCACTTTTTCCATCATCTGCGGAATCGTTACGAATTCATATCCTTCTGCCTTGTAGCGCGTGATCAGGTGATCGGTGGCGATTACCGTTTGGGAGCGGTCGGCGCCCAGTTGCTTGTGGCCGCCATCGTGCAATAGGATTACGTCGCCGCCGCGCATCTGTTTTGAGACTTTCCGTTCAATCTTCTCGGCGGGCGGTGCGTTCCAGTCGTAGCCGGTTACGTTCCACATGACTGGCTCGAGACCTAGTTCGCGGGCTATGCGAAGCACGGCGGGGCGGCGCCCTCCGAAGGGGGGACGGAAGAGATTGAAGGGTTTGCCAATCGCATGCTGCAAAGCATCACGGCATTGGGTGAGTTCCTGCCGGATCTCGGCTTCGCTCTTGAAGATCAAGAGAGGATGAGTGAAGGTGTGGTTGCCGACAACGTGTCCGGCCTGGACGATCGCGCGAGCGATTTGCGACTGCTGCTGGA
>JBAUYE010000379.1:0-1854 GCA_049584615.1 Candidatus Sulfotelmatobacter sp.
TGACGGAATTCATCCCGGGCAGGCGAAGC
The DNA here is from genome assembly GCA_049584615.1 of Candidatus Sulfotelmatobacter sp. Lineage (GTDB taxonomy): Bacteria > Acidobacteriota > Terriglobia > Terriglobales > Acidobacteriaceae > Sulfotelmatobacter. The sequence continues at coordinate 30 of JBAUYE010000379.1, forward strand.
TCACTTTTGCCATGGCTCGTCATGCGGCGGTGGATCTGGCGCAGGTGGTGAATGCGCGCTACGATCCGCTGGCGACGGAACGGCTGACCGACGCGGAATTCGACACCTTGCGAGAAACCCTTGCGGCTGCGGGATTGATGCTGCGAACAGGAGATGACGCGCGGCAGAAGCTGAACAAATTGCGGTCGATGTACGAACCCTACGTGCACTCGACGGCGCGGAATTTGATGATAACGCTTCCGTTATGGCAGCCTCCGGCGAAGATTCGAGACAACTGGCAGTCGGGGCCTTGGGACCGGATGATCCAGGCCAAGGGCCTTGCGGTGCTAGGGCAGAAGCCGGTTACGCTGCTGGGCAGCGAGGAGCATTTCTAGGGGGATTGGGTAATTGAGTAATTTTGTGATTGGGTAATTTAAGAACTAGAAGTTCACGCCTGATAGTGGTTTTCCAATTACCAAATTACAAAATTACCCAATCGCTGCTAGGATCGCGCTTTCATGAAAAGTATCGGCGAGAACGTGGTACGGATTGAAGCGGAAGCGCTGCGTGCGTTGGCGGACCGCATCGGCGGGCCGATGGCCGCGGCGTTTCAGCGTGCGGTGGACCTGATGTTCTCCTGCGCGGGACGCGTTGTAGTTACGGGGATGGGGAAGAGCGGGCTGATCGCGCGCAAGATTGCGGCCACGCTGAGTTCGACCGGGACTCCGGCGTTGTACCTGCATCCCGTCGAGGCGCTACACGGCGACTTGGGGATGGTGGTGCGCGGAGATTTGGTACTGGCGCTTTCGGCATCCGGAGAGACGGAGGAGATTCTGGCGTTGCTGGCCACGATTAAGCGGTTGCGGGTGCCGCTGATCGCGATGACGGGGGATGAGATTTCCGGGACGACTGCACCTGTCGGGAGGGAAAAGTCAAAGTCAAAAGCAGCGGGCAGGAGTACCCGTTCCACACGTGCATCATCCGCGCGCCGATCTACTCTGGCTTCTGCGGCAGACGTGGCTTTGGATTGCTCGATTGCGGAGGAGGCTTGCTCGCTGGGACTGGCGCCTACGGCCTCCACCACTACGATGCTCGCTTTGGGCGACGCGCTCGCGGTTACGCTCAGCGAGAAGCGCGGGTTCAAGGAAGAGGATTTTGCGAACCTGCATCCTGGAGGAAAGTTGGGCAAGCGGCTGGCGCGGGTGGAATCGTTGATGCACTCGGGCGACGCGCTGCCGCGGGTTGCTCCGAACACGAAGATGCCGGATGTGATCTATGAAATGTCGCGCAAGAAGCTGGGCGTGACGGCGGTAGTGGAAGGCGAGCGGCTGGTGGGCGTCATCAGCGATGGCGATTTGCGGCGACTGCTTGAGAAGCGCGGGAAAGACGTGCTCGATCTGATGGCTGCCGAGTGCATGACGAAGAATCCCAGAACCATTGCGGTTGGAGAATTTGCCGCGACCGCGCTGGCGATGATGGAAGAGAAGAAGATTACTTCGCTCGCTGTGGTCGAGCGGGACGGCAGGCTTCTCGGGATCGTCCACCTGCACGATCTGTGGAGCACGGAATTAGTGTAGCGCCGGCAGCCTCGCCGGCTGCCGGGACGGCGGCGCAACGGGGCGGCGCTACAATACTTTTATGTATCATTACGATCCCAATACGGCGCTGGAAGAATTAACCGAAGACGCAACCCTGCCGAACCCGGTGCACGTGCGCGACATGTTGCTGCGCAAAAAGCTCTCGGCCGACAAGTCGCTGGAGATGAATCGGCTGTTTGTCGAGTATCAGAAGTTTTTCGGGGAAACGCAGAAGCTGGGGAAAGAGATTCTGCGGCGGCTGACTTCCT
>JBAUYE010000380.1:0-2552 GCA_049584615.1 Candidatus Sulfotelmatobacter sp.
CCCCACCACAATGACCCACGGAAACTGCAACTCATGTTGGGAATAAGCCAGGAAGCTGGCCAGCAGCAAAATGGTCTCACCCGGCAAAGGCAAGCCCGCGCCCTCGAGCAACAGCAGCGTAGCCACCGCCCAGTACCCATAGTGCACCAGCGCTCCCCGCAGCAGCTCGAAAATGTGGTGGCTCATCATTTAAGTTTGTCATCCTGAGGCGGGCGCTTTTGCCCGCCGAAGGACCCGGGCGAGCCGCGCGATCGCGGCGCGTTCTTTGCGCCGCAATAATAGCGCGTTCGGCTCGCTTCCCTATTGCATTGCACTCAGGCGGGAACCTTCTCACTCGTCAGGAATTCAATCAAAGCATGGTTGAAGTCTTCCGCACATTCCTCGTATGGCAGATGTCCAATGCCCGGGAAAATGACCGACTGGGAATTCGGAAAATATTTCGCCAGCGGCGCCGCCGATGAAGCATACACCGCCGAATCCTTACTACCCCACATGAAAAGTGTAGGAATACTGGCCAGCTTCGGCAGAGTAGCCTCCAGCTCACGCAGGTCTGCCGTCCAGGTGCGCACGATGCTCAGCGCATGCTCGAACAATCCCGGCTTAGCCAACGGCGCCATATAGCCTTCCAGAGTTCCCGCAGGAATGCGGCGGCGGTCGCCATACATGCGAGCGTGCCAATAAGGATAGGAGAAACGCATGTGCCCGCTCGTCAGCCAGAACAGCGCTGTCCCGAATCTGCTGCCCACAAACGGCGCCAGCCGCCGACCATGCGCCGAATAAGGATTCACCGGCGCCACCAGAACCAGCCGCCGGATGTGCAAACCAACATTCCCGCTCAGGCACTCGGCCGCCGCCATCATCGCGACCGCGCCGCCATGCGAAGTCCCCAGCAAATCGAACGAAGAAATTCCCAGCCGCTCAACAAACTGCAGAAGCCTCTGCGCCGTCCCCCGCATGGAGTGATCGATCCCAACCGGCCGATCCGAGAACCCCGCACCCATCATGTCCGGTGCATACACCGCCGCATAAGGCGCCAGAGCCGGCATCGTAAATCGCCAGGAAAACGAAAACCCCAGCAACCCGTGCAGCAGAATCAGCGCCCGTCCAGACCCCGCGCGCAGATAACGCATGCGCGCCCCATCGAAGTCCATCCAGCACTCTTCCACTCCGGCGCCCAGAGCCGGAGCCAGGCTAGCCGGAGCAAAGCTAGGTTCGAGTTGAGTAGAAACTTCCCCGCCCGCCGCCATGACAGCCAAATCTTCTCACTCCGAATCTTCTCGAACCGAATCTTCTCGAACCCGGACAACTCTTCCCGCCCCACCAGACTCTATTTAAATGAACATCGCCTCTGTTCACTTCACTTGGGGAGCTTCGGCTCCCCGTTTTTTTTTCGAAAAGTTGAGCACTGTCACCCTGAGCGGTTTGTCATCCTGAGCGGAGTAACAGCTTCGCGCCAGCGAAGCTGTTACGCAGTCGAAGGATCCCTACCGTCTCACATGACAGCCAGTACTCCTGGGCACCTCGCTGGACATCTTCTACTAAACCAGGCTTGACCTCAGTCCTCACGCCGCAGCTTTCCGCTTCTTCCGCAGCAGCTTCTTCAGCACCCGAATCCCCTTATCCACATGCTTCTCCTCCAGCAAAAACGGAGGCAAGAACCGAACCACAGTATCCTGCGTGCTATTAAAAAGTACGCCCTCGGCCAAGGCCGCATCCACAATGGGCCGCGCCGGAATCTCCAGATTGATCCCCTGAATAAACCCGCGCCCGCGAACTTCCTTAGCCGCCGGACTCTTTTCAGCAATCTCTTTCAGCTCCTGCTGCAGGTAAGCCCCAACTTTATTCACGTTGTCGAGCAGCTTCTCCTCTTCCACGATAGCGAGAAACTCCAAAGCCACCCGGCAAGCCAGCGGACCACCACCAAAAGTAGTCCCATGCTGCCCCGGCGAGATCGCGTTAGCAAATTCTTCCTTAGCGATGAACGCCCCCAAAGGCAGCCCTGCCGCAATCGGCTTGGCAATCGCCACAACGTCTGGAGTCACCCCAAAACTCTGAAACGCAAACATAGTCCCAGTCCGCCCCAGCCCGCACTGAATCTCATCAAAGATCAGTGCCGCCCGGTGCCGGTCGGCCGCCGCCCGGCAGGCTTGCAGAAACTCCACCGAACACTCATAAATTCCGCCCTCGCCAAAAATCGGCTCCAGCACAATCGCGCAAGTATTGTCGTCAACCGCCGCTCGCAATCCCTCAATGTCATTCTGAGCAACAAACGTCACGTCTTCCAGCATCGGCTCAAATCCCTTGCGATGCTTCTCCTGCCCGGTCAACGACAGCGCCCCAAACGTCCGCCCGTGATACGACCCCTCCAGCGCCACCAGTCGCGACTTCGCCTCGCCGCCCGCGCGATGCCCTGCCAGCCGCGCCAGCTTGATCGATCCCTCAATCGCCTCAGTCCCGATATTAGAAAAAAACGCACGCGAATTTCCAAACGACCCGCCCAAAAGCGAGCACAACTTCTCCGCCAGCGCCCCCTGATACTCGTGGTAATAAAG
>JBAUYE010000381.1:0-4545 GCA_049584615.1 Candidatus Sulfotelmatobacter sp.
GGTGGAAGCCCTGGATCCGGGGCTGGTCTCTGAGACTCTGGAGGAGCTTGCCGCCGATATTCCCATCGCAGCTGTCCACATCGGGATGCTGGGTGCCGGGAAGGTGGTCAAGGCTGTGGCTGAGTTCCTTGGCCGGCGGTCGGGTAAGGCTAAACTGCCGAACGTAGTCCTCGATCCGATCCTCAAATCTTCTTCGGGTGCGGACCTGCTGGATGCGGCCGGAACCAGGCTGCTGATCGAGAAGCTTATCCCCCTCGCCGATGTGATCACGCCGAATGTGGAGGAGGCCTCAGTCCTCACCGGCTTGAAGGTGACCGATCTTGACGAAATGAGGGCAGCGGCTGCGAGGCTGCATCAGATGGGCTCGGCTGCCGTGGTGATCACCGGCGGACATCTGGAGAAGGCAACCGATCTGTTGAGTTTCACCACGAAGAGCGGAGTCGAGGAAGAAGTATTCAAGGCGGAACGGCAGCGGTCGAATTCTACTCATGGCACGGGCTGCGCCTTTGCTACGGCGATGTCGTGCCATCTGGCGCTCGATCGCGGATTGGCGGAAGCTGCGTTGCTGGCCAAGACGTTCGTGACGGCGGCGATTGCCGCCGGACATCCGCTGGGGCACGGAACCGGACCTGTCCATCATCTCTATCGCATGAATCAGCAGCGGCGGGCCGCGGGGACCGGAAGCGAGTCGTAACGGTGGGGTCTTGGGGGAAAGCTGTTGGGCGGGATTAGTCCTAGTTGGGGTCTTTATCCGAATCCGACGGTTTCTTCAGCAAAATCCCGGCTACAAAGGATGCGGTTGCGGCCAGCAGCCATTCGATCCGCCACATCTGGATGGCCTGGAACTCCGCGAGATTCGATGCGCGATAGAAGAGGCTGACGCCGATCGCTCCCACGACGCAGCCGAGGCCGATCATGAAGGCGATAAGCGAGGCAGTCGACAGACCGATCCAGCGCTTGATCTCATGGAAGTGCAGATAGTGGAGCCAGTCCGGGAAGGAAATCTCCTGCCAGGCGGCGGCGATCAAGCGCATGGACGACTGGAAGCCAGTTCCCGCCCGGGCTATGCTCTGCGCCAACAGACCACTGACGAGAGCAGCGTCCGCGCTGGCGTGTGCGGTCGGACGACGGAGGCCGCAGGTGTGGCAGAATCGGGCGCCGATCATGAACTCTGTGCCGCAATCGGCACAGGCTTCGGCCAACGCCGGGGCCGCAGCCGGGGGAGCTGCGACCGCCGGTGGTTCTAGCACAAGGGGGGACCGCCAGAATTCCTGCGGAGCATCTTGAACAACTTCAGCCATATGTTAGGAACGTCTAGTTTCTGAAAGGCAAGCCGACCACCAAAGCGCACCGTCGACTAAGGTGTTTTCAAGTCAAATACTTGCAATTTTCCCCCAGCGTTTTGCAAGTAAGCCTCGCGCAATTATTACCCTCAAACCCGTAAAGATGCCCCAGTACCTTGGTTTTTTTCAGGTCTGGCTACGCAGATTATAGGGTTTAACCCATACAGGTTTCGAGAAATTGTTAGGCTCGCCCAATGACATTTTTGGTTCGTCCCGTGCTCGGGAAAACTCGGTTAGACTAAAGTTCAAAGGCTAACGGTCGGGATGCAGTCGAGTCTGATAGTGAAACGGTTGGGTGACGGGAAGGCAGTGTTCTGCCTGGTGGTCCTTTTTGTCTTTTGCCTGCTATGCCTTCAGGCGGTCGCTCAAGCTGCGGGAGAAGGGGCTTTCCCATCGGCCGCGGCTAATTCCGCGGAACACGACCCGTTGGTCGAGGCCGCTTCTGAACATTTCTACAACCTCGAGTACGACCAGGCGATCCAGGAGTTCGAAAAGGTGCTGGATCGGCATCCCAGCGACCCCTCGGCGGTAAACCACCTGCTGACCGCGGTTCTGATGCGCGAGCTTTACCGCATGGGCGCGATGAATAGCGGCGAGTATGCCAACGACAGCTTTATCGGAGATGCGCATCGAAGCGCCGACCCCAAGGTTACGGAGCGGATCAAACAGTTAGTTGAGAGGGCCGAGGGCCTGGAAGAGCAGCAGCTCAAGGTGAATCCCAACAACGTGGACGCGCTCTACGCCCGCGGCGTCACCCGGGCGCAATTCGCGCTTTATACCGCTCTGATCGAGCGTGCCTGGTTTTCCGCACTACGCAACGCTGTGGGTGCTCGTCACGATCATGAACGGGTGCTGGAACTCGACCCTCACTATGTGGATGCCAAGCTGGTCGTGGGCACGCACAACTACGTGATGGGCAGCCTGCCCTGGAGTGTGAAGGTGGCGGTGGCGCTGGTGGGGTTGACTGGGACGAAAGAAAAGGGGCTCGAATACCTGCGCGAAGTGGCCGATAGCAACGGAGAGAACAGCGTGGATGCCAGAGTGGTGCTGAGCCTGTTTCTGCGTCGCGAGCATCGCTATGATGAGGCGCGGGTGCTTATGCACGGCCTGGCGGCGCGGTATCCCAGGAATTATTTGTTCCTGCTGGAGGAAGCCAATCTGCTGCGCGCCAGCGGCCATGCGCCGGAGGCCGCGGCTGGCTATCGCCAGGTTTGGCAGAATGGGCGGGAAGGGAAGTACGGCAACCTGCACTACGAGCTCGCGGCGTGGGGCCTGGGTGAGCTGCTGCGCAGCCAGAAAGACTACGCAGGAGCTGCGGCTGCGTACGAACTGGTGGAGGAGGCTCCGGAGCCTGATCCCGAGACGCTGCAGAAGGCCAACCTGGCTGCCGGGGAAATGTACGACCTGCTGCAGAAGCGCGACCTGGCGATGAAGAAGTATGAGACCGTGCTGGCCGAAAACGGCGCCACTCCTCCCGCGGAAAAGGCCAGGGAGCACATCAGGGAAGCGTACCGGGAGTGAACGGGGCTCACGCGGTCAGGCTGCATGCACGACCTGAAGCCCCAGCACAGCCTCAAAAGGATCGTAATCACGATCACGGTGCAAAAGTTCGTGCTTGGCTTGCAAACAGAAGGTGGCAATCAGACAGTCAATGGTCTTGCGGACCGTGTATCCCCGCGCTCGCAGGTCTCGATAGTTCTGGGCGGCGGCAACAGCCAAGCCACTGCCTCCGGTCTGAAAAACCTCGAACTTCATGAGGTCGGCTTGGGCTCGTGAAAACGCGTTTTGGTTCCGAATACCCTGCAGTACCTCGCAAAGGATGAGGTCCGTCAGTGCGAGCCGCTGCCGTTGCAATTCGCGGTCGAGCCAACGCGTTTCCGGGTTTTCGGCGCCACGCAGATAGTCGATCCACACGGTGGTGTCGACAACGACCACGATCGGGTTACTCCCCGCCCCGCGCCGAGCGTGACTGGCTGAGATCACCGTCCCAATCGATTTTTCCTCGGAGCCGGCGAATCGAGCCTTGGGCGAGCGTGTCTGCCAACAACCGGAGCCCGGCTTCCACGGCGGCTCTCTTCGTGGGAGCACCACTGAGCCGCATTGCCTGTCTCATCAAGCGGTCGTCGATCTCGATGTTCGTGCGCATGCAGAATCTCCAATGTGTAAGTATTGCACATTTATGTGTATACGAACAAGGGTGGAAACGAAGTCTTTATTTGTCCGGTGCCCAGTCCTGGAACTTTCTGTCTACAATTGCGTATTGTTCTATAGAGGGTGTCTCGGAGGTAAGTTATGTATTGCAACTATTGCGGCAAAGTGATTCAGGACGATGCGGCGGTTTGTGCTTATTGCGGTACTCGAGTGGGAGCATCGATTGCGCGCAAGCGCCTGGTGCGACCCCGGCAGGGACGGAAGATTGCGGGGGTCTGCATCGGGTTCGCCGAGTACTTTGATGTCGATGTTACCGTGGTCCGGCTGGTGTGGCTGCTCGCTTCGTGCCTGACCGGCATTGGGCTGCTCGCTTATCCCATCGCGTGGATCGTGATGCCGGAAGAGCCGCTGTTGCTGACGGAGCCGGTGGGCGCGCAGCGGGCGGCGAATCCGTAGCCCTGTCTGAGACGCGATACGCTGGGCTGTGATTAAATCCACTGATGCAGAGTATTGCCTTTCGGCAAATCCGCAGCGGCGATGCCGAGATCGTATACCGCTTGCTGGGTGAAGGCCCTCCGGTAGTTCTACTGCACCCCTTTCCTGTGAATCATGAATTCTGGCTGCCAGTGGCTCAGGACCTGGCCACGCGCTACCGCGTCATTTTGCCGGATCTGCGCGGGCACGGAGATTCCGGCGTGGGCGAGGGTCCAGCCACCATGGAGAAACACGCCGGCGACATTGCCCGCGTGATGGATGATGCCGATATCGGCCGCGTTCCTTTGATTGGGGTCTCCATCGGCGGATACGCTCTGTTCGAATTCTGGCGGAGGCATCGTGGGCGCGTGGCCGGACTTGGTCTTTGCAATACGAAAGCACCCGCCGATTCTGCCGAAGCCTGCGGCGCACGGCTGCAGGCCGCAAACGACGTACTCGAGCGCGGCACCGAACTGTTTTTCGAGAGCATGATTCCCCGCCTGCTGGGCAAGACCACGCGCGAGACGCGGCCTGATCTGGTCAATGGCGCGCTGCGCATGATGCGGAAGATGTCGCC
>JBAUYE010000382.1:0-12636 GCA_049584615.1 Candidatus Sulfotelmatobacter sp.
CCCCATCCCCGCTACCGAGACAGGCACGCGGGGCGAACAGAAACCGGAGAAAGTCTCATTATCCCTGGACTAAAGATGGGGGGCAGGTCATAACCACTGAGCTACGGGCCCCGATGTAAAAGAACAGAGACAAGGCAATCGTAGGGCAAAAGCTGGCCGAATGGAAGATGACGAAAGTTCCAAAACAGTGACGAAGGTTGTATGCCGTTAGTTACTGCGCTGTCAGGCGCTCAAACGTGAGCACCGGGGCTGTGACCATATGACGCAGGGTGTCGATAAACAAATCGGAGCGCTTGCGACGGTCGAAGCGGAACGTCATTTCGTCAAGATAGGATTGCAAATGCTTCGCGCTGATCTTGTGCCATGTTCCCATGATGCCGCGCTTGAGCAGGGAAAATGCCGATTCCACGGTGTTTGTGTAAATGTCTCCGTCCACATAGACATGCCCTTTGTGTCGAATCGTTTTGTGCTTTTTAACGTTGTCCGTCCGGCGCATGGCATCGGGATAAGCGGACCATTCATCCGTCACGATCACGTCTACATCCTCGCTCACGTTCTCTCGGATGTACTCTGCCAGCGTTGCGCTCTTGGCATCCTTAGCGTGGAAAAACCGCAGATCACCGCTGCGCTGACGAATGCCAATAACAACTTCTTTTTCTGCCCCGCGTCCACGAATGCAAGCCCCGCGCCTCTTTCCCCCGACATAGGTTTCGTCCATCTCGACCGTGCCATCCATCATCGGACGCCCTACTTGCTTCATTGCGGCGCGGATTCTGTGGCAGAGATACCATGCGGTTTTGTAGCTCACTCCGAGTGTGCGCTTGATCTGATTCGCAGACATGCCCTTCCGCGCTTCACAGAGCAGCAGAGTGGCGAGAAACCACTTTTGCAACGGAAGATGCGAGTCATTGAAGATCGTGCTCGCCGTGACACTGAATTGATAGTCGCAATCCTTGCAGTAGAACAATTGCTTCGCGGTCGCCAGTTCGACAACGGGAGCCTTGCACCGCAAGCACTCGATGCCGCTCGGCCAGCGCAAACGGACGAGCAGTTCGCGACATTTTTCGTCGGTATCGAACAGGTTTATAACGTCAACTAGAGTCATCGGAGTTCTCCATTGGACGCCAAGGAAAAACGGGAAGAGTTAAAACGGGTGCCAACGAGGAAGTTGCTGGCAAGCATCAAGCGGGATTTGCGGAAGGCTATGCACGCCTCCCGATCAGCCGCTAAACCTAAGAAAAGGTGAGCAGTTGCTTCCATGTAGGGTATTATGGAGCACGGTCCTAGCTTTTGTAAAGTAAATAATCGTGTTTGACCCTTAAGTCCTTTGCCCTGCGGATTTTGCGAGAAAAAACTCGCTAACGTGATGAATCCAAAAGAGGGAGGGGGAGGGGGGTACCCTATATTAAAAGGGTAAACAGTTATCAAACCATAAACTGACCTTCCTACCGGGCAGAACTGACGGCATGCGTCAAAGTTTGGCAGCGATCGCATCGCTCCCGATTCTCGACCACTCCTCAAACGGCGCCGCGGATGGCCGCAACCGCCCCGGGTTCATGATGTTGTCGGGGTCGAGTCCTCCCTTAATCGCGCCGACTGCCATCACGCCCACTGGCGAAATGTCATCGGTCAGCCACGGCAGGTGTTCCGTGCCGACTGCGTGATGGTGCGACAGCGTTGCGCCGTTGTCGATGAACGACTGCTGCACAACTCTTTTAGCGTGCAGATACTGCTGCATTTCGTGCCCATCCTGCTGCCTGCAGGCGAAGGTTAAATACAGACTGGCCCCGCTCTGATAAGTGTGGCTGATGTGGCATCCGACCCAGGGCCTTACTCCACTCTCCTGGATCGCGGCGCGCAGCCCCGCAGTTGTCGCCTGATACAGAGGAGCGAGATTGCTCCAGACAGTCGAAGTCTCGCTCACATCCGACGTGATACCGCGATCCAGCAGAAAGTCGCGGATGTGGGGAAAATCGTACTTGGTCGATTCAAACGACTTGCCTGAGCCGGAACCGAGGTCCACCGCACCAAAGCGCCGGTAGATAGCGTTCACCTCACTGTGTTGGCGGACCGCGCGGTTTTTGCCGCCCTCGAAAGTTGTAAGCATGAGGCATGCACGCGAATCGAAGCCTTTTGCCTTGAGATAACTTTTCATGATTTTGGTCGCCGCTTGCGAGAGCCGCGACGATGGTGGTTTGAATGCCAAAGACAGTGCAGTTTTGTCGGGGTCGCTGAGGCGCAGCATCGAAGGGACGCACTCTTTTCGCACGCATTCGTGCATAGCTTCGATGCCAGCCTCAAATTCGGGAAACAGGTAGCCGTGAGTGCGGCGCAACTCAGGACGGGGATGGACTCGCATGGTAGCTTCCGTGATGACTCCCAGCGTTCCCTCGCTGCCGATGCACAGATGATTGACATCAATGCCGTTTGAGGACTTGGGCACGGTACGCGTGGCCAGCACACCAACCGGCGTGACCATGCGCAACGCAATGACCATATCTTCGATCTTGCCGTACTTGTCGCTCTGCATTCCCGCGGATCTTGTGGCGATCCAGCCGCCAAGCGTGGAGTGCAAGAAGGAGTCAGGAAAGTGGCCGAGTGTCAGTCCATGGGCGTTCAACTGCTCTTCAAGATCGGGACCAAAGGCGCCCGCCTCGATGCGCGCGGTAAACGATTCTATATCCACTTCGAGCACGCGCCGCATGCGTCTCATATCAAGCGAAACCACCATGCGCCGGCTCTCGCCTCGCTCCAGGCAGCCGGCGATATTCGAGCCGCCGCCGAAGGGAATGACCACCACGTCGTGGCGCGCCGCCGCCCGCAACGTCCTAAGCACCTCGGATTCATTCTCGGGATAAAGCACCAGGTCAGGAGCACCCTCGGCCAATCCCCGCCGCATGCGAAACAAATCGCGAAAACCCTTGCCATAGGCGTGGATCACGCGCTCACGGCGGCTGTCGCAGATCTGATCGTCGCGCATCCATCGCCGCAGATCAGTGAGGAATCCGTCATGCTGAATCGCATCGCGCAAGCGCAAAGCCTCGAGCGGGACATGCGGAGCATCGATGTCGTCACTTTCCACATCAAGCACCGCTTTAGCAAAGGGCCACAACCCAGGATGGGCGCGAGAGTCGAAGCCAACCTCTTCATCTCCCCATCCCCACCATTTCATGTGCTTGGCTGCGTACATATCGTGTTCACCTTACCAGCTATTGAGCCTTCGACTCTTTGTATTCTGGACCTCCTGCGCAACGACCGAGGCGGAAATCGTCGGCTGCCCTTCTTTAACCGGCAGTCCGGCGAAGCCTCCGGCGAGCGGCTTCCGGCTCAGCCCACGGATACGATATTCCAGCAATTCGACCGCGGCGTTTCGAACCCCGCGCCCGCGCAGAGGATTGGACGAATTCGATGCGAACCTGATCGGCTCTCCGAAGCGCACAGTAGCGGACCCCAGACGCGGCAGGTTTTGTCCTTTTGCCAGAATCTTGTGCGCACCCTCGATGTATGCGGGCACGACAGGTACGCCAAGCGCCACGGCAAACAGGCCCGCACCATTCTTGAATGCCTGCATTTCGCCGTTACTTGAGCGCGTGCCTTCAGGATAGAGGATTAAATTGCCGCGCGTTCGCTGCAAAAAATCATCGCACATTGCCAGACTCCGCTGCAGTGATTTGGCCTGGGCCTGGCGATCGATGGAAATGACGTTCATGAATCGAGAGACTATGAACTTCACCCTGCGCGAGTGAAAGAAATAATCACTGGCGCCGAGCAGTGCGAATGCCGAGAAAGACCTTCCTGAAGCTGTCATCAGAACCGCGCTGTCGATATGGCTGGTGTGATTGCTGCAGATGATGAATGGAGAAGCCGGAATGTGCTCGCGCCCTTCGACGGTCAGCCGGCAATAACAGAAGAAAAACCACCGGCAAAAGGCTTGAAACATGGCGCTACCAAGGGCCGGCGCCAAGAACATACCTTCCGCTTTGCCCAAGCCAGTCATGGGAGTGCAGGTGTTGCCTCAGCTCTTTTCCCGATTTCCCGATCCCGATTTCCCGATCCCGATTTCCCGATCAAAGACCAGTGCGTCTGTGCCGACGTGCCTACTGAAGATGCCACGCGTACGCCAGGGCGATCACGACTATGCCGACTACGATCCGGTAGACGATAAACACCCGCAGAGTGTTGGACTGCAGGTAGCGAATGAGCCAGGCGATAGTGGCGTAACCCACGATCGCGGAAACGACAATGCCGACGATAAAAGGCGCCTGCATTCCGGCAGGCAGTCCCTCCTTGTGAACCTCGTACGCCTTCAGCAACGCGGCGCCTGCGATGAGCGGAGTAGAGAGCAGAAAGCTGAAACGAACCGCGGCCTCCCGAGTCATGTTGCGGAACAATCCCGCAGTGATGGTTGAGCCGGATCGCGAAACTCCCGGAAGCAGGGCAAACGCCTGTGCTGCGCCGACGACTAGCGAATCAGCGAACGAGATTCGCGTCAGCGGTTTATCCCGGTTGCCGACTTTTTCTCCCAGCCACATCAGAAGGGCAACGATGATCAACGCAGCCGCGATCAGGAGAATGTGTTCGCGGAAATAGTCTTCCGCAGAATGCTCGAGCAGCTTGCCCGCAATCGCTCCGGGAATCGTCGCCAGAGCCAGAAACCACAGAAGCATGCGTTCATCCTTGCGCTCCTGCAGGGTCAGATTTTCGTCCGAGCCCCCAGCTTCGGAGAAGCGGACGATCTTGCCTCCCAGCGCCGCGCGGACAATCTGAAACCAGGTACGGCGGAAGTAGAAGAGTACGGAGAGCAGAGTGCCGAAGTGCAACGCAACATCGAAGGTGAGTTCGTGAGCCGGGGAAAGCTCGTTCCAGCCCAGCAGACGCCGCACAATAATGAGATGTCCGGAGCTGGAGACGGGAATGAATTCCGCCAGTCCTTGAATGATGGCAAGAACTACAGCTTGATAGATGGGCAAATTTTAGTCCACCGTATTTCCGTAGGTTGGAATGCCTTGCTGAATGTAGAAGATCAGCCGCTCGGTGCGCAAGGCCCAATCGCTTTGCCCATACTGGCTGACGACTTTTTGAGCCAACGCCAGGGCACGCTCTTTGGATTCAGCGGACTTCTTCTGGTTGGGCTCGGTCTTGTAAATCTCTATCAGCGCGGAGCGGCGCCAGGCAGCGTCGTACAAGGCCTCGGGTGCGGCTGGAGACTGTGGATGTTCCTTGGCGTAGTTCTCGTAAAGGTCGGCCTCTTTATCCGGACACTTCGCCAGACCTTCCCACTCGCCGCACAGCTTGTTTTCTATTAATCGAAAGGCGGCCAGGTCAGCGAACTTCGCGCCAGGGTATTTCTTGATGACCAGCTTCATCCACTCTTCATTCATCTGGCCGCGCATGTAGGATTGCCGCTCCCGCGCGGAAGGGCGGGTCATCACGTCCGCCCGCTCGATTTGCCAGCGAATATCGGCCGCACGATACAGAGCCTCCGCGGCCAAGGGCGAAGTCGGCATCAAATCATAGACACGGTAGTAGAGTTGCATCGCGTCCTGCGCGGCATCGCGATGGCCGCGGCGGCTGCTGGCCGCATCTTCGGAGTCCGCGGCTTCGCCAAAGATGATGCGGTCGCCATCCTGGGTCGTGCTGGTTATCACCGCCCTTGCCGGAACCCAGCCGGTAATCGCCTTGCCCTCCTCTTCGTCTTCAGTCGCGCCCTCGTCATGGCTCGGCTGGCGAAGGATTGCTTCCACGTGGACCCAGTCGCGGCTGGTGTCGATAATGACCAACTCCCGGCCTGGCCCTACCTCCGCCAGCTTGGCGGCGCTGCTGTCTGGAGCGACGCGGATAGTTTCTGCGCTAACGAGCGTTCCCCGGAGAGCGTCGGCCCAGGCGAACGAGGCGCAAACAGTGACAACTGCGGCAATCCTGAATATCACAGCCGTAAGGCGCGGTTTCATAAAATTCCGGAAGCTACGAATATGTTAGCCCCTTTTTCCTTCCCAGGTCACGCAGCGGTTGAAGTTTCTCGATGCCGAATAATCGACGCGTCACCGTCCGTCGATTCGGGCGCAAGAAAACTTGGTAGGATTGCTAGCTGGTCGCGCGATGCTCCGATGACACCCTTATCGATATTCGGTCTGTTTGCGGTAACAGCCATGCTGGTGTGCTATGCGCTGGAAGCGCGGAGCCGCTGGTTCATCCTGGCTTTCGCGGGGGCGTGTGCGCTTGGGTCCGTCTACGGATTTCTGCAGGGAGCCTGGCCGTTCGGGTTGGTTGAGGCAGTGTGGTCGGTGGTTGCGATTCGGCGCTGGGCGGTAGCTGGACGCGCAAAATAATCTGGCAGGCCTTCCGCCGTTAAGCGCGGCGGAATTCTTCCAGCATCTTAGGGTCGATGTTGCCGCCGCTGATAATGGCGACGTTCAGCTTCGTAGCCGGAAGCTCATCGCGGTGGAACAGGAACGCGGCGACGGCTACGGCTCCGCTGGGTTCGGCCAGGGTGTCGGGATTCGCCGCCAGCAGACGAACTGCCTCGATGATCTCTTCTTCGCTTACGGCGACGATGTCGTCAACGTAGCGGCGGATGTGCTCGAAATTGATGGGGCCAATGCTCTGCGTGCGCAATCCGTCGGCGATGGTGGAGGAGACTTGTTCAGCAGGGAACTGAACGATTTTTCCCGCGCGAAAGCTGGCCTGCGCATCGCCCGCCAGTTCTGGCTCCACGCCGATTACCTTGGCGGAGGGCTTGCTTAATTTAATTGCCGTCGCTACGCCGCTGAGCATCCCACCACCGCCGACGGGAGCGAGAACTGTTTCGACCTCCGGCAGGTCTTCGAGAATCTCCAGTCCCATCGTGCCTTGACCGGCGATGATTTGCTCGTCGTTAAAGGGAGGCACGATTACGTAGCCGTGCCGCGCGGCAAGTTCTTCGGCCTTGAGCTGGCGTTCGGAGCTGCTCGAGCCTACGAAGACGATCTCTGCACCCAGCGCCGCTGTAGCTTCGCGCTTGATTGCCGGAGCGTTCTCCGGCATGACGATGACTGCCTTCACCCCCAGCGCCCGCGCGGCGTAGGCCACGCCCTGCGCGTGGTTGCCGCTGGAGTAGGTGATTACTCCACGCCTGCGGTCTTTTTCCGAGAGGGAGGCGATCTTGTTATAGGCTCCGCGGAGTTTGAAAGCGCCGATGGGTTGCTGATTTTCGGGCTTTAGGTAGAGTCGGAGTCCGTCATTTAACAGATCACGCTGCTGCAGGTTGAATTCAATCAGATGCGTGCGCAAAGCCACGCTCGCAAGGCGGGACCCCGCCTCCTGAATTTGCTTCAAACCGACGATGGCGCCTCACTCCTTGACGAATTTCTGCACTCGACGGCCCCAGATATCTCCAACGTAGACGGCGCCATCCTTGCCGACGGCGAGGTCATGACCGACGTAAATTTGCCCATCATAGTTGCCGTGGCGGCTCCAACGGTCCAGCACCTTACCGCTAAGATCGAGACGCAGGACACCGCCGTGGTCCGGTGGGGCCGGCTTCTGATCACTGCCATCCACCACATAGGCAAAACCATCCGGCCCGATAGTGACCGCGAAAGGCTTGCCCAGTTCGTCGCTCTTCCACGCGGAGAGAAATTTTCCATCGTGATCAAAAACCTGAACTCTTCTATTTTCTCGATCCGCGACATAGACGCGGCCTGCGGCGTCAATCGAGATGCTGTGGGGGAGGTTGAACTCGCCAGGCTTATCGCCCTTGTTGCTTCCCCACTGGCCTAGAAACTTTCCATCCGGTGAGAAACGCGCAACCCGGTTGTTACCGTACCCGTCGCTGACGTAGATGGTTCCATCGGCACCGATGGCAACGTCAGTGGGTTTGTCGAAGTGAGTACCGTCCTGACCGGGGGTGCGCGCCGTGCCCAGAGTCATCAAAAGCTTGCCATCGTGACTCAGCTTGAACACCTGGTGCAGCCCCACGTCAGTGAGCCAGAGATTATCGTCACGATCGATCCGGAGGCCATGCGGCACGACGAACTGGTTCTCGCCGAACGCTCTAATTTGCTGGCCGGTTGCACCATCAAAACAGAGAATCGTCGGCTCGGAAATCAAAGGGAGATTGGGTTCCGCCGAGTACTTGCGACTTCCGCGATGAAAGACGAAGACTTGATTGTGGCTATCGACCGCCACACCCGAGACTTCGCCCAAAATGTAGCCCTCAGGCAGCGCAGGCCAACCGTGCACAACACGATAGGCAGGGTGTTCCTTGCTGGTCGACTGGGGGCGACCCGGCGCCGAAAACGACGTCTGGCACATAAGAAGCAGGACAGCCGAAAGATAAAACCACTGGGAAGGTTTCATCGAGTTCTCCAGATTCCTCGCTTGCAAAAGAAGGCCGCCAATCTAAATTTCGAGTATCACCGGCATGATCAACGGCCGTTTCTGGGTCTGCCTGGAAATATAGCGCTTCAAGTCGGCGCGAATCTTTTCCTTGATCACGCCGTAATCGGCTTTCTCTTCTTCGCTGGAGTGTGCCAGGGTATCTTCGACAATGCGCTTGGCTCCGTCGAGCAAGCCATCTTCGCCGGGATTGAAGCCGCGCGTCACGATCTCCGGTGCGGTTTCCACGCGACCCGAAAGCTTGTTGATGGCGATGATAGGCAGCACGATGCCGTCTTCGCTCAAGTGCCGCCGGTCTTTAATAATCAAATCCTCAACCACGTCGGTGCGCGACCCGGAATCGATGCAGACACGACCGACATTGATGCGGCCAGCCTTGCGGGCGCCGTGCTCGTCGAACTCGAGAATATCGCCACTCTCGATCAAGATCACCTTGCCCACCGAGCTGTGCATGGCGCCCGCCATTTCCGCGTGCAGCTTCAATTGCCGGTACTCGCCGTGGATGGGAATGAAGTACTTCGGCTTCACCAGGTTGATGATCAGTTTCAGCTCTTCCTGGCTGGCGTGCCCGCTGACGTGAATCGGCGGCGAAGTGCCGTCTTCGTAAATCACGTATGCCTCGCGGCGGAACAGGTGATCGATCATGCGGTAAATTGTCTTCTCGTTGCCGGGAATAATGCGCGACGACAGCACGACCGTGTCGCCCTTTTCGATCTTGGCATGTTTGTGATTGTCTACGGCGGCCCGCGACAACGCGGACATGGGCTCACCCTGGGTTCCGCTGATCATCACACAGACTTTTTCCGGCGGGAAGTTTTTCATTTCGCCGGGATTGATTACGAGTCCTTCCGGAATCTCCAGATAGCCCAGATCTTCGGCAATTTCAGCGGAGTTGTTCATGGAGCGGCCGATGAAGGCCACCTTACGCCCGTGCTGATGAGCCAGTTCGACGGCCAGTCGGATGCGATGAATGGAAGAAGAGAAGCACGAAATGAAAAGCCGACGTTGAGTGTGGGCGAAAACCTCGTCGAACTTGCGCCGCACCGCGCGCTCGCTCGGCGTGTAACCTTTGCGCTCAACGTTGGTCGAATCCTGAAACAGCGCCAGCACACCCTGCTGGCCGTATTCGGCGAAGGCGTGCAGATCGAACAGATGATTGTCGGTGGGCGTGGGATCGACTTTGAAGTCGCCGGTATGAATGATTACGCCCAGCGGAGTGTGAATTGCGAGCGCAACGCAATCCACCAGGCTGTGTGTCACCCGAATGGGATGAATGGTGAACGCTCCGACTTTGAACCTTTCCCCCGCACGAATCTCGCGCAGGTCGGCATCGTCGAGCAGTCCGTGCTCGTCGAGTTTGTCTTCCACGTAAGCCAGCGTGAACTCCGTGCCCCACACCGGAACGTTAAGCTCGGAGAGAATCCAGGGCAGCGCGCCGATGTGATCTTCGTGGCCATGGGTGAGAATGATTCCGCGAACCCGCTGCCGGTTCTCGATGAGGTAGGAAATATCAGGAACCACAATATCGACGCCGAGCAATTCGGCCTCGGGGAACATGAGCCCCGCATCGATCACAATTATGTCATCGCCCCAGCGCACGGCCATGCAGTTCATACCGAACTCGCCGAGCCCTCCGAGGGGAACAACCTGCAATTTTCCAGTTGGCATTAGATATTAATGATGCTAGCACACGCGCATCGGCAAGTGGCCAATGGCGAGTGGCTGAGAACGGCTCTTCGCGCTGGCCTTTGGAGTCAGCCTGAGCTAAGGTTGAAGCAATGGCCGACGCTGAATCTAAATCCTGGCTTCGCCGCCGCGTCGAGAAGACATTGGTCAAGGGACTGACTCGCGCCTACTCCACCGTCCAGGTTGATCCCGCAAGGTTTCTAGTGCAACTGCGCTCCGCTTACAGGCTGCCGATCAGCGGTTATCACGGGGTGTATTCGCTCGAGATGGGCGAACTCGATGTTGTAGCCGACGAACTGATTCGCAGCGGGATGAAACTCGCCGCGCTTGAGGGCGCCGGCTTCGGCTTGGGCGGTTTGATCACCATCTTTCCCGATCTCGGCATCTTATCGGTCATTACCATGCGGACGATCCAGAAACTGAGTCTGGTCTATGGGTTTCAGTTCAACACCGACAATGAAATCGCCGAACTCTGGATCGCCGCCGCCAGTGCCGCCGGGGTCGACATCAGCCGTGAGCTGCTGGAGAAAGAAGTGGTCAACAAGTTTGTTCCGCGCGTGATTCAGCGCATTGCCGCGCGCGCGAGTGCCGAGGTCGTTGAGAAGTGGGCGGGACGCATGATTCCACTTGTCAGTTCCGCGCTTGGCGCCGGACTGAACTACTGGTTCGTCCGCGCCTGGGGTGAGCGCGCCAAGGCCCACTTCCGCCAGCGCCATCTGCAACTTCGCCAGCAAGCCCTTCCGACACCTGTGTCACCACAGCCGCCTCAGGTTCTCCCGGCGCCGTCGCGCTAGGCACCCATCTTTGTGATAAAAAAAAGAATGACCAAGTTCCCTTGCGCCGCAATCCTTTTCGATCTCGACGGAGTGCTTGTCGATTCCACCCGCTCGGTGGAGCGGCAATGGCGCATCTGGTCGCGCGAGCTGGGACTGGACGAAGAGAAGGCAGTGGCTGTTGCCCATGGCGTCCGAGCCATCGAAGTGATTCGCAGGGTTGCTCCTCATTTGGACGCGGAAAAGGAATTGCGCACGCTGGAAAGCCGGGAGGCGGCGGACTACGACGGCGTCACCGTGATGCCCGGTGCGGTCGATCTGGTGCGCTCGATTCCTCACGGACGCTGGGGCGTGGTCACGTCGGGAACCCGGCATCTGGCAGTTGCACGGCTGCGGCTGGCTGGCATCCCGGCCCCGAATATCATGATCACTGCGGATGACGTGGCGCGTGGAAAGCCGCATCCCGAGCCATATTTGAAAGGTGCCGAGCTGTCGGGAATGAATCCGGCAGAATGTCTGGTGATTGAAGACGCGCCCGCCGGCATCGAGTCCGCGCACGCTGCAGGAATGAAAGTGATTGCGCTGACCAGCACCTATCCGGCGTCTGCGCTGACCGAGGCCGATGCGGTGGTCCAGAGGCTCGATCAGATTCGGGTGGTTTCAGACGGTGCGGGGATGCTCGCGGTGAACGTCGAATAAGGCAAATCGAGCGTCAGCGCAGCCAATCTTCTAACTCAATCCCGCGATCGGTCTTCTCATCACGATATTTCACGATCACCGGGGTATACAAAGAGATTCCCAAATCTGCTGCGGCGCCCCTCGTTACCGCGCGCGATCCTGGCACAACCACCGCGCCTTCGGGAACTTCAAGTGGCGCTTCGGGCGTCGCCCGGTAAACTTCGCTGCGCACCAGGTCGTAGAGCGGCGTCGAGCGGGTCAAGATCGTTCCAGCGCCCAGCACGGCGCGCGTGCGTACCAGCGTGCCTTCATAAACCCCGCAGTTGCCGCCGACCAGCACATCGTCTTCAATGATCACGGGCGCGGCATTGACCGGCTCGAGCACGCCGCCGATCTGCGCTGCAGCGCTCAGATGCACGCGCTTGCCGATCTGTGCGCAGGACCCTACCAGCGCGTGGGAATCGATCATCGTACCCTCATCTACATAGGCGCCCACGTTGATAAACATCGGCGGCATGCAAATCACCGACGGCGCCACATAAGCTCCCACCCGCACCGACGAGCCGCCGGGAACGATACGGACACGATCGGCGATAGAAAACTGCCGGGCAGGGAAGGTGTCCTTATCGACGAAGGTGAGCGCGGCGCAGCTTGTCTCAACCAGTTCGCCCAAGCGAAACCCAAGCAGGATGCCATGTTTCACCCAGGTGTTGACGACCCAATGGGCTTCGCCTTTCTTGTTCGGGATCTTTTCGGCGGCACGTATTTTGCCCTGGGTTAGCGCGTCGCGGAACTCGAGAAACGCCGGCCGCGCCTCGGGATTGCGCTCGACTTCGCCCAGCGCGGCCAAGCGTTCGATGGAAGATTTCAGCGACGACATGCCGGGAAAGTATAGAACAAACGAAGAAAGTAGAAGTTGTATGCCCCTAAAGGTAGTGGGCTACTTTGAAATTTCATCGATAAAGAAGCCTTCCTTCCACCCGTCCGTATTGAGCTCGTGGGTGTAAATGTGGAACCCTTCGGGAAACTCGATGAAACCCTTCTGACCTTTCAGTCGCCCAATCGCCGCGCTTGCTTCTGATTCATCCGAATAGACGCCTACGAGCAGCTCGCAGTCCTTTTC
>JBAUYE010000383.1:0-6303 GCA_049584615.1 Candidatus Sulfotelmatobacter sp.
AGCGGAGCCGATGAGGGTGATCCTCATGCGCAGCCCCAGGTTGTCAAGCACGTCTCCGAGGGCGACAGCGTCAAGCTGAAATCAACCGGCCGCGCGGCCAGGATTTCGCGCAAGCTCGATGACAACCACTTTGAAGTGGAAGTGGGCTCGATGAAGATGAAGATCGCGCGCGACGATATTGCCGAAGTGCTGAGCAGCGCCCTGGCTAACGCGCGAGCCGTGGATTCTCCGGTGAAAGCGGCGCGGGCGCGGGGGATTTCGGTGTCGCTGAGCAACGAGAACGAAGGCCAGAACCCGGCGTCGGAGATCAACGTGATTGGCTATAACGTGGACGACGCGACTCGAGCAGTCGAGAAATTCGTCGACCACGCATTTCTCGCCGGGTTGCCGCGCGTACGCGTAGTCCACGGCAGCGGCATGGGCATCCTGCGCAAGGCATTGCGGCAGGCCCTGCAGCAGCATCCACACGTGGAGTCGGTAGCCGAGCCCCCGCAAAATGAAGGCGGCGGCGGGGCCACGGTAGTGGAGCTGCGAGTGTAGGTCTGTCATCCTGAGCGGAGGAGTATCGTCCAGAGGACGATACTCCGCAGTCGAAGGATCCCTACCGCTGTCTTCTGCTCTCCGGGGCGGTGCCGCACGGCAACTAGACGACAGCATCAGCAGTTCCAATCCGGCACTGCTGCGTCCTGATTCTTCTCGATGCCATTCTTTCCTCTGTAGGAACCTCTCGCATCCTGTCATCCTGAGCGAAGAAAGATCGTCTGAAAGACGATCTTTCGTAGCCGAAGGATCCCTACCTCACCATGACTGCCGAAGAGCGGCGAAGCTACTGCGTTTACATCATGGGCAGTTCGTCAGGCACCATCTACATCGGTTTCACCGGCGATCTGCACAAACGAGTGTTCGAGCACAAGTTCCATCAACTGGAGGGCTTCACCAACAAGTACGACGTGGAGCGCCTTCTGTACTGGGCGTCTTACGACGACGTGCACAAGGCTCTGGCGCGAGAGAAACAGTTGAAGGGTTGGTCTCGAGTGAAGAAGATCGCGCTGCTCGAGTCGAGGAACCCGCACTGGCTGGACTTGGCGAAAGAGTGGTACCCCTGGATGAAATCCGTCCCCTTGTCATCCTGAGCGAAGAAAGATCGTCTGAAAGACGATCTTACGCAGTCGAAGGATCCCTGGTTCACTATGACTGCCCAAGAGCGGCGCAGCTTACCGCTTCTACATCACGGACGTCTCTCGGGGGACACAGAGCAGTACCGCAAGTAGGGATGCTTCGACTCCGGAGGCTCGTCCTTCGGACGATCCTCCTCCGCTCAGCATGACGGAGAGGAAAATCCGTTACTGACGCAGCTTTTCGTGTACTGTCATGTTGAGCGAAGCATTATCGTCCAAAGGACGATAATACGTAGTCGAAGCATCCCTACCGCTACCCCCACTCTGTCCAGGAATGCGCCGAAACAGGTAATTCAGCCGCCTTTTCCTATGTCGCCAACGGGATAGATTCGTATTCCACAGTTTCTCCACAGCTATCCCAATCCGGTATATTCCCATCAGAGGCACTCTGGCTCACAATTGCGAAGGAACGCGTGTCACGTCCTGACGCATCACTCCATCCATGCCCACGGAAGATTTCAAAGAGACGGTAAAGCAGCAGGCGGATATCGTCCGCATCATCGGCGACTACATTAAGCTGAAAAAAGCCGGGGCGCAGAACTATTCAGGCCTCTGTCCGTTTCACGGGGAGAAGACGCCCTCGTTTTCGGTGCACGCCACGCGCCAGTTTTATCACTGCTTCGGCTGTCACGAGTCGGGAGACGTTTTCAAGTTTATACAGAAGATCGAGAACATCACCTTCCCCGAGGCAGTCCGTCTGGTGGCACAGAAGCTGGGAATTCCGTTGCCGAAGACGACGTATTCAAGTCCGGCAGAGGCGAAGGAAGCCAAACTGCGCGCGCAGTTGCTCGACGCGCAAGAGCGGGCTGCCGTGTTTTTCCAAGAATGCCTGAAGCGTCCCGAGGGAGCGAAAGCTCGAGAGTATCTGCAAGGCCGCGGGCTGGACGAAGAAACCGTTGCGCGCTTCCGCATCGGCTATGCCCCGGATTCCGGCTTCCTGCTGCGCGACCGCCTGGCAGGCGAATTCAGCGATGACGTGCTGCGGGAAAGCGGATTGTTTTCCTGGAAGCAGGAAGACGGGCTTCGGGCGAAGCCTGCCCTGAGCGGAGCCGAAGGGGGCCCCGGGCTTCGGCAGGGCAGCACTGAGCAGGATGAAGATTTGCCGAAGCCGGATAGCCGAAGCCCGAAGCCCGCATCTGCGATGTACTCCAAATTCCGCAATCGCGTAATGTTCCCCATCGCCAACGATGCAGGAAGAATCATCGCCTTCACTGGACGAACCCTGGCCACCGACGAGAAGTCCGGTCCAAAGTATTTAAATTCGCCGGAGACCGGCATCTATTCCAAGGGCCGGGTTCTGTTCAATCTCGACAAAGCCAAAGAAGCGATCCGCAAGCTGGATTACGCCATCCTGGTCGAAGGTCAAATGGATTGCATTTCTGTCTACGCTGCCGGGTTTCATAACGTGATCGCCAGCTCAGGCACGGCGTTCACCGAGATCCAGGCCAAGCTGCTCGGGCGCTTCAGCAAGAACGCCGTAGTCAACTTCGATCCCGACACAGCCGGAGCCAAGGCCACCGAGCGCACTCTGGGGTTACTGGTGGAGGAAGAATTCCAGATCAAGGTGCTGACGCTCGAGCAAGGCCTCGATCCCGATCTTTTCATTCGCCGCAAGGGCAAAGACGCGTACGGCGAAGCTCTGCGGCATTCGCAGCGATACTTCGACTATCTCATCGACCGGGCCCGAGGCCATTTTCCGGGGCGCACCGGCGAGAGCAAACAGAAGGCGGTGAATTACCTGCTGCCGCACATTCAGCGCGTCCCCAGCCGGATCGTCCGCGACGAATTAAGCCAGGAAATCGCCCAGAAGCTGGGCATCGATTCGTCCATCTTGCGCCAGGAGTTGCGGCACGTGGCTTCGGAACGTTCGGCAACCGCAGTGAAAGCTCCGGCCGAGGCGCAAGCCACCGACGCCGAACGAATTCTTATCCGGGCGCTGGCCTCGGCGCGTCAGATTCAGGCGGGCGAGCACATCTCGGCCCGCGACGGCGCTCATGAGGTTGTAAAAGACGAAGAGTTCGATCCCGCCCGGCAGGCGCAGTACGCGCTTCAGAGCGAAGGCCTGCATCGCGGCTTGGCAACCGAATCGCTGGTCGAGGCCCTACTCAACGCCGGGGCCGAAACTGCCGATGTAATGGAGGTGCCATGCTCCGAAAGTGAGCGCCGGATGCTGGCTTCTATCCTACTGAAAGAGGACGAAGAACTCAGCGCGGAGCGCCTGGAGGGCGCGGTCCGCGCCCTGCGCCGCATTCACCTGCGCCGCCGCCTGGAGCAGGTGCAGCGCGAACTAACCAAGCCAGGCGTTAGTGACGATAAGGTCATCAGGAACGAATTGCTGCTGGAAAAAGATCGCCTGAGCCGGGCCCTAAGGGATCCCAGCCTGGCCGAACACGGACTGAGAAACGCTCCCGGAAATAAGAAAAGTGCATGAAACAAAACGACCATTAAAATCATCTAAGTATTTAGCGGAGTTATAGATAGCGGCGAACGGCGGGGAGCTTTCGGGGCAAGTGATAGACCGGCCAGTACTTATGTGCTAAAATCCATAAGTTTGTGCTAGGCGCACAACTCCGCGCTACCCCAGATTCCCACCTGACCAAGCCGTATCACACGCTCCTCGCGGGCGAATTGAAGAATTTGAGGAACACCTCTTGGCTCTTGAAGACAAGTACGACGACATAAAAAAGCTGGTCGACGCCGGCAAAGAGAAGGGCTACCTGACGTACGACCAGGTCAACGAATTAATCCCTCAGGATGTTGTCAGTCCCGACGACCTGGACGACCTGCTCACGACGATCGGCACACAAGGCATTGACGTGCTGGAAGGGCCCAAACTGCCTTCCGCCGCGCTCGACAAGAAGTTCGAAGAAGGCGAAGAGGGCGAGGACGTTGAACTCGACCTCACTCCCGGCGCTCTCGAAAAGACCAACGACCCCGTCCGCATGTATTTGCGCGAGATGGGAACCGTCCCCTTGCTCACGCGCGAAGGCGAAGTAGAAATCGCCAAACGCATCGAGCGCGGCCAGTTGCGCGTGCTGAAGGCGCTCTCGCGCTCTCCCATCGTCATCCATGAACTTCTCGCGATGGGCGAAGACCTGAAGAAGGGCGTGCGCTCCATCAAAGAAGTTGTGACCTTCGACGAAGAAGAGATCACCGACGAGATTCTGCAGAACCGTTTGAACGAATTCACCGGCAAGATCGACGCCATGGCCAAGCTGTACAAGAAGGCCGGCATTCTGCAGGAAAAATACGTTGCGATGTCGCAGAAAAAGCGGCCCAAGGACCATCGCCGCGCCCGCCGCAACCTGGCGCGCGGCATCGTGGGGGTTTCGCTTGCGGTGCGCAAGCTCGGTTTCACCAACGCCGAGCGCAAGCGCCTGATCGACCGCGTCAACAAAACCGTCGACAGCATGCGTTCACTCGACCGCCAGGCTGGCAATCTCGAGCGCAAGGCCGACGCCACGCGCAGCGAAGATCAGAAGAAAGAATATCGCCGCCAGGCCCGCGCCGTGCGCAGCGAGATTGAAAAGCTGGAAGTCGAAGCCGGCCTCCTGTTCCAGGAGATCAAGCGGACGCAGCGCGAAATCATCCAGGGCGACATGGACGCGGAGCAGGCCAAGCGCGAGCTGATCGAGGCCAACCTGCGTCTCGTGGTTTCGATCGCGAAAAAGTACACCAACCGCGGCCTGCAGTTCCTCGATTTAATTCAGGAAGGCAACATCGGCCTGATGAAAGCGGTCGACAAGTTCGAATACCGCCGCGGCTACAAGTTTTCGACGTACGCGACGTGGTGGATCCGGCAGGCGATTACCCGTGCCATCGCCGATCAGGCGCGCACCATCCGCATCCCCGTGCACATGATTGAAACCATCAACAAGTTGATCCGCACCTCGCGGCAGCTGGTGCAGGAACTGGGACGCGAGCCCACCAGCGAAGAAATTGCCAAGCGCATGGATATTCCGGTAGCGAAAGTGCGCAAGGTGCTGAAGATCGCGCAGGAACCGATCTCGCTCGAAACCCCGATCGGCGAAGAGGAAGATTCGCATCTCGGCGACTTCATCGAAGACCGCGCCGTAGTCTCTCCGGCCGAAGCCGTGATCAACGTGAACCTCAAGGACCAGACCGGACAGGTTCTGCGCACGCTGACCCCGCGCGAAGAGAAGGTAATCAAGATGCGCTTCGGCCTCGAAGACGGCAGCGAGCACACGCTCGAAGAAGTCGGCCAGTCATTCGCCGTAACCCGCGAACGCATCCGCCAAATCGAAGCCAAGGCGCTGCGCAAGCTAAGGCATCCGTCGAGGTCGCGGAAGCTGCGGGCGTTCATGGATGGAGTGAGAGATTAAGAATTAGCCGCGGATTTTCACGGATCAACACGGATAAATATTCAGGCACGGCTTCGGTCGTGCCTTTTTTATTTCGCCGGCGACTTGCGCGAGAGTTGCGGCGAAGAGACAGAACGAGCTGGCGGGCTCCAGCCCCGTAGGGGCGGCATACAACAGCCCAGCGCGAGATTGAATGAGACGCGGATTTCCTCAGGTTTCCACAGGGAAGTCCTATCGTCCACAGTTTCTGCACAAGGGGGAAATGTTTTTCGGTTGCGGGTCGCAACATTCTGACCGACAGTGAGTGCAGCGCAAACGTGGAAACCTCAAAGCTTGCCGGATGATGATTGCGGTGACGCCGGTGGCAGCTGGCAATTCTCGAGGGTGAATTGCTGGGGGAAATTGGAAACGCGCGCGAGCGCGAATCGGTTGCCCGGGCATTGCGGCCTCCTCTACAGTCTGCTCCTTGAGCGGACTGGGCCGCTGGCTAACGCAGGGGTTGCAGAGAAGCGATTCTGCGAATCATATTCGGGAATCATGCTCTGCAGCCAGTACTGGTAAATGCGGCACTCTTCCTTTTTGGCGAGCGCTGTCGGACCAGTACCGTCGGCTCGCCGCTCCTAGCGGCGGGAAGGCAGGGGGAGAGATCCACGAGCGATGCGGCGCGGGGTGGCTGGCCCTGCGCCGCACTTATTTTTGGAGAGCCTTTGCCACGGATCTGCGCGGATTCACACGGATAGACCAAGTCTCTCATCGTACTCACCGACCTTCTGTTAAGGACCTGTTTTCTCAGGGCTTCCACA
>JBAUYE010000384.1:0-5708 GCA_049584615.1 Candidatus Sulfotelmatobacter sp.
ATGTTGCTGCGCAAAAAGCTCTCGGCCGACAAGTCGCTGGAGATGAATCGGCTGTTTGTCGAGTATCAGAAGTTTTTCGGGGAAACGCAGAAGCTGGGGAAAGAGATTCTGCGGCGGCTGACTTCCTAGACTGGGCACTGAGTTGCGCTCAGCGGGCAGCCGGGGGCGGCCGTCCCCACATTAGCGGTGCGGCCCCGCCCTGGTCCTTTCATGCAATCATTTACAATAATCGATTCCACTTCCACAGGAATCCTTCACTATGCATAGATGGTCAGAACTGTTCATTCCTACACTGCGCGAGGCTCCGGCCGACGCGGAAGTGGCCAGCCACAAATTCTTAGTGCGGGCGGGCTACATTCGGCAACTGGCGGCGGGGATTTACTCGTACCTTTTTCTCGGCAACCGATCGTTCAACAAGATCATGGGCATCGTGCGCGAGGAGATGGACCGGATCGGGCAGGAGTTTTTTCTGCCGTTGCTGCATCCGCGCGAGATTTGGGAAGCCAGCGGACGCTGGGCTTTGATGGGCGACAATCTGTTCCGGGTCAAGGATCGCAAGGGCGCCGACCTGGCGCTGGGCTTTACGGCGGAAGAAGTGATGACCTCGATTGCGATGAAGGAGCTGCGCAGCTACAAGCAGTTGCCTCAGATCTGGTACCAGATCGCTCCGAAGTTTCGCGATGAGCCGCGGCCGAAGTCCGGGCTGTTGCGGGTGCGGCAGTTCATGATGAAAGACGCTTACTCGTTCGACATCGATGCCGCTGGCCTCGATGTTTCCTACAAAAAGCATTACGAGACTTATTGCCGCATTTTCGACCGCTGCGGATTGAAGTACATGGTGGTGGAAGCGGATTCGGGAGCGATGGGCGGCAAGGAATCGCATGAGTTCATGGTGCGCACGCCGGCGGGCGAGGATCAGATTGTGAGCTGCGATAGTTGCAACTACGCGGCGAACATGGAGAAAGCTACATCGAAGCTGGAGGCAGTTGAAGATTTGAAAGCCGAAGGCGACGGCAAGCCGCTCGAGGTGCACACCCCAGGACAGAAAACGATTGAAGATGTGGCGCGGTTTCTGGGAGTGTCGCCGAAGAACAAGATCAAGACGCTGGCTTATATGACGGACGAGCCAGTGTCGGATAAGCTGGCGTCGAATAAGAAAGACGAGAAGAGCAAGACGAAATCACGACCGATTGTGGTGCTGATGCGCGGCGACCATCAGCTGAACGAAGCTAAGTTCAACGCCACGGTGGGGGTCGCGACACGGCCCATGGAGGAAGGCGAGATCAAGGTGCTGTTCAACTCTCCGGCGGGATATTTGGGGCCCGTGGGCATCGACTGGGCTAAGGATTTTAAAAAAGATGTGGGACTGCCGTTGCTACTGGTCGACAAGGCTCTCGAAGGCCGCGCGAATCTTATCGGCGGCGCGAATAAAGAGGACTATCACCTGAAGAATCTCACGCCGGGAAAGGATTTTCATCCGACGGCATATGCCGATCTGCGCGCGGTTACTGCGGGCGAAGGTTGTCCGAATTGCGGCAAGGCGCTGCGCATTGATACCGCAGTCGAGATTGGCCACATTTTCAAGCTGGGTTACCGCTATTCGGAGTCGATGGGCGCGCGCGTCCTCGATAAGAACGGCAAGGAAGTTACTCCGATTATGGGAAGTTATGGCATTGGGATCGAGCGCATTCTCACGGCTGCGGTCGAGCAGAGCAACGACGAAAACGGATTTTGGCTTCATCCCTCGATTGCGCCGTTTGAAATTGTGGTTACTCCGGTCAATGTGAAAGACGAGAGCCTGCTGAAGGCCGCGGTCGAGCTGGGAAATCGTCTGGAATCCGCCGGCTTTGACGTGATCCTCGACGACCGCGACGAACGGCCCGGTGTGAAGTTCAAGGACGCTGATCTGGTCGGAATCCCCTTCAGAATCACGGTCGGAAGGAAGGTTACCGAAGGCACTGTGGAAGTGGTTCTACGCTCGACTCGCGAAGTACGCGATGTTACGATCGCGACGGTAGTGGAATATTTTCAAGGAGTGCTGCCAGCCAGGGCCTGAAAGTTGCGTCGCTGGCCGGCGACGCAGTTTTCAGCCTATGGGAACCTTTAAAACGCTGGTGGGATTTGCAGTCCTCATTTTTGTGGTGGTCGTGCTGTTCCAGGTGCTTCCGCCCGTCATGGCAAATTTCAGCTTTTCGGACGACCTCAGGCAGGTCGCGATGATGGCGGGTGCGAATCCGCAAAAAACGGACGATGACGTTCGCAACGATGTGCTCAAAAAGGCCAAGGAGCATGACCTGCCGATCAATGAGAAGCAGGTGACAGTGCAGCGCATCCTTACGCCCGGTCTGATGGCGGTTTACGTTGCCGCAGATTACACCGTGCCCATCAACCTGCCCGGTTATTCGTTTGAACTCCACTTCAATCCATCGAGCGAAAATAAGTAAGACTTAGTGGCCGGTTGTTAGTGGTGACATAAGTGTGGGTAGAATCGCGGGCTCGCTGGTCGTGTTCTGTCTCCAAATCTCCTCAAGCCCACCAAGTCCCAGGCATAGCTAGAGTCCAGACGCACCCTGTCGCCTCACATTGCTCCGAAGCGCCACACTCTACTTTAACTGGAGGAGTCCCAATTCCCGACGGCCCGCGGAGACCATTAGCCGCATGCCGATTGTCTTCGTGCGATGGCTTGATCTGCGGACCCGGCGGCCTATGCCCTAGAAACGGGTCGAGGCTCGATGGCGAGTGAGGGTGAAAACGAAAGCTGCGCGGCCCGTAGACCGCGCAGCTTCAGAGGACGACTCAAAATAGCTTACGGGAACCAGCGTCGGATCAGGACCGGGTCTGCCAGGGGGAGCAGACGCGAACCTCAAGAACAAAGATTCTACGACGGACCGCAGGTGCCGTCGGGAGCATTGCCCGCGGCCGAACCCACGCCGATCGCGACCGGCTGCGATACCATGCCGTTGTAGGTCGATGTTACTTGATAGTATCCGGTGTAAAGCCAGTTATATTGCGGCGGCGTCGGCAGTGCGAGGGGGTTGCCGGACTCAAGATCAATCCAGGTACACATAGCTCCCACAGCCGTCATCAGGCCGGTTGAACTTATTGGCACAGTGGTCGGGCCATAAGCTGGCAGCGGGCCCCCGCACTCATTTGGAGGTTGGAGTCCGGTGGACAGGCAGCCTACTGGCATAACCGTATAGGTAACAGAGTTTGTGACGGGGACGGTTTTGCCGCTGTGGTAGACCGTGTTTGTCACTAGCTGAATTGTCCCATCGATACCCGAGACGTTGAAGAATCCACCGCTGCTCCCGGTTGTCGACGTGATCTCGATCGACTGAACGTAATCCGAAGTGCCGCATCCGGTTAAGATGAGCGACAGGGTGACGAGCAATGCGGCCAGAATGTTTGAGCGTTTCACGTGAGAGAATCCTCCTGAAAAAATCCCCGCTGATTCCAATCCGAATGTTGTCAGCTTCTAATAATGGAGGCAAGGGAAATGTGTGGTTACCATGCAAACCATTGGTCACGTCCAATAGTCACAGCGGGAATGTTTTCGCGCGCTGCGGGAAGATTTTATCTTTAGATTATGACTGAGTAAGTGCGGCTTGCATCGCATCGCGTGCGATCAGATAGAAAATATTAAGCCGGGAAACCCCAAGCCCCTCGCGCCTTTACAAAGTTTCCTCGTCACTCCACGGAATCGACGACGGCCCAGAGTCTAAATCTGTGGGTCTAAATCTGAACGACAACTCTCGCAGGAATGGGTCAGGCTTACGCGCCATCTTAGAGGACAGCGCAGGACCGCGGACTGAGTGTCGGGTTCCTCAGGTCGATTAGTACCCATAATTCCTGCTCAAGGGCCAGTGACATTCGTAACGTTGCCACTAAGTTACCTTCCACCTACTATCGCAATTAGGTTAAGAGCTTTATCACGCGTTTGCCGCTGATCAGGCCCTTGCGGGCAAGCGTCAACGCGCCAGTGGAACGGCTTGGAACGGGCGAGAAGCAGATTCGCAATCGTTTCCTCAGCGCTTGCAGCCAGGGTGTCCGCAACCAGTGAAGCTCAGGTGGAGGCAGTTCATGAAGATGCAAGTTCGAGTGCTACTCAGTGTGCTGGTGGCGCTGGCACTGATGTTCCTGGCCGCTTGCGGCGGCTCCTACAATTGCGCCGTCACGTTCGGCAGTTCGAGCTGCACGCCCTCCGGTTCGGGGTTTGGCGGAGGAAGTGGCACTGGCGGCACAGGTGGGGGCGGTGGCGGGGGCGGCGGGGCAACGGCTTTTGCTTATGCCGTGGATCAGAACGGCTTCATGGATGCCTTTGAGTTGAACGCGGGCGCAGGCACATTCGCGCCGATCTCCGGCTACAACGCGCCCGCCATTCCACCCACCGACCCGAGCATCGGTGTGGTTGTGGCTCAGCAGCAGTTTCTCTACTCCGCCTTTGCCTCGACGGGGCAGATTTATGGATGGTCCGTCAATAAGACATCTGGAGCGTTGACCGCAATCAGCGGCAGTCCCTACAGCGTGTCATATCTTGGATTTGTCGGGGTGAGCGGATTCAATCAACTCAGCATGATTACCAATCCCGCAGGCACGCTCTTATTCGTCGCCGACGCGGGTAACGATGAGATATGGGTCTATGAGATCGGGCTGGCCAGCGGCTCAACGCCGGGCGTGTTGACGCCGGTTCCGAATTCTCCGTTTTCGACCGGAACGTTCCAGCCCTGGAACATGACCACCGACGGCCTGGGGAAATATCTGTACGCGACGAGTATTACGGCCGACCACCAAGGGTTGGGTATCGCGGCGTACAGCATCGGAACTGGAAGCAGTGAGGGAACTCTGGCGCCGGTGTTGGGCAGTCCATTCTTTTCTACCCAATCTGTCGCCTACAACATGTGGGCAGTGCAGGGCGATCCGACTGGAACCTTTCTGATCGGGACCACGGGCGAGACCATAGCCACCGATGCACCCGCCGATGACAAGAACCTCTATGTTTATTATATCGAGCAAAGCGGGACGGCCCCCGGCTCAATACAGCCGGTAGCCAACTCGCCGTTTGCCACGGTGTATACGCCCTTCAATATTGCAGTCCAGCCCGTCGCAGCCAACGGGGATTTCGTCTACTCGTTCGGGGTTAGCGACGGCGGCGCATACACTCCGACGGAAGGATACTTGCTAAACACCACCACCGGCGCATTGACCGCTCTTGTCGGCCTCTCGCCTTTCAGCGGCGTAACTTCCTCGCTGTTTGGTCAATTCGATCAGAGCGGTGACTACCTGTTTTTCTATGGCGACACCGCCGTTCCCCAACTCGGTGTGCTCGATGCAGCCGCGGGCACAGGCGCCCTTACGGAGCCGATCCCGGCAATTTCGATCGTGACTCCCGGATATTGGGCGGTGACCGATCCGCAGTAAGCGCTCCTGGTCCGGTTGGTTTGGCGGAATCAGCGTCCAGCCTGTTAACAGCTTAGAGACCCGCATGAACTGCGGGTCTCTTTTTGTTGGCAGATGCGGCGGTACAATGGAATTACAAATATTTCTCACGAACCTTGGCTGATGGCGAAAAACAGGGGCGGTAAAACCTTTTGGCCGATCCTGCCGTCTGATCAGCGGGCGTTCTTTGTGCGGGACACGAGACCAAATTTTGGCCATCAAGATTAAGATTCCGAAGGGCGAAGGCAAAGGCAAGGGATGCTTTCACTTGC
>JBAUYE010000385.1:0-5927 GCA_049584615.1 Candidatus Sulfotelmatobacter sp.
TGATCGAAGGCGGCGGCTCCCGCCACTACCTCCACACCAAAAAAATGATGTACAACGCCCCGGCCGACTGGGATGCACTGATGCGCAAGCTGGTGGATGTCACCGCCGAGTACTCCGCCGCCCAGGTGCGAGCCGGAGCCGATGTCATCCAGATCTTCGATAGCTGGGTCGGCTGCCTAAGCGTGGAAGACTACCGCCGCCACGTTCTGCCGCACGTAACCATCCTGGTCAAGCGGCTGCAAAAGACCGGCGCGCCAGTAATCTATTTTGGCACCGACAGCGCGACCCTTCTACCCGCGATGAATCAAACCAAAGCCGACGTTATCGGCCTCGACTGGCGCATCCCGCTCGATCAGGGCTGGAGTGATCTCGAATATCGCTGCGCCGTGCAGGGCAATCTGGATCCCGTCCTGCTCTTCGCCGACTGGAAAGAATTGAAGTCTCGCGCCGAGCACATTCTTCGACTCGCCGCCGGACGCCCCGGCCACATCTTCAACCTAGGCCACGGCATCCTCCCGGAAACCCCGGTGGAAAAAGTGAAAAACCTCGCGCGCCTGGTTCAAGAGCATTCGGCGGCGAATTCGCAGAGCCGAAGCCCGAAGTCTGAAGCCCGAAGCCCGCATCCATGATTCGTATCGCCATCATCGGCGGCGGCATCTCCGGACTCGCCGCTGCTTTCACCCTCGAAGACCACCGCCGCGCCGGCGCGGTCGAATATACGCTCTACGAATCCTCGCCTCACCTCGGCGGCGTCCTGCGCACTGAACACATTGACGGCTGCATCGTCGAAGCCGGTCCCGACTCCTTCATCACTGAAAAGCCCTGGGCCGCCGATCTCTGTCGCACCCTCGGCATCGGCGATCAGCTAATCGGCTCCAACGACGGCGATCGCAAAACCTATATCCTCGTCCGCGGACAACTCATCCCCATGCCCGACGGCTTAATGTTCATGGTCCCAACAAAAATCCTACCCACGGGATTCTCCCCGCTTTTCTCCTGGACCACCAAGCTCCGCATGGCACAGGAGCTACTCCTCCCTCCGCGCGCCGCCGAAACCGACGAAAGCGTCGCGTCACTGGTCGAACGCCACTACGGCCGTGAGATGGTCGACCGTCTTGCCGATCCGCTCCTCTCCGGCGTCTACGGCGGCGACGCCGCCAGCCTCAGCGTACGCGCCGTCCTCCCCCGCTTCGCCGAAATGGAGCGCACTCACGGCAGTCTCGGCCGCGCCATGCTAGCAGCAAGAAAAAAAATCCCGCCCACCGCCAACAAACCTGCCGCTCCACTTTTCACTTCTCTCAAGAACGGCATGCAGCAACTCGTCGAAACCCTAGTCCCGCGCCTGAATGCTTCCTCCCTCGTAACCGACACTTCCGCACAGTCGATTCACCTCGAAGCCGGAGGCTGGACCGTGTCAGCCGGACTGGAATCCGACCACTTCGACGCCCTAATCCTCGCCCTGCCCACGCATGCCGCCGCGCACCTGCTCGCAATCAGCAGCCCGGAGCTCTCCTCCGAGCTAGCGGCCATAGGCTACAGTTCATCCATCACCGTCGGCCTCGGCTACGGCCGCGAAGTCCGCCAATCTCTCCCTCCCGGCTTCGGATTCCTCGTGCCCCGCAGCGAAGGCAAGCGCCTGCTAGCGGCGACTTTCGTTCACAACAAGTTCCCCCACCGCGCCCCTGAGGATCGCGCCCTTCTGCGCTGCTTCTTCGCCGGATCGAACGCGGAGAATATCTGGCAGCAATCCGACGACGCCATCATCGCCGTAGTTCGCAACGAACTGCAGCAGATCCTCGGCCTTCGCGCCGCGCCTCTCTTCGCCCGCGTCTATAAATGGAAGTCCGCCATGGCCCAGTACGGCGTAGGCCACCTCGAACGCCTCGACCGCATCGAGCACCTCCGCCACAAGCTCCCAAAGCTAGCCCTCGCCGGCAACGGCTACCGCGGCATCGGCGTCCCCGATTGCATCCGCTCCGGCCAGGAAGCGGTAAAACAGGTTCTAGATCACTAGAGACGCGGCTGTTCCTTGAAACGATCGGGAAGGGCACGGCTTTAGCCGTGCCATAAAGCCGACAGATCAGCGCGGCTTTAGCCGCTGAGGTAAACGCCTGCGCGACTACGCCGGAACATCCACCTTACTCGTCTTCAACTCCCGCCGCACACGCGCCACCACCAGTCGAATCTCGTCATAGGTGATCTCCGGCGGCAAAGCATCTTTCAACGGCTTCAGCCCGTTAATCCCCAGCTTCCCGCAAGCCGCCTCAATCACAGCCTGCTTGTTCCGGTCAATCCAAGCCGGCTGAAACTCCAAATCGCCTCTTTCCACCAGATTGGCCACAGCGTTTACCACAGTCGACAGCTGCCGTCCGCGGATTTTCGCAATGTCCTCGAAGCTGTTGCCCGCAACCAGCAAACGCATCGTCTCCAGTGCGGGAGCAGTTTTCGTTTCGGAAGAAGCAACCAACGAAGCGCGAGCCCCGCCACGGTAACGTTCCAGCGCAGCCAGAATCCCCCTCCCGTACACCTCAGCTTTGCGCTCACCAATTCCAGTGATGCTCAGCAGATCGGCAATCGACGAAGGCCGCCGCCGGCAAATTTCCTCCAGCGTCGTGTCGTGCAAAACCACAAAGGCGGGAACGCCCTGTTCCTTAGCCGTAGTCCGCCGCCACTCCCGCAAATATTCCTGCAGCTCCGCATCGGCAACAGAAACGGCCGCCGCAACCTGCCGCCGCGATTCTTTCCCCGCAAAACTCACGCCGCGCGCAGCCGACGACATCCACTCCGTTGTGCTGCCGCACACATCGCAGGCCTCACAAGTCTCCCACTTCGGAGCTTCCCCAAAGTGCCCGCAAATCTGCCGATGCCGGCAGCGCTTCGACTCCACAAACTCCCGGATAATCCGATACCGCTCCCAAGCCCGTTCGCGTTCCGCCGCATCCGTAATCTGATTCGCAAAAAATCCCAGCAGACCCGCATCCTTCTTCTGCCACAGCAAAACGCAATCCGCGCTCTCGCCGTCGCGTCCCGCCCGTCCCGCCTCCTGGTAATACTGCTCAATCGACTTTGGCAGCGACAGATGAATCACCGCCCGCACCGCGGCTTTATTAATCCCCAACCCAAAAGCAATCGTCCCCACCAGCACTCGCACTTCATCCGACATCCACCGTTCCTGATTCCGCCTCCGATCGTCGCTTCCCATCTTGCCGTGATACCCCACCGCAGCAATGTCGTGATCACCAAGAAAATCCACAGTCTCCTCGACCCGATTGATCGTAGGAGAATAAACAATCACGTTGCTGCCGGAGTAACTCCGCAAAGCCTTGACCAGCAACTCCATCTGCTCCAACCCTTCACATTCCCGCACCAGATACCGCAGGTTGGGCCGGTAGAAGCTGGCAATGTATTTGTCAGGATCGCGCAACTGCAGTTGCGCGAGAATGTCATGCCGCACGTGCCGCGTAGCGCTAGCGGTAAATGCCGCTATCGGACGATCCGGAAACTTCGTCCGCAGCTTGTTCAACTGCCGGTATTCCGGACGAAACTCATGCCCCCACTCGGAGATGCAGTGCGCCTCATCAATTGCAAAAAAAGTAATCGGCACCTGCTGCAACCATCCCATCGTATCGCCGCGCGCGACCCGTTCGGGAGACACATAAAGCAGCCGGTAAGCCCCATCCCGCGCCCCGCTCATCACCTTAGCCTGCTCGCTTTCGCTCAAAGTGCTGTTCAGCACCGCCGCCGGAATCCCCATCTGCGCCAGCTGCGCCGCCTGATCCTGCATCAGCGCGATCAGCGGAGAAATCACCACTGCCGTCCCACCCGAAACCACCGCCGGCAACTGATAGCACAGCGATTTTCCTCCGCCCGTCGGCATCACCACACAAGCATCGTGCCCGGCCAGCAGACTGCCCACAATCCGCTCCTGCAGCGGACGAAACGTGCTGTATCCCCAATACCTCCGCAGCAGCGTAAGCAGATCTGTTCCCGGGCTCACGGAAAGAAGTATAGGCTAAGGCGAAGATTAGGAGAAAGTAATTCAGCAATTTTCTCAGGAAGAGTTTCCAAATAAGGAACTATGTGGAACCATGTGGAGGCGGGTGCATTCGAGAACCTGACCCGAGCGAAGCGAGGGGTTCCGCAAGCGCAGCGATCCGTCCCGCACTTCCTACCTATTTCGCTGGAATGGCGTCGTGCTTCCTCAAGAGATCGACAATTTCCTGCACGGGCAAAGCCTTAACCGTGTGCCCGTTCCCAGTCACGTCATGCGCCCGGAACATCGAGTTGTAAATCGCCTCTTCCGTAGCTTCAATCACAGCCTCAAACACGGGAGACATACTCTCATTACTCAATAACTCTTTTGGGCGATATAGCGGCTCACCAGCTTCGATTCGCACATCCGGAGAACTCGAAAACGCAATGACGTAATCTCCGCTGCCGTTGCTTTCGCTCGATCCCGTCCGCGCCAGACCCATCATCGCGCGCGCCGCCAACCGACTCAGATTGCGGTGGTCGAGCGGAGCATCCGTCGCCACCACAATCATGCAGGAGCCATCGGGCGTCTGCCGCGCCGAATATCCGTCCGCATCGTTCTCCGCCGATGCAATCTCCGGATAAACCTTCCCCAGTTCCTTGCCAACAGGGACACCGGCAATCATGAGATTTCCCCCGAAATTCGTCTGCACCAACACCCCAACCGTGTACCCTCCGAGCGAAGCTGGCAGACGCCGCGACGATGTCCCAATTCCGCCCTTCCAGGAAAAAGCGATGGTTCCCGTTCCCGCGCCCACCACGCCTTCTTCGACTGGGCCCCCGGTGGCGTTGTTGATCGCGGCAAGTACATCGTCGGGAGTAATAGGACGCGAGCGAATGTCACTCAGCCACCCATCGTTCGTCTCGCCCACCAGCGGATTCACCGACAGTACATTTTCATTTCCTTTGAGGTTGAAAGTATAAGTGATGACCGCATCCGCCACCCGGGGCACCGAGTCCGTAGCAGTCAGCAAAATCGGCGTCTCGATTTCGCCCATTTCGTTCACCTGCGTCGAGCCCGCCAGTTTCCCGTATGCATTGCCCAAAAAAACCGCGCCCGGAACCCTCTCCTTATAGAGGTTGCCTCCATGCGGCAGAATGGCCGTAACCCCAGTGCGAATGTTATCCCCGCGAATCAGCGTGGTCTGTCCAACCTTCACCCCGGCAACATCGGTGATGGCATTCAGCGGCCCCGGAGGCAACACTCCTACCTGGACGCCCAGGTCTCGAACCCGTGGCCGGGTTTCAATTTGGCCAAACATCGCCGCACCTGAAGCCATT
Source organism: Candidatus Sulfotelmatobacter sp. (assembly GCA_049584615.1). Lineage (GTDB taxonomy): Bacteria > Acidobacteriota > Terriglobia > Terriglobales > Acidobacteriaceae > Sulfotelmatobacter. The sequence continues at coordinate 5,314 of JBAUYE010000385.1, forward strand.
AAGTAAGCAAAGACGAAGAAAGATTTCATTGCCGGCACCTTATGCGGATTCCATCCAGGCACATCTACCCCGTGATTCCCAGCGCCCTCTGTGGTAGAGATTTTTCTTCCACCACTCCATACCTCACGTCCCGATATAACCTCGCAAACACCACCCACACCACCCCAATCACCACAAAGCAAAGCAAGCTGCCCTCCGGCCCCACCATCCCACCCGTCAGCCAAGCCGGACCATGAAAGGATGTCTTCAGGAGATGTCCCGGAAACAGAGTCCCACTGTCCGGAACGGAATAAACAAATGTCTCTCCCCAATCCCACGCGGCGTGAAATCCCACCGCAAACCACAAGCTCCCCGTTCGCCGCAACGTCAAACAAAAGAACAATCCAATCACGGCCGCCGCCAGCAAGCCCGTCCAGCGCTCGCCTTCATTCAAGCGGTGGCTCCAGCCGAAATACCCCGAGAGCAACACCGCGGATGGCCAGAAACCAATCCCCCGGGTAAGCGTGAACTGCAAATAACCGCGAAAGTGGAAGTCCTCGTACAAACCCACCAGCAGGAAATAGAACGCCCAGAACGCAGCAAATTTCATGCTGCGCATCCCGTGGATCGCCAAA
>JBAUYE010000386.1:0-12547 GCA_049584615.1 Candidatus Sulfotelmatobacter sp.
ATGAGAGACCAATCAACGGCAGCAATCCCCCAAACACTCCGTTCCCTATGTGATAAGGCAGCGAAAGCGAAGTGTAGCGTATCTTTGCCGGGAAGGCCTCAATCAGATACGCGGCAATCGGCCCGTAAACCAGGCATACATAGAGAACTTGAATGAAAATCAGGATCACCAGCATGGTGGTATTTGGATTCAACGCTTCCTTGACTGGAACCAGCGTGCCAGTCGCATCCGTGGTCATTGCGGTGAGCCCGATCGCACCCGTGACCTTATTGCGCGTGGACTTCACCGTCACCACATTGTTCCCCGCGGCGCGTTCCATGGCCTTGTAGATCGGAATGTAGGTAAGCACCGCAAGCAGGCAACCCGCCATCATGAGCTTCTTGCGTCCAATGCGATCGGAAAGAGCGCCCACCACGGTGAAGAACGGCATCCCGATCAGCAGTGCGACTGCCACCACGATGTTCGCGGTTTTGACATTTACCTTCAAGACGGTCTGCATATAGAACAGCGCGTAAAACTGCCCCGTATACCAGACCACACCCTGCCCCGCGGTCGCTCCGAAAAGAGAGATCAACACCAGCTTCAGATTCGTCCACTTGGTGAAGGCATCCTTGAGCGGTTGCGTCGAGGTCATGCCCGTGGCTTTGAGCTGGGCGAAGATGGGAGACTCTTTCATCTTCAGGCGGATGTAGAGTGAAATGATCACCAGGATGATGGAGACCAGGAAAGGAATGCGCCAGCCCCAGTCGGCAAATTCTTCTTTCGACATCGAGTTTTGCGTCACCAGAATCACGATCAAGGAGACGAAAAGACCCAGTGTCGCCGTGATCTGGATGAAGCTGGTGTAGAAGCCGCGCTTGCTGTCAGGTACGTGCTCGCCCACGTAAACCGCGGCCCCACCGTATTCTCCGCCCAGCGCCAACCCCTGCAGTATGCGGATTCCAAGCAGCACGATCGGTGCGAACCAGCCTGCCGTTTTGAATGAGGGCAACAGGCCGATCACAAACGTCGAAAAGCCCATGATCGAGAGCGTTACGATAAAGGCATACTTGCGCCCCACCAGGTCGCCAATGCGGCCAAAGAACAGTGCACCAAAGGGCCGCACCAGAAAGCCGACCGCGAAGGTAGCCAGATAGGCGAGGTAGGCGAACGTATCGTTGCCTGGAGGATAAAACTTCAGCGCCAGGATGGCCGTGAGACTGCCAAAAATGTAGAAGTCGTACCACTCAATCATGGTTCCGACCGATGACGCCATAATCACGCGCCAGATGCCATACCCGGGATTGCTAGTTCCAGCCACTGCAGCATTCGCCATAACTTCCTCCATGTACCGCAGTAATTTGTCCTCAGCCCAGATTCGAGACCCACACTGCTTACGGCGTTTCCTTCTGCAAAATTGCGCTCACGTTCAATTCCGATCCCGAGAGCACGGTAAGCTCCCGCTTCCACTGCCCAAAGCCCGGCATCGAGAAAACGACGGCGTGCGTGCCAGTCGTCAGTTCGATTTCCGATGGCGTGCTCCCCACGTACTTGCCGTCGAGCGTGATTTCCGCGCCCGCCGGCGTGGAGCTGAAATTGCACCTTACCTTCTCCACTCTCTCAGGAGGCGCTGCCTGCACAGAGCCAACTGACGGCGCCGGCGCGGGCAGGGCTGGTGCCGGCTGGGTTGGAGCAGGTAAAGCAGAACTCTGCCGTGGCCCAACTGAGGCCCCGACCGGCTGCGCCGCTACTGCAGCCGGGGCCGCCGGCGAACCGGCTTTTCCGCCCGCATCGACCAGTGTGTACAACTGCTTTCGCTCTTTGCCCTTGTCGTCCACGAAGTACACGGTAAGGCCGCGTTTCTCTTTTCTGGCGTCAAAGCTTTCGCCCTTCGGCAGCGGAATGCATCTTGAGTATCTTGATTCGATCGTGCAACTGATCCGGAAAGGCGCCTCGTTGCCTTCCTGCACTAGCAAGGTGCTGATCATCGGCACGTTTGTAGTCGAACGGCAATAGGCGTCGTAAGTAAGTTGTTCGCAATTCTGCGGGACGCCGTTATTGTTGTCCGTGGTCGACGCTCGAGTTACAGAATCCAGAACCGTGATCCGAACCACCTCTTTCTGCGAGGCAGCATTCGCGAACATGGCCGCCAGCAAAAGACCCGCCTGCACAACAGCAATTCTGCGGATACTCATCAAACCCAACTCCTTCAAACCATGCCGGCACATCAGTCGCGTACCCGTTTCCTCCCACCACTCTGCAAGCCGGTCGCGCAGTTCCGGTACATTGTGCTCCCCTCGCGTGGCCCGTACAAGGCCTTTCGAGAAGGAGGTTTGGGAGGACAGGCTCATCGCGGACCATCGCCCGAATCGACCCCATCCCCCGTTCTTTGCCAGCCGAGACCCTCAATCTGCCCCGGCTATGACAATCGTCCGGCCTCGAAACCCCAGCGGGCCGGTCTTGGCTCGCTGGAGTTCGAGGGTCGGTCTAGAACGTGAAGATCGGCCCGAATTCACTGCGGTGATCTTGCCATTCGTTGGATGGAGTTCCAGCGATTGTGTAAAGCGTAATGCCGTCCTTTGCACGAGTGGCGTAGACCGACTGCTCGAAGGCGAACTGGCACCAGTTGTTGAATTTGTAGTACAGGGTTCCAATCGCAGTCTTTCCCATCAAAAGTGGCAATGGGGCAGTGCCACCGCCATTGTAGGCAGCAAAATAGCCGGGATTGTTGAGGTCCCGGTCATTCACTTGGTCTTTGCCCATGGTGAATAGAAGCTGCCAGCCCGCGTTGTGGCCACGCGGATTGGCGTTGAACCACCGCGAAAGCGGCAAGCCAAGCTGGACGAACCCGCCAAACGATCGGATGGGCCTCTGTGGAGCAACCACGGCGTCCCCGCTCGGGCACGCACCACCAACCAGTGCTCCAGTGCAGCCGAGGACGGCGCCGCCGGCAGCCACCAGTGGGCCGCCATCTGCAGTAACGTAGGGCCCGGATACGGCAGTCAGACCAGCCACATCGGTGGCAAAAGTGTTGATTTGGCCGCCGAAGTAGAAGCGCAAATCGCCTCCGCGATAGGCGGTCGCCACCACAGTAAACCATCGCGTGGGCAGTTGTGCCACGAGTTGGCCGCCCCACTGGGTGCTGGACGCTTGAAAGCCGTTCGGAAACGCAGACTCCAAGGAGCAAGCCAGCACATTCGTACCGCCGTCGCAAACGTAGGAGCTGTTGGGAACGATCGACGTGCGCCGGGAATGGAATCCAGCCAGCGATATTTGTGCCGGCGCGACACCTTTTGCCGGATCAATCTGATAACTCAAGGCCACTCTGCCTTCCCATTCGGGACGGTCGGAGTCCGCGCCCTCGCGCTCGCCTTCCCCGAGTTGACCCGCGAGTCCGGATGACCCGAGCTTTAGGATCTGACCCGTACTCGGCATCATGATCCCAAACTGCGGCTCGAGGTTGACGTGGTGTTCCTTATCCAGCGTCCAGATAAAGCCCCCCCGCATTTGCGGCGAGCGCTCCCAAATGTTGCCCCAGAACGCACCGTTGAATGTGGTTTCCACTATATTTTCCAGTGCGCCGGATCCGAAAAGCGTCCAGTCCTGTCCACCTAGAAAGAAAACGTCGAAGGCGTCGCTGGTGTGGTAATCGAGGCGGACGTATGCCAGGCGCAGCTGCGGTTCATTGCTGCGGATCGATGACACGTCGCGGTTGTCGACTTCGCTGAAGTTGCCTTCGAAGTCTCCCTCAATCTTCCCGGTCAGGGTCAGGTTCTTCGACATATCCGGCCATTCCAGGTTGAGCCCAAAGCGCGTCGACCGCGCCTTGACGTGGACCTCGGGGTCCTCAGTTGGGCCGGTGTTGAAGGTTGAGTTAGGCCCGGCAGTCAGCCATATACCGGGAAACGGAAAGTCATCGCCGTTGGGGTCGCTGCTGTCATGGATAACTGTGGCCTTTATAAAGCCATAAGGCGCAAGCGTGATCGGCCCAGCCTTAATCCCAGCCAGACCTCCGGTCTTCGGTGCGTCGACTGGGAACACGCGGACCGGAATCACCGCCCCTACCACCGTGGCTGGAGGAGGCGGCAGCTCGCCGGCTACCCGCGACGGAATAGGTGTCTGCGGCTGGACTTGGGGTTGGGATTGCGGCGAGGCATCCGCAGCCTCCCGCGACGACGACGACCCAGATTCCCGGGCCTCAACCGGCGCCACAGGCGCTGCGGGTTGCGCTGCCGGAGTCGCAGCTGCCGACAAATCCGCTGCGCTCAATACTCCCTTGCGGCTGAGCGCTTCTACCAGAAGCTGAAATTCAGCTTCCGGAGCCGCGTTCCGGATGGCGTCGGCCTCCGCTGCCCCAAGCACTCCCTTCTTTACCAGCACACCCAGCAGGGCAGTCACATTCGCATTTGCCGGGGTCGCAGTCAGGCTCGGAGCCGGGCTCGGACTCCCCGGCACAGCGGCCGCTTCGGCTGCGTCCACTCCATTTTCTTTTGCGGTTTTGGGATCGTTGCCTCCCGCCATCAGCGGCAGAGCCGTGAGGGCCAGCATCAGCAGGCACCACAACAATTGTTTCAGCTTCGTCGACATAGACGTTCTCCTCGTTCTGGCTCAGACTTTGGCGCAGAACATGGAGCGGGAGCCTACGACACCTCCGCCACCGATGTCAAGCAGCTAATGCTTTCCGGCGCATGGCGTTGCCCCGCCGTCGTCCAAGTCTCGGTTGGAGTTTTTGAGGCGAAGATCTCGATTTATCCGTGTGAATCCGCGAAGTGAATCAGTGAAGTAAATCAGTAAAGTGAATCAATGCAGTGAATTATTGAAGATCCGTGGCAAAGAGGTTGGAATCGCCAGATCGGCTTCAGGCGCCGGCGGAGCGTTGCTGTGAATTGGCACGAGCCTTAGCCGCCCGCGCCGCAAGTTCCGGGATCGTCGGCACCGATTCGGCAGCAATCAATTTGCTCTCCGGCGGCTGCGATCCTGTGCGGATGGCCTCGGTCAGCATTTCCAGCGCAAGGTCCGTATTCGGACGAATAAAGATCGTCGCTGCCAACAGGCCGCTGCGCACCCAGGACTGGCCCGTCTTCGGCAACCCGTCGCAACCGGTGAACGGAATCTTCAGCCACCGTTCGCGCTCACCCACCGCAATTTCCGCGAACGCCTTCCTGGCTCCTGCCGCCATGCTGTCGTCCTGCGCTCCTACAAGATCGATGGACGTCTCTTGCGAAGTGCGCAGTCGCAGCCACGAACTGACCGTGCGGTAAGCGCTCTCCTCGGTCCAATTCGCCCGCATCGTCTTCACTTGAATGTTCGCCGGCTTCGTCGACTTCATTCCCGCAGTCCGCTCATGCGACGCGGAACTATTCGCCGGCCCCTCGATGTACAGAATGGATCCGCCCTGCGGCAGCAGCGCCGCAAACTGTTTTCCCTGAATCTTGCCTACTTCTTCGTGATCGGAGCTAAGGGAAAAGACCGGCACATGGCAGCCCTGCCGCAGTTGCTTAAGATAGTCGGCCTCGTGGTTCAGCACAACCCAGCCAATATCCGCAGCCACCGCCGCTCGAGCCACCTGCGGAAACCCCGTTCCCCCCGCCGGTTCGAACACAATCGCATCGGGCCGCGACCCAGCCGTTCCCTGAATGTAGTGCAGCAATTGCTGGCTTTGCGTAACCGCGTCGTTGCCGGCATGGACGATCTTCAAGTCCACACCCAGACGCCGCGCAGCCTTCTCCGCCGCCGCCTGCTGCTCCTGCTGATAGTCGTTCTCGTTGTTCGTGAGGGAGACCAGAAAACTCAGTTTCTTCATAGCTCGTTCCAGTCTCGATCATAATTCAACTTCGAAAATGTCTATGGTAACCAGAGTAACCAGGAGATCTCATCAATGGCTTCGAGGAATAAGGAGGTCAGAGGGTACCGCAAACCCAAGTTCAAGCACGGCTAGGGAAGACCGGACGTCGGGTTGCCGAAAATCCAAGTCGAGCACTGTTCGGGAAGGGCACGAATTTATTCGTGCCATTAGGTCTCGAACTGGAAGCCGCGCTTCAGCGCCTGAGGTGTGCTTTTGGATTTGCGCCGAATTGCTTCTGCAACCTCTTAATTCATGCCGTCGGCGAGATCACGCGCCCGGCTTGAAAGCTCTCGAAAAAATTGCCCGCGGTACTTCGCATCGCGGAAGGCTTCCGTCCCTCCCGGCCGCGTGGTAGAAAACGCCCCCGCCAGATTCCCGGCCGCTAGGCACGTCGGCAAATCCGCGCCCCGTACGTACTCATGCAGAAAGCCCGCATCAAAGCTGTCTCCCGCCCCCACTGCGTCCACGGCCTCCACTCGAAATGCCGGGCTGATGAACCGTTCGTTTCCGCGTTGCGCCATCGCACCCTCGCGCCCCAGCTTCACCACCACCAGCGGCACCATGGCAGCCAGTTTCTTCACCGCCGTTTCCAGATCGCTGACTCCAGCCGCTTTCGGCGCCTCCCGCTCATTGGGCAGAAAGATGTCGACATATTTCAGCGTCTCATGCAACCCGCCCTCCCACCGATCTTCGGGATCATCATTGGTGTCGAGAGAAGTAGTGAGTCCCGCCTCTTTCATCTTGCGGAACAACTCCGCCACTCGCGGCCGCAGCCCACCCTGCAAATAATAAGAAGAGACGTGGAAATGCCGCGCATCGGCCAGATAAGCCAGGTCAAGATCATCCCACGTGGTCTCCGCAATAGTTCCAGAATAAGTCACCATATTGCGCCACGCGGCCCGCTGCAAAATGACCGTGAGCCCAGTCTTGACCGCGCCCGGCACGCGGCGAACCTGCGAAATATCCACCCCGCTCTCCTGCAGCCGCTGCAGAGCAGTCGTACCGAGATCGTCGTCTCCAATCCGCGTTTGAAATCCCACGCGGCTGCCCAGCGCCGCCAAATTGTGCGCCAGGATCGCCGACGATCCCCCCAGCGTCAGCATCATCCGGTCAGCCAGCAATTCGCGTTCAGGTGGAAGCTCATCAGGAAGCCCGTACATGATCAGGTCAAGATTCAACTCACCCGCAATGGTGATATCAAAGCGTGGCATCTTCAAGTTCGGCATTCTCCTCCGATAAAGCTGTGGGGATGATCATGTGGGGACGGCCGCCTCGAGAGCCTGCCCCGAGCGAAGCCGAGGGGTCCAGCCGAGCGCAGCGAGGCGTTTTGGCCTACGCTACCTCTGACTGCACTCCCGCCAAAACCGCCGCCCTCCGCAGTGGCTCCGCAATAGCCTTCATCACTCTCTCAAACCCCGCGAAGTCCAGCGACTGCGCCCCATCCGACAGCGCCCGCTCCGGGCAAGGATGCACTTCAATGATCAGTCCGTCCGCTCCCACCGCAACTGCCGCCCGCGACACCGCCGCAATCAGGCTCTGCTTGCCCGTCCCGTGCGAAGGATCGGCAATCACCGGCAGATGCGATAGATCACGGGCCAGCGCCACCGCCGCCAGGTCGAACGTATTCCGCATCTCCGTTTCAAACGTTTTGATCCCGCGTTCGCAAAGCACCACCTCGCTGTTCCCACCCGAGAGCAAGTACTCGGCCGCCAGCAACCATTCCTTCACCGTCGCCGACGGACCGCGCTTCAAAAGCACCGGCTTTTTGACAGTCGCCAGCCGCCGCAGCAGCGCGAAGTTCTGCATGTTCCGCGCTCCCACCTGCAGCATGTCCACATGTTCACAGATGATGTCTACATCCTCCGTGCTCATCACCTCCGTTACTACCGGCAGGCCGGTTTGTTCCCGCGCCTCGCGCAGAATCTTCAACGCCTCCAGCCCCAGTCCCTGAAAATCATAAGGAGAAGTCCGCGGCTTATACGCCCCGCCCCGCAGCATCGTAGCCCCGGCCCGTTTCACCGCGTGCGCGGTGCCGATCAACTGCTCCCGCGATTCCACCGAGCAAGGTCCGGCAATCACCACCACCTCCGGCCCGCCTATCGCAACAACGCCCGCAACCCCGCCCACGTTCACCACCGTTCCCTCCGGCTTGACCTGCCGGCTCACCAGCTTGAAAGGCTGGGCAATGGCCATCACATTGTCCACACCCGGCGCCACCTGCAACGCCTCAATTTCGTGCCGCCGCCCGTTTCCCACCGCCGCCACAATGCAGCGCTCCACTCCCCGCGTCACATGCGGCGTGTATCCCGCCTCGCGAATGCGCTCGATAATATGTGCAATTTCCTGCTCCGTTGCCTTGTCCGACATATTGACGATCATTGGTTCTCTCCCGAATGAAACTTTTCACCACAGAGCCACAGACCCACAAAGAAAAGCAGAATGAACAGGAACCACTAAAGATTTTCTCTCTTAAAGATTTTCTCTCTGTCTCTGTGTCTCTGTGGTGAAAAGCCTTTTCCCGCCAAAAGCAAAGGCCGCGATCCTAAATCGCGGCCTTTGGCAAACTTGCTTGAATCTAGTCGATCATGGCTGACTCGATCTCCCCGCAAGCCCCGCCGCAGCCGCTACTCCAGTAAACCAGTAGTAGCGAAACTGCCCGGTAAATGAGAAAAATCGTGTCATGCCAGGAAAAACCTCTTTACGTTTATGAATTGCGAGTGCGCCCGGCCGGTCCAGCTATTGCATTGAACTGGCTACATTGGAAAAGGCGTTGTTGGCATTCGACCCGATCAGTCGTATCGTGCCCACGACCAGAACCAGGATCACTGCCAGCATCACCGCGTATTCAGCAATATCTTGTCCCTCATCTTCCGACCAAAGCCTGCGAATGAATTCGGACATGCGCTCCCTCCAGTCCGTAATCTGCTGCCTGCAACAAAAAGTACCGCAATTTGACGCACCCATAATGCCCCACCGTGTAGCCCTTGTCAATTGTGGAAATGGCCCAAAAGCCAGTTCTCAGTTCGCAGTTCTCAGTAAAACCCTCCAAGCGTGCCGCAGGGCCAGATCGCGATAGTATCAGCTGAGACACCCAATCTGCCACGAGCATTGACAACCCCACGTTGTGAGGTTTCTTGCATTTCTGAGAACTGAGAACTGAGAACTGAGAACTGAGAACTGATACGCTACTCCCGTGCCCGTCCTCCACAACCTCCGCGTCACGCTCGAAATGATCAAGTGGGAGCATTCCATCTTCGCTCTCCCTTTCGCTCTCTGCGGAGCCATGCTCGCAGCCTCCGGCCTTCCCACCGCGCATCAACTTCTGTGGATCGTAATCGCCATGCTAGCTGCCCGTTCCGCAGCCATGGCCTTCAATCGCCTCGCCGATGCCGCCATCGACGCCGCCAATCCCCGCACCAGCACCCGCGCTCTCCCCGCCGGCCATCTCTCGCACGCCTTCGTCACCACGTTCGTAATCGTCTCCTGCGCCATCTTCATCCTCGCTGCCGCGCAACTGAATCGCCTCACCCTCTGGCTCTCTCCGATCGCCCTCGCGGTGCTACTCCTTTATTCCTATACCAAGCGCTTCACCCGCTGGTCGCACCTCGTGCTCGGCTTCGCTCTAGGCATCGCGCCCGCCGCCGCCTGGATCGCCGTGCGCGGCTCTCTCAACCCGCGCATCTTAATTCTCACCGCCGCCGTCACCTTCTGGGTCGCCGGCTTCGACATCCTCTACGCCTGTCAGGATTTCGAGTTCGACCGCCACGCCGGACTCCACTCCATCCCCCGCCACCTGGGAATACCCCGAGCCCTCTGGATCGCGCGTGCCTTTCACATAATCATGCTTCTACTTCTGGTCGCCCTGCTCCCCGCCTTCGCGCTGGGAAAATTCGCCGTCGCCGGAGTCGTAGCCGTGGCGCTGCTCCTTGCCTACGAACACTCTCTCGTTTCGCCCCGCGACCTCAGCAAGCTCAACGCCGCCTTCTTCACCATGAACGGCGTAATCTCCGTAGTCTTCGCCGCATTCGTAGCCGCAGACCTACTCCTTCGAAAATAGAAGCGAAACCTGAAAAGAGTAATGTGGGAACCGCCGCCTCGGCTGTCCAGCGAGCGCAGCGAGCCACGTCTACACCGCTGCCGGTAGGAAGGGAAACGGGGGAGCAGGCCTTCAAGGCCTGCGTTCGACGGACTGGATTTTGAGTTGGGCTTTAGCCCACGAGGTCCCACGCTTGTTCAGCCGATAGGCCCTCCAGCCTATTCATTCGAGCGCGATGCCAACCATCGCCCCAACTAAAAACCGGCGTCCCCACCCCCTGCGGTGGAAACGCCAGTTTCCCCATTCCCTCACGATGACGGAGGGCGTGAAGATCAACGACCTACAGATCAACGACCCTGCAGATCAACGATCAAAACCCCCGATCCTGACCGCACCCTCATCGTGCCCCACTCCCAGCGCCGCATTTGTCAGACCGATGTAAACAGTTTGTAAAAACCAGGTAATCGTGCGCCCGGCTGACTTCCTTTATCCGCATTCCTTTCGTAACTCAATCCCGCACCGCGAAACTGGTAGCATAAAGACTCCTCTTCATCAAAACTGTGCGCACATTAGTCCAGGTCCGCATTCTCTTTCTCGCTCTCCTGCTCCTCGCTCCTCATCTCGACGCCCAGAGCAACACGGGAGAGCTTCGCCTCAAAATCACCGACCCCGACGGCCTCGCCCTCAAGACCGCGGTTCAACTCGTCAGCCAGGCCAACGAGTATCACCACAGCTTCACTACCGACGATCAGGGCAACCTCGACGCAAAGCGCCTGCCCTACGGAATCTACCAACTCCAGATCCAGGCGCAGGGCTTCGCTGCAGTCTCCGAGCCGGTTGAAATACGTTCCGCGCTTCCCCTGGATCGCACAATTCGCCTGAAAGTGGCTTCCGCGTCCGAGTCGGTGATGGTGAGCGCATCCCGCACCTTGGTGGATCCCTATCGCGCCGGTTCGGTCAACGAAGTGGGCTTGCAGACCATCGAGACTCGTTTAACCGCGCTCCCCGGCCGCTCCATGCAGGACCTTGTGAACTCCCAACCCGGCTGGCTCTACGAAGGCAATGCCGTTCTCCATCCCCGCGGCTCCGAATATCAAACTCAATTTGTCATCGACGGCATCCCCCTCACCGACAACCGTTCGCCCAGCTTCGGCCCCGAAGTCGAAGCCGACGATGTCGAATCCTTAGAAATCTATACCGCCGGCATCCCCGCCGAATACGGCAGAAAAATGGGTGGCGTCGTCGAGGTCGATACCCTGAAAAGCGCCGACCCTGGTTATCACGGACAACTCACACTTTTTGGCGGCACCTACGACACCGCCGGCATCAACACCCAGGACCAATACACATCGAATAAGAACACCTTCGGTCTGAGCGTCTCCGGAAACATGACCGGCCACTATCTCAACCCGGTCGTCCCAGAGAATTGCACCAACAACGGCACCACCGGCAGTTTTTCACTGAGCTATGAGCGTGAGCTCACGCCGAAAGACCGCCTCACTCTGATCGTCCGCCACGAACTCGCGCGCTATCAAATCCCCAACGAACTCGTGCAACAGAACGGGGCGTATCTGCCCAACGCGAACAACTCCGTCGGCTGCCCGCTCGTTCCCTCCGACGATGAGCCCAGCGATTGCGTCTTCGTTCCCGGAGGCCAGCTCCAAACCGGCGACAATTTTGAAACCATGGGCAGCATCGCCTACCAGCACATCTTTTCCTCCGACTCGATCGGCGTGCTGCGGGGTATGTCCCGCGATAACTCCACTGACTTTTATTCCAACCCTGCCTCCTGGCCCCTCATTGCCACCCAGCACAACGACTTCAAGGAAATTTATTTCAATGGCAGTTTCTCCGTTCATCATGGCAGGCAGGAATTTAAGGCGGGCGTTGAATCCGATGCCATCTTCCTGCACGAAAACACCAGCTACGTGATCCCCGACTGCGCCGATCCTGCCGATCCGCAATGTCCCATCAATCTTGGGATCCTGGATTCCGGAGCTACCGCCTTTGCGTTCCAGGGCCAGCGTCCCGATCTCGAACAAGCAGCCTATGTTCAGGATTTAATCCGCCTCGGCAATTGGACCGTCAGTGCTGGTCTCCGCTGGGATCACTACCAACTGTTGCTGAATCAGAACGCGGTCAGCCCGCGCCTTGCCGTCTCGCGTTATTTCCCCTCCATCGGCTTAAATATTCACGCCTCCTATGACCGCATCTTTCAGACGCCATCCTTCGAAAACATACTCTTAGCCAGTTCCCCGGCTGCCGAGGCCATCGACACCAGCGTGCCCGCACTGCAACTTCCGGTCCAGCCTTCTCACGGGAACTATTATGAATTGGGAGCCACGAAAGCATTCCTCGGGAAACTGCGGCTGGATGCGAACATGTTCCGTCGTCAAGTGAACAATTACGCCGACGACTCCCAGATTCTAAGTACCGGAATCAGTTTTCCCATCGCCTTTAACCACGCCATTCTCTACGGCGCGGAAGGCAAGCTGCAACTCTTGCAATGGAAGGGGTTCTCCGGCTTCGCTAGCTACTCCTACATCGTGGGAAATGCCTGGTACCCGGTAACAGGCGGCCTCTTTCTAGGCGTGAGCAACGCATGCTTCACTCAACCCGCAGGGGAAACGTGTCTCCCGCTAAGTGGACATTTTCCCGACTCGCAGGACCAGCGCAACACCGTGCGC
>JBAUYE010000387.1:0-2321 GCA_049584615.1 Candidatus Sulfotelmatobacter sp.
AGCATTTGCTGGCAACAGATGCCGATCTGGGCCGCCGCGGCGATGACATTGCCGCCTACTTCGAACTGGCGAAGGAAGGCGAAAATGTTGATGCCGAGTTGCGGCGCGACGTCGACTCGCTGCGCGAGTTGGTCGACAAACTGGAGACCGAGACGCTGCTCTCCGGGCCCAACGACGCACTCAATGCCATCGTGACCATTCATCCCGGAGCGGGCGGAACGGAGTCGCAAGACTGGGCCGATATGTTGCTGCGGATGTATCTGCGCTGGGCGGAGCGGCAGGGATTCGAAACCGTTCTTTACGATTACCAGCCGGGCGAAGAAGCGGGCTTGAAATCAGCGACCTTTGCGGTGAACGGCGAGTATGCCTTTGGTCTGCTGAGCAGTGAAATCGGCGTGCACCGGCTGGTGCGGATTTCGCCGTTCGATCAAGCCAAGCGGCGGCACACTTCGTTCGCCAGCGTTTTTGTCTCTCCGGAGATCGACGACAGCATTGAGGTCGTCATCAAGCCCGAAGATATTCGTACTGACACTTACCGGTCGAGCGGCAAAGGTGGGCAGCACGTCAACACGACGGACTCGGCAGTGCGCATCACTCACATTGCCACGGGACTTGTGGCAAGTTGCCAAAATGAGCGTTCACAGCACAAGAATCGCGAACGGGCCATGAGCATGCTGCGCTCCAAGCTTTACGAATTCGAGATGGAGAAAAAGCGCGCGGCCACGAAAAAGATTGAGGATTCAAAACTCGATAACGATTTTGGATCGCAGATTCGTTCCTACGTGCTGCAGCCCTACCGCATGATCAAGGATCACCGCACCAAGACCGAAGTAGGCGATGTTGACCGCGTGCTTGACGGCGACTTGCAGCCGTTCATTCGGACTTATTTGCTGGCGCGGCGCGGGGAGAAGTCGTGAGGACGAAACCAGCGAAGGCAGCGCCGGCGAAGAAGAAATCGGTAAAGCTTGGGCCCCGGTTCCTGCGCGCGTTTCAGTTTGCCGCGAAGAAACATGCCGGGCAGACGCGCAAGGCCTCAAGCACTCCTTACATCGCGCACTTGATGGGGGTTGCTTCGCTGGTGCTGGAGTTCGGCGGTGACGAGGATGTGGCGATTGCAGCGTTGCTGCACGATGTGGTGGAAGACTGCGGGGGCGCGCCCATGCTGAAGGAAGTGCGGTGGAAGTTCGGGAGCCGTGTGGCAAAGATTGTCGACGGCTGCACGGACTCGGATACGGAGCCTAAGCCGCCGTGGCGCGAACGCAAAGAAACTTATATTGAGCACCTGAGAAGTGCCGACGCGGAAACCAGGCTGGTTTCCGCTGCGGACAAACTCAACAACGTGCGCTCCATTCTTTCCGACTACCGCGAAGTTGGGGAGTCAATTTGGGACTGTTTCAATGGCGGACGCGAGGGCACTCTTTGGTACTATCGGGCTTTGCTGGAAGAATTTCTTCGGGGCAAGCCGTGCCGATTGATTAGGGAGTTGCAAGTGGCGGTTCGGGAACTTGAAGCCAGCGCGAACGTTGCTGGTTCTCGTGGTGCGGGGAGGTGAGGCGATGCCGCGGCAAATCGATTTAATTCGCGCTTCCAAGCTGCCGTCGAACATGATGCAGTTCGCGGCGAAGGGCGCGCTGTCGGTGCCGCCGGACGAAAATCTTGAGATCCTGGTTTACCTCGCCAAACATAATAAGATTTTTGGCGACCTTGCCCGGATGACATTGGCCGGATGGGACGAGAAGGCTTCGCTGGCGGCGGCTTCTAATCCGAAGACCGCGAGCGAAGTGCTCGACTATTTAGTTGCGCCGGAGAATCTTCGTCCTAAGCTGCTGCCGGCGCTGCTGGAGAATCCATCCGTTGCTGATGGTGAATTAGCCAAGTTAGCCATCTCCGCATCTCCGGAGGGAATCGCGACTATGCTGCAGAGCCCGCGCGTGCGGGCTGCAGCGGGCATTCTGGAGTGTCTCCGCGCGAACCCATACTTGAAGGCGGCCGAGGCGTCCGAAGTTGCCAAACTGCTCGGAGGCGGCGAGAGCGAGTCGTCCTCTGTTTCGATTTCGGACGGCGCGCCCCAAGTTGCTGAAGCGATTGTTGTGGAAGCCGCCGAGGCAGTTCACGAAGCGGCTCCCGACGCAATCGCTGAAGGTGGAGAAGTTCCCGACGAGGCGATTTCCGCTTACCTTGCCGAGCACGCCACGGAGATTGCCGGGGAGCAGGATAAGCCATTCAAGCCGGTCGGCGGAATCGTGGAATTGCTGGGCTCTGATTATTTTCCCGTGTCGGAGAACAAGGAGATGGCGGAGACTGGCGACGACGCGGAGAAA
>JBAUYE010000388.1:0-1606 GCA_049584615.1 Candidatus Sulfotelmatobacter sp.
CCGAAATACGCAGTCATCCCCGTCATGCCCAACACGTTTAGGAAAGTTGGAAGCGGCGCCACTCGCGGGTCAAGCTCGATCAGGCCCTTCCCCTCGGAGATGAAATATTCCTGGACTCCAAAGGTTCCCGAGACATACTTCCCCACGGCGAAAAGGGTGTTCTTGGAGGCAACCACCTGCCCAAGCGCCAAGGCCCGCATCACCTCGCCGATGCCAACCGGCGGAACATAGGATCTACTCTGGTTCATCCAGCCACGCATGGCCGGGTCGAGCGATATAAACAACACCCGGATCAGCAGCTCGCCTTCGTGCAATTCACGAACCGTCTCTTCCTCGTAGGCCCAGTCAGCACGCTTCGGCATTCCTATGGGACGGGAAGCAAGCGTGAATCTGTGATTGACAAATGCCATGATGGTTTCCTTTCGAGTCAGACCGTGTAGCGCTCACTGGACAAAAGTCGAGCCGCAATCTGACGACGCAGGGCGATCGAGTTCACCGGCGTGTGAGCCGCATATCCGCGCACGGTTGCAAGGTGCTTGCGCAAGACATCTCCTTCGCAGCACGCGCTGAGCACGGTGCGTGAGAACCCCTCAATCCGGACTGTGGCATCGCGCAGGTAGACAGCGCAGATGTTTAGTGCGCTTCTGCTCTTACCAGAAGATGTCAGCTTCTTACTGCGAAGCAGGCCAGATTCCATCGCGAACAACTCCATCGCGATGTCGGAGAGGTTCATGATGACTTCCTGTTGCTTTTCAAGCTGAGCGCCGAATCGTTCGTGAGCGACGGCGAGCGTCAGGAGGAAGATTGTTTTCGCGTTGCGAACAAGGCGCTCTTCCTCTGTTTCTATTTCGGTAACACTTCGCCTCTCGTTCGGAAGGTCGGGCTTCTCATTCTGGTTCAAGACTGCCAGGTTCAAGACTGCGCGCGCCGCTTCGAGAAGAGGCAACTGCCCGCGAGCCGCCCGCTTCAAGGGCATGCCCATAATGACCAGCCGGTTGATTTCGTTGGTGCCCTCAAAGAGGCGGTTGATGCGCGAATCCCGATAGGCTCGCTCGACTGCATAGTCCTGATGAAAACCGTAACCACCGTGGATCTGGACGCCCTCATCCACCACGTAGTCGAGCATCTCAGATGCGAAGACTTTTACCATCGAGCATTCCGCGGCGTACTCCTCGACGGCCTGCATTTCCGTGATCGAACTCTGCCTCTGCTCGGCGGACCTGGCCTGCATCTGGCCTTCGATGAGTCCAGCCACACGCCAGGTCATGGACTCGGTTACAAAAATCCGAATGGCCATTTCGGCGAGTTTGTGCTGAATAGCGCCGAAGTCAGCGATGGCGGAGCCAAAGGCTTTTCTCTGCTTCGCGTATTTGATGCAGATGGCGAGCACGTTCTTGGCGGCGCCGACGGACGCAGGACCAAGCTTCAGGCGCCCGATATTTAGCACGTTGAAGGCGATGACGTGGCCGCGTCCGATTTCTCCCAGGACATTCTCCACGGGAACTGCTACGTTATCGAGATAAACCGCCGTGGTCGAGGTGCCGCGAATTCCCATCTTATGTTCCTCGGCGCCGCTGCTGACGCCGGGAAAGGCTCGCTCCACCAG
>JBAUYE010000389.1:0-3921 GCA_049584615.1 Candidatus Sulfotelmatobacter sp.
AGGTAAACCACATCTTCATAGGGAAGCGCTGTCTGGAGCGCACTCGTATTATGTACTCAAGAGGACGGCCTGTTGACAATAACTGTCGCTATCAGGCCATTTCACTCATCCTATAAAAGAGGATGTCAAGAAAAAATTCTTCTCCGTCCCCCTCGAGGGGACACGAGGCTGGTAGCTTGCATCCAGCCCTGCCTCCTTATTAGAGGGGCTTTTGGTTTTACCGCTTTGTATCGCCGCGTATTTTAGCGGCGATGCCAACCCCAGTTGATCTCCTTGACCTAACGGTTTCATGGAGCAGCGGCGCTTGACGCCGTTCGGTTGCGAAGCTACGCAAGCCAAGGGTTAGCTTAAGTGCCAACCACGATCCTATTTGAGACTTGAGGCCTATGGCTTTGTTGGGTTATCCGAAGGGGCATAGGATTGACCCGGAGACTCGGTACTGCATGACAGTACACGAACGCCTAATGAGTGAATGGATACTCTCCCTCGAACCCGAGCATCGCACGAACCGATTGGCTACCACCGCGGCGCGTAAACCTGGAGGATCACCTGGGTTCTCTGAGATGCTCAAGCTGCTTGCGGCTTCAATTGTTCGGCGTCGAAACGCTCCTCCTTCTTCCAAAGTGTCAAGGCAATGGCCGCGATCTTACGTGCCAGGGTGAGACGCGCCATCTCGGGCCTCATCCCTTTATCGAGCAAGGCCACATAGAAGTCGCGCAGCGGGCCCACCCCACAGCTGGCCCGGGTAGCGGCTCCCTTGAAGATCTCTTTCATCTCATGGTTGTGATTCTGATTCAGACCACGAATCTGTTGTGGTTTTTTCGAGCGTTGCAGTTGTCCACGGACATAGCGGTATTGAGCACTGTCATGCGTCTCAATGCCCAGGCCACTGTAGGTCCACAGTTGTCGCTTGCTGCGGAAGCGATGCGGAGTTTGCATCAGCGCCAGCAAACGGGCGGCGCGAATCGGACCGATGCATGGGATCTGGCGCAGCAGTTTCGCCGCCTTATGTTTCCGGCTCTCCGCCAACAACTCGGGGCGTAGGGTTCGCCGCAACGCCTGCAATCCATCCAGTTGCTGATAGAGCAACTCGGCTCGGCGATGGACGCCAGCATGCGGGATCTTGTGCAACCATTCCTCGCGATAGCGCGCAGCATAGACCTGGGTCCCGGAACAGGCAATCCCCCAGCCGCGATACAACGCCTTCAGCCGATTCATCACCCGGTTTAAATCTTTACTGATGGTCTGATAGCTGCGCGCCAACTCGCGCAGCGTCCGTAGTCCATTTTCTCCGTGGTAGACCGGTCGTAGCATGCCGGTGCGCAGCAAGTCGGCCAACTTGCGCGCATCCACCTTGTCACTCTTGCTGCCCTCCTTTAATAAGGCGTTACGCCGCGGGTTGCAGACCAGGACTTCGTGCACGTGGGGTTTGAGCAGATCGTACAACCAGGCTGCCCACGTGCCTTCTTCCCACGTGACGTGTAGCTCGCCTCGCAGACCGTGGATGAACTGCAAGATGCTGCTGGCTTGGGTTTCCACAATGGATTCCATCACCACCTTCCCACCGTCATTGAGGACGGCGATCACGATGGCTTCCTTGTGCACGTCCATGCCGATATACTTGGTGTCGCGACTCATTTAGTTGCCTCCTTGGGGAGGTTATTCGTGCCAACGCTTATCTTTCCCCCAAGGTAAAGTGCCATTCTTCAGCGGGTTTTTCTATGCAATTACTTCTCAGCGCGGCCGTAGCGCAGCCCTACACGGCGCAGCGGAGTGAAGGCCGCGCCACACTATCTGCTTTCAACCTTCTGAAGCAGGGCGCTCCTTCATAATGCATTGACCCCTGCTGGAGAACTGGGAATCCCGGTCAGTGAGTGTAATCGGGATGTTTCGCCAGCTAGCAGACGTTCAGGGGTCTTTTGGGGACCTTGAACATGAGAAAGCCGCCTCGGGAAAGGCGGCTTCTTACTTTTGTTTCGACTGGCCTCAAAGTGTCACGGAGTGACCGTGAAAGTGTTGCAGGTAGTGAACGTTCCGCCGGCTGTAGTGATCTCGATGTGTCCGGTAATGGCCCCGGCGGGCACCGTGGCCTGCACCTCTGTGTCCGAGACCACGCTGAAGCTGGTTGCCTGCACCCCACCAAAGCTGACGGCCGTGGTTTGGGTGAGGGCGATTCCCGCGATGGTCACCACCGTCCCCACCGGGCCATTGATCGGCGAGAAGCCACGGGTGTCCGGCGTCACTCGGAAGATTTTGTTGCTGGTGAGCGTTCCACTCGGCTCGGTGACGGTGATATTGCCGGTGGTTGCTCCAGCAGGAACCTTGGCCATCAGGAAAGTGTCGGTGTAGACCGTGAAGCCGGCGGGAGTTCCGTTGAAGGAAACGCTTGCAGTTCCTGTGAATCCTTGCCCGAGAATTTGCACAATGCCTCCGACCGGGCGAGCCGCCGGCAGGAAACTGACGAATGGTTTAAGACCCACATCGAGACTGTAAAACACACCTCTGTCATAGGCGCCGCCGACGGCGGTGGTTCCGTATAGCTGGCCATTCGTGTGCTGAAACGGCGTGTCCTGCGCGCTGCCACCAGAGGTTCCGTCGAATTGGTGAAGGTCGTCGAATCCCCCTGTGGAGCTGACGCGGAAAACAACCCCACCGGCGAAGGCAAGGGGGCCTATACAGTTTGTGCCGTAGAAGTTCCCGTCTGTTGCCTGCACCAAACCGGCCCCTATGTCGCCCCCGTCG
Organism: Candidatus Sulfotelmatobacter sp.; assembly: GCA_049584615.1. Classification (GTDB taxonomy): domain Bacteria; phylum Acidobacteriota; class Terriglobia; order Terriglobales; family Acidobacteriaceae; genus Sulfotelmatobacter. The sequence goes on from JBAUYE010000389.1 coordinate 2,743, forward strand.
CTGCCGCCAGCAAAGTTGTGGAGAACGGTAAGCTTGTCGCTGGGAGTGAGTTCGAAGACGATTCCTCCTGATTGAGATCCAGACGTGGTACCGTACAAGTTGCCATCGCTACCCTGGATCAATCCACCGAATGGATTCCCGGGCACATCGCCAAAGTTGAATAGCACTTCGAACTTCCCCAAAGGGCCAATTTTAAAAATGGCGCCCGCACCGCTGGTACCGCCGTAGAACGTAGTTCCGTAGAAGTTGCCGTCAGAGGCCTGAAACAAAGGACCAAGGGGATTCGCTCCGTCCGTCCCTGCGAAGGTATGGAGCGTCGTGAATACGCCGGATGGGGTGATCTTGTAAACGGAGCCATGAGTGTCGTCTGTCCCGCCATTATTTCCCTGTGTCCCACCCGTGGTCCCGTAGAAGTTTCCGTCGACGCCCTCGATGGGCGGCGCTGAGGGCCCCGAGCCGTCCGCCCCGTTGGTAAAGGAATACAGCCTGGTGAGGCTGCCTTCGGGCGTGATGCGGAAGAGTGTCCCATAGCCAAAGGCGCCGCCGGCGTCAGTCGTGCCGTAAAAATTCCCGTCGCTGCCCAGAGTGAGGCCGCCAGTGGGATGCTGACCGTCCGTGCCGTTGAAAGTGTGCAGCACCGTTACCGTTCCCGTGGGGGTGATCCTGAACACGTCTCCTTGTCCCCCGGTCCAGTTCTGATTGGTGGTGCTGTACATGTTTCCGTCGCGGCCCTGGGCTATGATGCCGGACCACTGAGGATCGTTTGGGTCTGCGCTGCTGGCGCCCATATCGTACAGGTCGGTGTAGGTTTGTGCGGGCGCGGCAATCGCTGCTGAGACGCAGAACACAAATAGCAGGCTGGTCATCTTCGATTTCGGCAGTTTCGTCATCGGAATCCTCCGTCGTGCGAGACTAGGGAATTCACGCCGCAAACCTCAAGGAGGGATCGCGCACGGCTGGGCTGGGAACCGCGAGGTGGGGAACGTTGCGGCCAGGGCCGAGCACCGCAATTGTCCTCCCGGACCTGGGAGCTGTCAACTGTCGAAACCAGGCGATTACACGCAATATAAAAAGACGCCCACTTTTGCGATAGGTTGAGATTGTTCGCATCGCCAACCTAGCGAAGAGGAGCGCCTTTATGAGTCAGGAAAAGTATATCGGCATGGACGTGCATCAGGC
>JBAUYE010000390.1:0-3082 GCA_049584615.1 Candidatus Sulfotelmatobacter sp.
GAAGAAGCTGCAGATGTCAAGGCTTTGGAGCTGCTGAAGAACTCTCCCTACAAGGACAAGCTGGGAACCGCGGGGCTGTTCCTGAAGTCCCTGCAAGAACATGCGCCTGAACTGCCAAATTTGATTCGCCCGCATCTGGGCAACGGCTTCGCCTGGGACAAAGGCAAGGACGTCCGCATGGCGGCGCTTCTGGCTTCTGCACCGCAATTGGATGCAAAACGCACCGATCAGATCGCCGCACTCCCGCTCGGGGGACGCATCAAGCTGGATCCGTGGAGCGATCAGGTCGAACTGGCAAAGGCAAAGCCGGTAGCACTGGCTTCCGCGCGCGAGAAGATGCCGTTCGAGATCACGCCATTCTTCCCTTACCTCACGAGACTCTCAACTCCGGGCAAAGAGAAGGTCGCGCTCACCACGCCTGCCACGAAGTAAGAGTCGTGAGTGCGATAGACCCTGCAGGAGTAGAGATTGAGTTGGGATAACGCGCGGCTTTCCGGGTATTGTGGAAAGCGCGGCCGAAAACGAAATGGCGCGCCGCCCGGCGCGCCACGTAACACATCAATATCGATCGCCCACTTGGGGACTACTGCAGAGCGCTGCCAACGCTGGAGAATACGTTGTTGGCATTCGAACCAATGAGCCGGACCGTGCCCACGACGATTACCAGAATCACGGCCAGCATCACCGCGTATTCGGCGATATCCTGACCACTCTCATCGTTCCAAATTGCTTGCCAAAGTTTTGCCACGGGCTCCGTCTCCTCAAGAATTTATTTTCAGCCAGACTCCCCTCGCCCCAACGAGGGAACAACCCAAACGTTGTGACCGGCTCAGTTTTCCGCCCTGAGGCTGTTCTTGAGGAAATCATAAGTGGCGGAGCCGAGCCCGCCAATGGCCCGTAAGTGCTATCCATGGTTACTCGAGGTGGTTACTCGAGCGCAAGCTGCTAAGTCATTGTCAGCCAATGCTTTTCAGGGGTAGCGACTGGTTTACAGCAAACAGCGCCAACTCCAGCCGCGTAGACACTCCCAGCTTGTCGAAGATGTTGCTGAGGTGGTGCTTGACCGTGTCTTCGCTGATCTTGAAGTATTCCGCAATCTCCTTATTCGAGTACCCTGCCACTACCGCCGCAACAATCTCCAACTCGCGCGGGGTCAGCCCAAATTTCTTCTGCCGCGCTTCGTCGCTCGAAGACTGCATCAGCGTGCGCAGGTATTGCACCAGGTTGGAAACGCTCTCCCGTCCCACCCAGTACTCGCCTGACATCACGGTGTGGATCGCCTTCAGCAGCAGTTGCGTGGCCGAGTCTTTCAACACCACGCCCCGCGCGCCGAGCTGCAGAGCCTCCACAATCTGGCTCTTCTCCGCAGCCGCGGTCAGCAGGATGACGCGCACCGGAGTCGAATTTGCGCCCGTGCTCAAATCCCGCAATGCTTCCAATCCAGGATGTTTGGGCATCGCCAGGTCGAGCAAAAGAATGTCAGGCTTCAATTGCCGTGCCAGTCTTACGGCTTCGGCACCATCGGAGGCCTCGCCCAGCACCTTCAAATCCGGTTCGGCTTCCAGCAGCCGCCGCAGGCCATCCCGGAAAATTGGATGGTCATCGGCGATCACGATACGAACAGGCTGTGACTTCTTAAAGTTCATCGGAGACTTCTCCACCTCTCGGAACTTTGATTTCCAGGCGTGTTCCCACTCCGGGAGTTGATTCTATCGTGAGTGCGCCCCCAATTAAACGTACACGTTCTTTGATGATCATGGGCCCCCTGCCCGTTTGATCTAATTCCTCCTGCGTGAGGCGGCCGGAAAACGGGAACCCCCTGCCGTCGTCCTCCAGCGTCAGGCTCCACTGGCTGGCACTGGAACCCAGCCGCGCCAGCACATGGCGTGCCTGACTGTGCTTGCGCACGTTCACCAGTCCCTCCTGCACAATTCGCAGCAGTTCCCTGCAGACCTTGTCCGGCATCTCCAATTTCCCAGCATCGGTCACGAAGCGCGCCGAGATCCCCGTCTCCCGTTCAAACCGCTCCACCGTGTCGGTCACCAGGTGAAGGAATCTTCGGGAATCGACGTCGATCGACTTCATCTGCTGCATCAGTTCCCGCAGCTTGAGAACTTCTTCCCGCAACAAGCCCTGAATCCGACCCAGCTCGCCACCGACCACAGCCGGCGTCGTTTCCGCCTGGCGCCGCAGGACATCCACCTGCATCTCCACCGCGATCAGCGACTGCACTGCTCCATCGTGCAGTTCTCGGGCGAAGCGTGCGCGTTCCGCGGCACTGGCGCGGCGCCTCAGCCGGTGCAGCAGGTAAACGTTGTAAACGGCCGGCCCAACTTGCCGGAACAAATCGAGCAGAAAGCGCAGCTGCTCCTGCGTGTCGCCATGCCACGACGGATCAAACACCAGCACGCGGCCGCGCCATTCACCTCCGAAGACGAAAGAAACAGCAACGGCAGAGCTGAAGGATTGGCGCTGCTTGAGCCGGACTAGCGCGTCGGTGGAGGGCGATGGCAACGGATTGCCTTCGCGATCCAGTGCCACGACGAACCAGCGGTCTCCCTCGCTCTTTGCATAAAATGCTTCTCCCGGAAAATCCTCCAGATAAATCCTAGATTCGCGCGGGCTGGAGTCCAGCCATACAAAATCGGTAGTCTCATCTCCATCGCGCAATTCGCCCAGAAAGGTTCTGTGGCTGTGTATTTCCTGCGAGGCGACCAGCAGCCGATCAGCTCCGTACATGCTAACGATTTCGCGGCTGATCTGCTGCAACGTTCCCGTAAGTCCCGCATCCACTCGCACCTTCGACAGCAAGCGGGTCACCACCGCCTTCTCAGCCCGCAGATGCTTCTGTTGCTCCGCCAGATAACCCAGCAGTAGTCCCATCACCAGCAAGTAGATCGACAGCATGAAAAGGCGCTTTGGCTCAAACTCGGTTGTGTTCATCCGGAGGCCTGCAAAAATATGCCAAGGCAGGGTTCTCCCTCGCGTTAACCACACATGGAACAGCAAGAAGCTCTCTGTCCACAGCAGCACCACTTCCGCTCCAGCCGTACTCAGTGTCTCCCACAAGCCCCACCGGTAG
>JBAUYE010000391.1:0-1792 GCA_049584615.1 Candidatus Sulfotelmatobacter sp.
GTGTGCGTCATCCCCAAGAACGCGTGGTACCTGATTCCGGCGTGGGCGCTGGTAAATGGAGATCAATTGAAGAAAGTATCGATGCTCTATCCCCTGCAGAGGACGAACGCAAATCGCTACCGCTACGAGCGCTACCGCGAAGCCTGGCGCCTGCTCCGCCCGAACTCGGAGAAGAGGAAGCCCCGCACTAGGTAAGGGATTGGCGCGGCAAATGGCTGGGGCGGCTTGAGTTAGGATATGGGCCCGCAAAGTGGGAGAAAAATCAGGGATAATACTAAGGAGCATAAAATCTTAGGGGATAGAGGCCTTTCTTTCCTTGTTCACGCGCGATTCATGGGTCAACAAAGGCGTCTTGTCGGCAAGCGCGGTCAGGACAAAATCCGAGAATAAAGACGGCGCGTCTGAGTGGACTAACTTAAACATGGCTCCCGCGACCTTTCGCATTTCTACATCGCCAGGTATGGAACCGCGGACATCGAAGAAATGTCGTAAGGACCGTGCATTGGCGGTAAGGATGATTTTGGTTTCGGTAGCGTTAGGCAGCACACTGCGCGCTGCGGAGCGAATTGCCCTTTTCCGTTCCTTTTTCCCTAGTTCCACGACTGAGCCATTTGGGGCGTCGCCCAGGGAATCGAGGATCGTCTTGTACGACTCTTTGGCAACTGACATCGCTCGCCGCCAAGCCTCTAGCGCGCGAGGAGAGTGCTGTAGTTGGGGAGGCTCGACAAATTCGGCATCGGTTTCCTCGTGATACTGCTGGGAAAGCTGGCTGAAGGAAAAACCGGCTCGGTGCCGCACCAACTGATGCGTAAAGGCTCGGCTCACGCCCACCAATAGGAACGTCCAAGCGACATGTTCTAACACACTTTCATGGCCCTGCTCGATGAGATTGCGGACGTACTCCTCGTTTGATCTCGGGGATTGTTTGTCGCCGAAAGACATGTAGCAAATGCGGCCGGCAGCCTCTACTAGCTCCTCCGGTTCGGTCGCACCGGTCGTTCGGTTCCAAACCTGTTCTTCATGCTGCAAGAAACCCAGGAATGCTGCCGCGTGAAACTGCGTGGACCCGATTTTGTAAATGTGCAAGCTCATTTGGTCTTTATTTTAGTGGAGCTCGACCGAGTCTTGGGCGTTAAATCTGCCCCCACTTGCTGCTTATCCTCCAACGCTTTTACTTTGTCCTGCAGAACCTTCACTCGTTCCTCCAAAACCGCTTCATTACGCCTCGCCTCCTCGATGCCACCGAGGTAGTACGGAACGAACTGGGCGCCAAGCGCGACAACGGCAGCGAGTAGCCCCGCCACCAGCGTCGCCCGCTTCACTTCTTCCTTTGCTATCCGCTTAGCTCTGTTTGTGAAGTTCAGGAAATCTCTCGAGAGTCGGTTCACATCCGGATTCACGGCAGCTCCTGGGTTCCGTTTCCGATAGTCTGCAGTAACGTCACCATCGAGCTCAAAAAAGAGTACGGTCACAATTGGGTCGCCCACTCTTAACTCGATGGAGTCCCTGCTCATGTTTATGACCGTCAAGTGCATCTTCCCCACATAGCCCGGGTCCACGTGGCCGGGATTCGTCATTAGCAGCCCCTGAATGGAGACATGAGAGGGGGGAAATCCAACCGCAGCAAGGTTGGGGCTCATGTGCAGGTCCTCGCGGGTCGTCACGATGGCCGTTTGCCCCGGCTGGAGGTGATACCGCCCGCTGACCACGTCGTCGGGTTTCTGCGACGCTCGCTCTGCGGGGACGGAGACCTGGCCTATGTGAAGGTCTATCGACGACGGCTGCACTGGAG
>JBAUYE010000392.1:0-3933 GCA_049584615.1 Candidatus Sulfotelmatobacter sp.
GATATAGAGCGCGTGCGGAAAGAGATCAAAGCGCTCCGTTTTGTGATTCCTTTGCTCGCCGAGGGCACGGACTGGATGGAACATAGGCTAGCTTCACGTTCCATCTCGCAGTTGGGAGGTACCGAGACTGCCGGCGTGAAAGGGCCGGCACGAAGAGAAGACGAGCTGGCGCGTTGATTTGCCTGCCTCTCGCGGCATTTTGTAGATGCAAAACCTGGAGCTATCCGCTGTTGAACCACATTAGAAGTGTCCCCATTTAGAGCGCCTCCGATAGGAGGCACCGATTGTGGAGAACAGGATTGAGCAGCAAGGCTGAGCCGGGTTGAGGTGATGGGACGAGTGAACGCGGGCAACTTGCGGCTGGGAGAAGCCAGCGAGGTGCCGTAGCTGAGCTACCTCGCTGCCCAAGCGGACCGACCTGTCCCTCATGCGACCCCAAGCTCTGCGAGGAGATCGTCAATCCGAGAAGGCCAAAGACCTTATTTCCCTCCTGGAGGCGGTCATAGAAGACGATCAGGACGAAATCCGAATCAGAATGGCCTTCCTCGCTAAAAAGTACGCGGTTGTCGGCGATTCCACGGCCGCAGACTAGACCGTTCCCAACATTTCAAAACAGCCGACTACCCGGGCACCTTCTCTTGACTTTTTCTGGTCACGGGCGTAATCAGGAGAAGCAGTTTGCTTCTGGTGCTTTTTTGAAAGCTCAATAGGGAAGCCGGTGAAAGTCCGGCACGGCCCCGCCACTGTGATCGCGGAGGGCTGGCCACAATGCCACTGACCTACAGGTTGGGAAGGCGGCCAGTCCGTTGAAGCGAGAGTCAGGAGACCTGCCAGAAGTCGGATGGGTGAACCTTCGCGGGAAGGCAAGCAATGAGAACCCGGCTTCCGGATCTTTTTTCTGTTCTGATCTCAGTCCTGAGTCTCATCCTCTTTACTTCTCATTTTCTTGAAGGCTCCTCGTCCGCCGGTCCATTACTTCCCGTCGCGGGATAGGAGGAGCTATGCATCGCCTTTTCGTTGTTTTCCCGCCCTCAGAATCGCGCATCGCACCGGAGCTTGCTTCTGGTTTTGACTCTCGCTTCGACAAAGAAAGGAGATAATTTATGGTTTACCTGATCGTTCTGCTGGCGGTCCTGGCGCGCTTCATTCCACATATTCCGAACTTTTCCCCAGTGTACGGCGCCCTTCTGTTCGGCGGCGCACACCTGCGGAAACGCGATTCCATCTGGTTTCCACTCGTGCTTTTGTGCGCGAGCGATTTTGTCCTGACCAACGTCATTTACCGCATGAGTATGGGGTGGGGGGAACTGGTCCAGATCGTGGCATTCGCTGCGATCGCAACGATCGGCTGGTTGCTGCGACCCAGAGTCACGCTGCGTCGGTTCTCGTTCGCCTGCGTCGCCGGGCCCACTGCGTTCTACCTGATCAGTAATTTTGGAGTGTGGCTAGGTTGGCATACGTATCCGCCGACCTGGGCGGGGTTAATTCAATGCTATGTCGCCGGAATTCCGTTTTACGGGTATTCACTGGGCAGCACCTTCCTGTTTGCCGGAGTCTTGTTCGGACTCTATGAATTTTACCGAGCGCGACATTTGCAAAACGTGAACGCACAAGCTCGAACCAGCTAATCTAAGAGCCTTGTTGGTTCGACGCCGGTGTTTTGTCCAGAGGAGGGGTGACGACATGCGAATCTGTTCATTCCTGCCGTCAGGAACGGAAATACTGTTCGCTCTCGGCTTAGCGGACTCGGTTGTGGGAGTCACTTTCGAGTGTGATTACCCAGCTGAAGCCCGCACGAAAGCGGTAGTCGTTTACAGCAAGTTGCCACCCAACTTGCCCGAAGGAGAGATCGATCGGCAGGTCAATGCTTCCTCACAGGCAGGCGAAAGCCTTTACCGGCTGGATGCGGAGAAATTGGAGCGGATTCAGCCGGATCTTATCGTCACACAAGATCTGTGCCACGTCTGCGCGGCCTCCCCGAATGACTTGTGCGCTGTACTGGGACGACTATCCCCAGAGCCGCGGGTGCTTGCCCTCAGCCCACGAACCGTTGCAGACGTTTGGAGCGACATTCTCGCCGTCGGCGAGGCCACGGGTCGAGCTGCGGAGGCAACCGAACTCGTCTCGCGCCTTACCGCTCAGCTCTGCGGGTTGGGGGCTCGACGCACGGGAGATCCTCCGCGCGTCTTGTGCCTGGAGTGGCTTGACCCACCGTTTGTTGGTGGCCACTGGGTGCCGGAGATGGTAGCCCTCGCGGGTGGGATTGACGTTCTGGGCCGTGCCGGCGAGCCTGGGTATCAAGTTAGCTGGCAAACTGTAGTGGACAGTGATCCCGATCTGATCCTCGCCATGCCCTGTGGCTATCACGCACGCGAAGTCCAAAAAGAACTCAAGGAAGTACCATTTCCAGCAGAGTGGTATTCGCTACGCGCAGTGCGGAACCGCAACGTATTTGCGATGGATGCGAGCAGTCATTTTTCGCGTCCTGGTCCGAGGATCGCAGAAGGAATTCTGGCTATGGCGGATCTCTTCCGCCAGACTAAGCTCGGGAGAAAGTCCGCTTCGCCCGTCCGCCAACCACCCGTGCGGCTTCGCGTGGGCAATCGGCCATGAAGCGCATTCTTCTCTCCTGGAGCAGCGGCAAAGACAGTGCATGGAGTCTTCATGTTCTCCGCCAGCGCGCAGAGTATGAAGTCGCAGGACTGCTGACTACTTTCAACGAAGCCGCAGGCCGCGTTGCCATGCATGCGGTTCGACGCGAGCTGGTCGAGCAGCAAGCTGCAGCTGTCGGACTTCCGCTCTGGGCGGTTCCGCTGCCTTGGCCATGTCCCAATGAGCAGTATCAGTCGCTGATGGCCCAAACTTGTGCCAAGGCAGTCTCGCAAGGAATCGAAGGAATCGCGTTTGGCGACCTCTTCCTCGAGGATGTGCGTGCCTACCGGGAAAGGCAAATGAAAGGCACGGGACTCGAGCCGATCTTCCCTGTGTGGGGGCTGCCGACGCGGAATCTGGCACAGGAGATGATCGCGTCCGGAGTACGAGCGAAGTTGACTTGTATCGACACTAGGAAACTCGAGCAATCCTTTGCAGGCCGGGAGTTCGATCAGACGTTTCTTTCGGCGCTACCCGATGGAGCGGATCCCTGCGGTGAACGCGGGGAGTTCCACTCGTTTGTATACGAAGGCCCAATGCTGAATGCCGCCCTCCCAGTTTCAGTGGGGGTGACTGTGGTTCGCGATCACTTTGCTTTTGCCGATCTGATCTCTGGCTGACCTGTGTTCCTCCTAGCAAGTTGATCATCGAGTCAATTTTTCCTACGGCGATCATAAGAAAGGGATCCGTTGGACTGCAACAACGGGTGGTGACGGCAGTCAGCTCGGCGAAACCGTTACACAAGAAAGTTCACAATCGAAGTCTCGTTGATATCTATGAGCAACCGCTCGTGCTGCCACAGGTCATACACCGATAGCAGGAGCCGTTCCTCACCATCAGTGAGCCGCAGAATTGACACGGAGGCGCGTCTCCCAGCTCTACGACCAGCCCCAGGCTTTCGACTGCACTGCTTACCTCACGTTGCGGCAGAGCCGGCCTCGGCAATTCAAACAGAAGTCCCTGCTCGCCTTTCAGAAAGCGTAGTTCGAGCCAGCGGAATAGATAATCCTGGTTATGTTGGGCCCAACATAAGACGGATTATGTTGTCCTCAGATTTATGTGACGTTCAGCATCCGTCGGCCGATAAACAGCGGGTTCCAGCTGGCCGAACGTCACATAAGTTGGCTAGAGTTGAGCCAGGAACTTCAGCAGGGCAGGATTGTCGCGCCAACGTTTTCGCGGTTGCTGCAGTTTGGCTTCACACATTCCCAGCGCCTTCGCCTTCATCTCCAGATCGCTTTCCGCGTAGATATTCGTCGTGTCGATTGAGACGTGGCCCAG
>JBAUYE010000393.1:0-2197 GCA_049584615.1 Candidatus Sulfotelmatobacter sp.
CGTGCTTTCCCGGTATTTCGCAGAAGCTTTCTCGGAGAATTTACAGGGTGACAAACAAGGTTAGCTTACTGCTCTCTTCACGCGGCGACGATTTCTTACGGCTGAATTCGCAGAGAGTTTTCGGCCAAGTTAGCTAACAAGGCCTGGAACTCCTCCAACGGCAGAGGACCGCTGAACAGGAAGCCCTGAAACGAATGGCAGCCGAGACGGGCAAGAAAGTCTCGTTGTCCTTCCGTCTCCACACCCTCGGCAATTACCGACAAGCCCATTGCCTTGCTCAGGGAAATGATGCTTTGCGCGATGGCGCCGCTGCTGGCGTCGACGAGAATGTCCCGGACGAACTCCTGGTCGATCTTCAACTGGTCCAGGGGCAAGCGCCGCAGGTAGGCGAGGGAAGAATAGCCCATGCCAAAATCGTCCAAAGAGAACCTAATACCGTGAGACTTGAGCGCCGTCATTTTGGCGATAACGTCTTCTAGATCATCCACAAACATGCTCTCGGTGAGTTCGAGCTTCAGGCTGCGTGGATTGGCTCCGGTTCGCTCCAGCGTTCTCAACACATTTGGCACGAAGTCTGGGTTGAGCAACTGTCGAGCGCTGATGTTCACGGCGACCGTGAGATGGGCTGTCTCTTTTCGAGCCGTCCATGCCGCAATCTGCCGGCAAGCGGTTTCCAGCACCCAGTCTCCCAATGACAGGATCAGCCCCGTTTGCTCGGCCAGGGGAATGAAGTCGTCCGGCGGTAAGAGGCCGCGCTTCGGGTGCTTCCAGCGTAGCAGCGCCTCGGCGCCGATCAGGACGCCGCGATCCACTTGCGCCTGATAGTAGAGCTGGAAATCTTTCGTTCTTATCGACTGGCGGAGATCTTCCTCCATCGCGGCGCGGGCGTTGACGGCAGCCTGCAAGGCTGGGGCGAAGAAATGCAAGGTGTTGCGGCCCGCTGCCTTGGCTTGATACATCGCGATATCCGCCTGTTGCAAAACTTCGTTGGTGCTGTCTTCTGGATTTCCAAAGACGGTAATTCCTACGCTGGAACTGCTGCGGCACTCGCGGCCATCTAAGAGGTATGGCTGGTGAATCGTGGCGAGAATCTTCTCGGCGACCGTTTTCGCCTGAGCAGCCGCATCCTCGGGCGCTTCGCTAAGCTCCTGGAGCAAAACCACAAACTCATCTCCGCCCAATCGCGCGACCGTGTCGGTTTCGCGGATGCTGGCGATAATGCGCCGGGCAACCTCCTGCAGCAGGAGATCGCCGATGTGATGGCCGAGGGTGTCGTTCAACGTCTTGAAATCATCGAGGTCGACGAAGAGCAGCGCTCGCTTGCGTTTGCTTCGGATGCTGGCTGCGAGCGTCTGTCGTAAGCGATCCAGCAGCAGGCGACGGTTGGGCAGGCCGGTCAACGGGTCAAAGAATGCGAGGTTCGTGATCTCGTCATGTGCCGCTTTGAGCTGCTGGAGTTCGCGCTCCCGTCTCCGCCCGCTTAATATTCGCAATCGGGTCACGCCTCCTGCGATCAGCAGGGGCATGAACCCGCAGATGCCAATAAACCACCACGCCCAATACCACGGAGTCAGGATTCTGAAGGCGAACTCTGCCTCGTGCCCGCTCCAAATGCCGTCGCCGGCCTGCGCCTCTACATCCAGGCGATAGGCTCCGGGCGCGAGTTCTGCAAGCTGCAGTTCTCTCTGCGTAGTCTCGTTCCACGCTGAATCCGCCCCCTTGAGGCGATAGCGAAACAAAATGCGATGGTCGTTGGAAACATTCAACGCCGAGTATCGCGCGATCAGAGAGTTTGCGTGGATGCTGAAGGACGGATTGTTCTGCCCGGAAACATCCTTCCCCCCCACAACCAGCTTGGTGAAAACAACCTGGATCGGCAATTCGGGCGTGAGACGCGGACGAGGCTTGAATTGAGAAAGCCCCCCGCTGGTTCCGATCCAGATGGTACCGTCAGCTTCTTCGGCGAAACCGTTTAGGTCACAGTCGTTCCATGCCAAGCCGTCGCTCGTATCGTAATGGCTCCAGCGGGAACCATTCCACATGTCCACGCCCCGCTCCGTACCAGCCCACAGGCGACCCGATGCGTCGAATTCAAGAAAGTACACGAGCCCATCGGTGCCAGGTCTCTGAACACCTTTCTCAACGGCCAAACCGCCGCGCTTCAGATGGACGCGGTCGATGCCGCCCCCGAAACGAT
>JBAUYE010000394.1:0-2638 GCA_049584615.1 Candidatus Sulfotelmatobacter sp.
GGGTAAGGTCAAGATCGGAAACTGCTGCTGGATCGGAGCCAAAGCGGTAATTCTGAAAGACGTTGAATTGGGCGACGGATGCGTGGTGGGAGCCGGCGCAGTGGTCACTAAGAGCGTATCGCCTGGCGCAGTGGTCGTCGGCGTACCAGCCAAAATGTTGCCAGTTTCTGATTACAGTCTTCCACCAACAGGCGCAGCTCGATGAAAGCAATTTTCGTGGATGGCATTCGACGGATACGTCCGGCTCCCCTCGCTTCAGCGCTGGCTCATATCACCGGCTTAAACAGGCGGGAATTTATTCACACCGAACATGGCGACCGTTTGATGGAAATACTCTTCCAGTTAGGCGATGCCGAAAGGGCCCCGCAAAGCCCAGCCGGTAGGGACACAAAAAACGCGGGAGCAGAAGCCAACCACATCCAGGTTCGGCCAGAGAAAACGAAGGTGCTTCTGGTTCATCCTGGAACTCAATATTCCTTTCAGCTCGCGCGGCAGCTTGCGAGGCACGGGTGCCTCAACCGGTTTTGGACTGGGATGGCCTATGTTCCCGACACTCTGCTGGGGCATTGTATTCAGCGACTGCCGGAAGGGGTGAAGCGTCAATTGTCAAACCGACTTTTGGAAGGCGTGCCCTCGGAAAAGATTTCCATCCGGCCGTTCGGCGAATGGTGGGCGCTGCACCGGCTGCGTGCCGGCCATGACGATCAAACCGTCATGTTTAAGCGGAACGCGGCATTCCAGAGCAGCATTCCGGAACAGGAGCTCGCCGATTCGAAGGTGGTGATTGGTTTCGATACATCTTCATGGCTTTTGGCCGAGAGGGCCGCGTCGCTGGGCCGCAGATTCATTCTGGATCGAAGCATCGGTCATCCGCTGAGTTTTGAGCGGCTGTTGCCGGCGCTGCGCCAGCGCTTCCCCGAATGGGTGGAGACCTTTCCTCCTCGCCACCCGGACTTGCTGCGGGCCGAAGAGGCTGAACACCGCCTAGCCGATCGGATCGTGGTGCCGAGTTCCTTTGCCTGTGAGACCCTGGTCGAAAATGGCGTTCCAGCCCACAAGATCACCGTGATTCCGTTTGGGGTGGATCTCAGTGCTTTCCGGCCGGCTCCGCGCCCGGACACATCGCGGCCAGTGCGGTTCATCTTCCTGGGAGCACTCAGTGTTAGGAAAGGGGTTCCAGTGCTATTCGAGGCATGGCGCTCGTTGGCGTCGCTAGGGGCGGAGTTGTGGCTAGCCGGCTCGGTCAGCGAAAAACATGCCCACTTGATTCCTCCGCTGAAGGGACTAAGACAAATCGGCAAGGTTCCGCACAAAGAATTACCGGCCCTGCTGGGCCAATGCGATGTTCTGGTTTTCCCAAGTTACTTCGAAGGCTTAGCGCAGGTGCAACTCGAAGCACTGGCCGCCGGTCTACCGATCATTGCCACGGACGCATCCGGCGCCACGGACTTGATCGCCGATGGTAGAGAGGGGTACATCATCCCGGTCGGCGAAGCCGAAGCGTTGCGCGAAGCAATGCTCAATTTCATCAAGGGTACCGCTGACCTGGCGGTTATGTCACCAGCCGCCCGGTTGTGCGCCGAGCGTTATTCGTGGGAAGCGTACGGAGACCGTTGGATAGATCTGCTCGATCAGGTAGTCCATTCCGATAATTCCTCGTCTTCCATCTCCGGCTTCGCATTGCGAGGATGTCAGACGGCCGTCCGAATTCCGAAGTCGAATAGTTAGCACTGTAATTCATGTCCCTTTCACGCCGACAGCGTTTCCAATACTTCGCTTGGGCCGCGGGCACCCTCTGGACTGGCCGGAACCGATCTCGCCCTGCGTGCAATGGGACCGACACACCTCTGATCAAGAGGAAATACGTGGTTACATCTCTCTGGCATTGCGCGTCCTGCGATCTTCGCTTTCGTGTACCGAGCAGCCCGTACAAGCTCGCCGCGATCGCTGCGAACCGAGCGGATGACAACTCCTATGCCACGAGTTGTGCTTGATTGCCGCGAGGGGCTAATGCTCGCGATACTTACCACTCACCCGATTCAGTATCAGGTGCCGCTGTGGCAGGCGCTGGCCCTGGACGGGCGCGTTCCCTTTGAAGTCTGGTATCTCACCAGCCATGGTGTTCGGCCGAGCGCGGACCGGGAGTTCGGCCAGACCTTCTCATGGGATATCGATACCCTGACCGGCTACCCGCATCGATTTTTTCTCGCTATGGAGGGGGCCACGCCGGCGGCGTTCCTGAAATGCCGATTGGGCGAAGGCTTACGCGGCCGCCTTCGAGCCAGCGGAGCCTTGGCACTTTGGATTCAAGGGTGGCAAGTAGCGGCCTACTGGCAGGCAGTGTGGGAAGCACGAGCGGCAGGAGTTGAAGTGTGGCTGCGCGGCGAAAGCAACGACCTTGCTCCTCAGCCTCTCTGGAAGCGGCCTCTCAAACGTGCCCAATTGGGATGGCTCTTCAGGCGCGTGGACCGTTTTTTTTATATCGGGTCGACTAACCGGCGCTTGTATGAGAGGTTCGGCGTGACTGAGCGACAGTTGTATCCGGCACCCTACGCCGTGGATAACAGCCGGTTTGCCCAACAGGCCGCAGCCCTACGGCCGCATCGCGCGGAACTGCGGCGCCAGTGGGGAATTCCGG
>JBAUYE010000395.1:0-12894 GCA_049584615.1 Candidatus Sulfotelmatobacter sp.
GCTTCTCCAGAGAAGCGAAACTTCAGTGGGCTGGATCTCGAGAAACAAATCGCGCCTCCGGTCGAGGCAGAACTTTTTTCTTGACATCCCTTTTTATAGAACTCATTGACCCTGCAACGGGGTTTGAGCGCTAACGCCTCAACAACTATCGGGCCAGTTATAATTCACGGCGATGGCCAGCGACGCCTTTCTCTCATGGGCAAACCGGACCGTGCTTCGGCCGGGGCGGGAAGAGCCCTACCTGTCGATCCAGGACATCGTGGTTTTCGTTCGCGATCTGGACGTGAGTAAGCGATTCTACCTGCAACAATTGGGCTTCGAACTGATCACGGAACAACGCCTTCCCACCGGCGAACGCTGGATCGAAGTGGCGCCTCCCGACGGCAGCGCGAATCTTGCGCTGGTTGAACCAAAGCCCGACTCGCTAGGTTGTAGCGCTCTGACTTGACAACTGGCCGCCCTCGTTTCTATTCCCGACCGAGTCGAGTTGGCTGGAACAAATTCAGTGATCGCTAAGTTCTCGGCTAACCGACTCCGTTCACACCGTTTAGAAAGCCGCCCAAATGGCCGGTGAGCACGACCATACCGGCAGCCAGAATTTCGAAAGCGAAGCGATAGCTGGGCAACAAAACCATCTGGCGTCGAGCGCGGAAATGAACCCACCACACCAGCCAGATCATCACCGTCGAAACACATGCCAGAACGAGGTGGAGCAGCAGGATCCCCTTCAGCTTCTGTCCCGCGAACTGAAAATGCCACGCGAGTAGCCCACTGGCGAGAACTGGAATAGTCGAAATCGCGGGCCCAAGCAGGTTGTAATATGCCGCGTCCGCCAGGCCACGCTGCTTCGTCCATTGCGCAACAAGGTCAAACGCCACTGCCGTGATGAACAGCGCGATTGGAAAATGGATCACCACGACATGTTGAGCATGCTTGGCCAGAAGCACCGTCTTAAGATCGAAAGGATTTGCCATCGCCATGTCCCTTGCAAGATGAAATGAATTGTCCTGCTCCTCGCGAAGCGGTCGCATGCCGAGTCACTCCGGCTGCCTCTGCGACTTACCCGTGCAGAACCGGCGTTACCCGGTTTCTATTCCGCGGTATTTTTTTGGTGGGGTATGGGAATAAAACTCCTGTCCGCTGGTTTACCCTTGTGCGCATGTCGGAAGAGAGCCTGCCATCGGAGTCGTTCGAGCAGCTGGCCATGCCTCACTTCGCCTTCGTTATTTCGTCATCGGTGACGCGAGTGCCGCCGACATCGATAGTCTGGCGAAATTGTTCAAAGCCGCGTCATAGATTTTACGGCGGTAATCCTCACCCTTTGCGCAGTCTTCAGGCTCCAAAAACAAACGGCGTCGCAAACGGTGTGTTGGGATGAAGGGCGCAATGATCCATCGCTCGGGCAGAGGATGGACTGTCGAGTCGGGCGTTGTACGCCGTGAGTAGGGATGTCCCTAATTGTAACGATCGCTTCCGACACGCCGGCTTTTTGGGGCTTCATTCCTTTCGCCCTGCTGAAGCTGCGGAAATGTCGGAAGCGATCCGATCCCGGAGGCACTTACGCCACTGCAGCGACTCCCTGAACCGTTTTCGCGGCGGCACGGATTACATCGATCACCACGTCGGGGTGGGAGAGCATGGCAACGTGGCTGCTGGCGACCTCAGTCACTTTCGCGCCCATCCGCTTTGCGAAGAAGCGCTCCAATTCGGGATGAACGGTGCGGTCGTTCTTGGCGACGATGTACCAGCTTGGCTTCGATTTCCAGGCAGTTCCTCCGACTTTGGCGTTGAACAGGTCGGGAACCGGCACGCACTGGGTGGCCCAAACCAGCTTCTTTTCCTGCTCGGACAAATCGCCCGCGAAACAGTCGATGCCTTCCGGACGCAGCCAGATACGTCCGTCCGCCACTTCGATGTAGGAGAAGACGTCTGTCGTCGGGAACTTAGACTGCTGTGTCTGAGATGTCTCGTCGGCGTCCGGAGCGAGCGCGGCGATATAGACCAGCCCCGCCACCCGGTCGTCGGTTCCGGCCCCGGTGATGACGCTTCCGCCGTAAGAGTGTCCGATAAGAATGGCCGGACTGTTGACCCGGCCCAGCGCGCCTTTCACGGTGGCGATGTCATCCGCGGTTGTGTTGAGAGCGTACTGGGCGGCAATCACCTGGTGCCCTTCTGCCTGAAGTGCGGGAATCACCTTGCTAAAGCATGAGCCATCTGCCCAGAGGCCGTGACAAAACACGATGCTAGGTTTGGCTTGCGTAGGTTTCATTTTGTTCTACTTGGTTCCTCTCACGCACGGGTTATTAGCCGAGGCCGTGCGATTAGGGCTTACTGTTCTAGAAAATGTTACACCCAAAGGTTCGGTCCGGCTTCGACAGAACCAGAGATTGAAGACGTGTCGCTGTCACGTTAAGCTCAATCCTGCCTGATCGCTTGCAGAATCTTGCCGGTTTTGTTGGCTATTGCTTTAAAAATGAGTGGCGACTCGCCTTTTGGACAGATTTTCGGCGCGCCGACCGATCTTCTTCAGAACGGCTTCGAGTTGCTGCAGTTCTTCGGAGGAGACGTCCTGAAACGCCCGTTTGATGAGTGCGGCGTGCCGGCGAAAAAGAGGGATGAACATCTGCCGTCCTTTTTCCGTCAGCGACACTGTTCTGACCCGACGATCTCGGCTGCTCTCTACGCGACTGACAAATCCCTTCTTGTATAAACGATCCACCGCGACGCTGACTGATCCTGGGTTGAGGTCAACCTTCGGGCCAATGGTATTCACCGGCATTGGTCCTTTGTGGAGCAGCACTTCGAGGACCCGAAAGTCAGATTCTCCCAACCCCTCCTCCAGTAGTGTCGGAGCCGCATAACGCGACATCGATTGCCACGCTTTCAGCATGATGAGCCAGGCATGAAGGGCTTCGGGAGGCTTTTTGCGCTCTTCCATAAAAATATGAATCCTTCGCATTATACTCGGTATCATATATATCGATATCGATACAGATGATATCGATGCAGTAAAAAGGAGGCTATATGAGCAACACGACCACCGCAGTTCCGGCCAAAACCTCGACGACCACCTGGAAGATCGACCCGGCTCATTCCAGCGCCGAGTTTAGGGTCAAGCACATGATGATCTCGAACGTGAAAGGGCAGTTTTCCAAACTTTCGGGGGCTTTGTTTTTTGATGAATCCAATCTTGCGAACTCTCGCGTCGATATCTCGATCGAGGCTGCCTCCATTCGCACCGGCGATGACCAGCGGGATGCCCATCTGAAGAGCGCCGATTTCTTTGATGTGGAAAAGTTTCCGACGTTGACCTTCAAATCCGCGGGCGTTCGTATCGTCAGAGATGGAGAATTGTCAGTCGAAGGCGATCTCACCATTCATGGCGTCACCCGCAAGGTCAGCTTTGCGGTGGAGGGTCCAACGCCGCCCAGCAAGGATCCCTGGGGCAACACCCGGATTGCGATCTCGGCGAGCACAAGGATCAATCGAAAGGACTACGGCCTGACTTGGAATACTGCTCTTGAGACGGGCGGCTTTCTTGTAGGTGAGGAGGTCACCATCACTCTAGAGACTCAATTCGTACGATCCTAAGCTCGAGGCGCCGGGGAGTTTGCCGAGCGCCTGCTGCACGTCGACTGAATCGAAGGACGATTCGTGTCAGGATACCGAGCAGCCAGGTGTCTTCCATGACGAACATTTCGACCGGGGACCGAAAGCGCCTTGTCATTGCGGGCGCGACTGGAATGGTCGGCGGATACGCTCTTCGCTGCGCGATCGAGAACCCGGCCGTCGCAAGTGTGACTGCTATTGGGCGCAAGAAGCTGGGCATCTCGCACCCCAAGCTGAAAGAGGTTCTGCATCAAGACTTCGCCGACTGCTCCGCGCTCGCGGAGGCGCTCTCGGGTCAGGATGCAGCGGTATTTTGCCTGGGCACGTATACCGGAGCGGTGCCGGATGCGGCGCTTCGCACTATAACCGTGAACTACACGGTCGAGTTTGCGCGAGTTTTCCGCCTCAGCAGCCCCGATGCGGCATTCTCATTCTTGAGCGGGAATGGCGCGGATCCGACGGAACGCAGTCGGATTCCCTTCGCACGATACAAGGGAGAGGCCGAGAACGCACTCCTGGCGGCCGGCTTCCCTCACGTTTACATCTTCCGGCCCGCGTACATCTACCCCGTTGAGCCCCGGGAGGAACCAAATTTAACTTACCGCCTGCTACGCACGGTGTATCCGCTGTTTCGAGTGCTGTTCCCCAACCAGGTCATTCGAGCCGACGACTTAGCCTGGGCCATGGTTGATGTGGCGGTCCGAAAAACAGGAGAGCACCGAACCCAGGTTCTGGAGAACCGTGATATCCGGGCCATGGTCGAGTCCCTCAGCTTACGCAGCAGCCGAAGCGAGTAGTGCTTCAACTTTTACGTCCAGATCCTCCTGGCAAACCTCGCGGCCAGTGGAATGAAAGCTGCATTCACCCGTCGCGATTTGTGCCGCGCCAGAGACATTTCCAATTCTCTTGGCCCTAACCTGCCTCTGAGCCCGATCAGATGACGGATGAGACCGATCGGTCGCATAATAGGGACTGGCGACAATGGGAGGAAGGAGTTCGTAACCCTCACTCGAACTGGAGCATAACAATCTCGGAATTTGATCCCAGCCGCAGCGGCGGTCCCCAGGTTCCGGCTCCGCTCGAAGTGAAAACCTGCATCTTCCCGATCCGGCTTAAGCCATAGATAAACTGCCGGTAAATTCGCCGCGCCATCCAACTCCAGGGTAAGAACTGCCCAAGGTGTGTATGCCCGGACAGCTGCAGAGAGACGCCGGCGGCCTCCGCGATTTCCGGATGGTCAGGCGCATGCGTCAACAGAATACTCGCGCGGTCGCGATCCAAGCCGATCGCGTGTAACACCGACGCAAGCTGCCCATTCTGTGTCGCGTTCCGGTACGGAACGCCGATAATCTGCAAACCGTCCACTTCCACCTTCTCATTGCTGAGCACGCGCACGCCGGCCGCCGAAATGGCATTCAGATATTTGCTGTCGTCCCCAAATTGTTCATGATTTCCCGCGACGAAATAAACGCCGCGCGGCGCGATGAGTTCGATCAAAGGCTCCGCTGCGCGGCGCGCGTCGATCGCCGTCCCATCATACAAATCACCCGCGACAAAAACCGCGTCTGGTTTTTCCAGCAGGATCTTCGCAACCAGGCGCCGCAGAAAACTGCCATTCCGCACGTGCCCAAGGTGTACATCGCTGATGAGCGCCGCTGTTCGCCCGCGCCATGCGGCGGGCAAGTTCGCGAGCCGCACCGTGGTTCGCGTAATCCGCGTCCAGCTTGCGTTGAAGACCCCGTAGAGTCCGGCGATTGCCGCAGCCGCGAACAGCAATTCCACGGTCCGATGAAAGTTCAGGTTCAGCCCCGCCAGCCGCGCGGCTCCGAAAATAATCCAGGACGAAACCGCGCCGAGAAACAGGAAGCTCACCAGGCCCATCCAAACCGCAGCAGCCCTGTAAAAGGCGCGCAGCGCAGCATTGGTATAGCGAAAGGCAAGCAGTGAGGCGCTAACAAAGCTCACCGACAAAAGGCCGAGGGCGAGTCTGATCCAGAACGCGCCGGGGGTTTCGTTCCCTGCGGGCGAAAAGATCCAGGTCTCATAGAGGAGATAATGGGTCAAGAAAAGAACGGACTGAATGACCACGACGAAACCGACTAACTCTTTTCGTACCCTCATGGTCGATTAGACTCACCAACCCGCCATTCGGATTCTTAGCATAAGCTCCCAGAAATTAGCTTTCAGCTTAACGATTATCGAAAGGCGACCAGCAAGTGAATGCTGTTTGATATTCCGCACAGAAAAGACCCGAGCGTGAATATACCGATTGCAGATGCGAATACACGACGCGTTCCGAACCTGTCCGCCATCCAGCCACTAATTGGGATGAAGACCGCCAAACTGAGCGTATAGCTCGCCAGCACCGCCTTCATGCTGAGGGAAGCGACGCCCAGGGCTGATGAGATAGCGGGAACGGCCGTATCGAGAGTCGTTGTATCCAACGACTCCATAAAAAAGGCGACAGCAACCAGCCACGGTAGGAGCCGTTTGGCAGCTTCTGAAGGATTGGACGGGGATGGAGGAGCGACCAATGGGCTGCTTTGGTTCATCTGAAGAGAACTGCGCGAGGCTTCTCCACTGTTGAAGTCTAATGGGGTTCCTGCGTAGTATATGGCCGATATAGAGTTGACGAAGCATATTTCATAGTTCGTTCGGAGTTCTGGGCGCGAGCAGAATCGCAGGAGACAACATGAGCAAGGTCCCGAGACGCAATCTGTTGATCGGTGGAGTCCTTGGCTTGATCGTGGTCGCGCTGATTTTTGGAGCCCTGCGCCCGTCAAAGAAGGCTCTGGGAGCGCAGCCCAGCACGCCCGATGTCGAGGTCGTTCAAGTCCAGAAGGAAGATGTTCCCATTTATGCGGAATGGATTGGTACGCTCGATGGGCTGGTGAACGCCGACGTAAGAGCGCAGGTCACCGGCTATCTGCTGAAGCAAGGCTATCAAGAGGGCGCTTTTGTTAAGCAGGGCCAACTCCTTTTCCAGATCGATCCGCGGCCTTTTCAGGCAGCGCTCGATCAGGCCGAAGGCCAGCTTGCTCAGGCTCAAGCGGCTCTAGCCAACGCGCAAGCGGTACAGCGCCGGACGCAACTTGATGTCCAGCGTTATACGCCATTAGCAGAGGAACAGGCCGCGAGCCAGCAGGATCTCGACAACTCAGTGCAGAACAACCTCGCCGCCATCGCGACCGTTGAAACCGCTAAGGCTCAGATCAAGACATATGACGCAGCAGTTGAAACCGCGAAGATCAATCTTGACTTTACCCGCCTCGTTGCTCCTATCGATGGCATTGCCGGCCAGGCTCAACTGCAAGTCGGCGCACTGGTCACACCGGGCAGCGGAGTCGTCACTTCTGTTTCTACTGTGGATCCGATCAAGGTGTACTTCACCGTTGGTGAGCCGCAATATCTGGCATGGCGGCGGCGTTTTCCAACGGAAACCAGCCGTCTCGAAGCCGACAAGGAACTGCGCCTGCAACTGATCTTAGCGGACGGCTCGACGTATCCGTACGAAGGCAAATTCTACTTTGCGGATAGGCAGGTCGACGAGACCACCGGTGCGATTCGAATCGCCGGGCTCTTTCCCAACCCGAACAATATTTTGCGACCCGGAGGCTACGGCAAGGTGCGCGCAGTGATCCGCAGACAACCCGGGGCGCTGCTTGTTCCCCAGCGCGCGGTATCGGAACTGCAAGGCGGCTACCAGGTCGCGGTCGTCGGCCCCGACAATAAAGTTGATGTTCGAACGGTTACGGCGGGCGACCGCGTCGATAATCGGTGGATCATCACGAGCGGACTCAATGCAGGCGACAGAGTCGTAGTCGAAGGGATTCAGAGAATGCGCACCGGCGTGCACGTGAATCCCAAGCCCTTCGTAGCGGAAGCCAAAGATCGATGAGCAAAGATCGATGAGCAAGGCTCGATGAGCCAAAGATCGACGAGCAAAGCCCGATGAATCGATAAGGACGCACGATCCATGTCGAAATTCTTCATCAACCGCCCCATTGTTGCCATGGTGATTTCCATCGTCATGGTATTGGTTGGTTCGCTCACGGTTCTGAGCTTGCCCGTCGCCCAGTTTCCCAACATCACGCCACCCGAAATCCAAGTCATCGGCACCTACGTCGGAGCTGACGCGCAGACTCTTGAGCAAGCGGTTGCCACTCCCATCGAGCAGCAGATGAACGGAGTGGACAACATGAATTACATGTATTCGCTGAACGCCACGGGGAACAACACCACCAGCCTCATCGTGGATTTTGACGTTAAGACTGACCCGAATACCGATTTCATTAACACGCAATCTCGCGAGACCCAAGCTGCCTCTCAGCTTCCCCCCGACGTGAACAACTACGGCATCACGGTTCGGAAATCGGTCACCGCTCCGCTGATGTGGGTTGCTCTTTATTCTCCGCGCGGAACCTATGACGCCAAGTTTCTGGCCAACTACGCGTACATCAATATCGTCGACCCGGTTCTTCGCTCACCCGGCATTGGCAATGTTCAGGTGTTCGGCGCCGGCCAATACGCGATGCGCCTTTGGGTCAAGCCGGATACGCTTTCAAAGCTCGGTATCACAGTTCCAGAGATCGTCAGTGCGATTCAGTCGCAAAACACCGTGAACCCCGCCGGTAAAGCCGGAGGCGAGCCTGCTCCCAAAGGCCAGGAATATACCTACACTGTTCTCTCGCAAGGGCGCCTGGTTTCGCCAGAAGAATTCGGCAACATCGTGGTTCGCGAAACGCCCGACGGTGCAACGGTGAGAGTACGCGACCTGGCTCGAATCGAACTGGGTGCGCAAGACTACAGCATCTCAGGACGGTTTAACGGCAAGCCGGGCGCCATTATTGCTGCGTATCAATTGCCCGGATCGAACGCGGTCGACGCCGCGGCCGGGGTCAAGAAGTTGATGGCGCAGATGAAAGAACGTTTCCCCGACGATATTGATTTCGCCGTCTCGCTCGACACCACTCTTTCCGTGACGCAGGGAATCAAGGAGATCGTGGAAACCCTTGTGATCGCGCTGGTCCTGGTCATCATTGTTGTTTTTCTTTTCCTTCAGAGCTGGCGCTCTACCCTGATTCCGCTGCTGGCCGTGCCGGTTTCGCTTGTGGGAACGTTCGTCTTTTTCCCGCTGTTTGGTTTTTCCATTAATACACTTTCTCTCTTCGGGTTGGTGTTGGCGATCGGCCTGGTGGTGGATGACGCAATCGTCGTCGTCGAGGGGGTGGAACGGCATATCGAAGAGGGTATGACCCCGAAGAATGCAGCGTTAAAGGCGATGGAAGAGCTTTCGGCCCCGGTTGTCGGGATCGCATTGGTTCTCTCCGCCGTATTCGTGCCCACCGCCTTCATCCCTGGAATCACTGGCAGGCTCTATCAGCAATTCGCAGTCACCATCGCCATTTCAGTGATTCTCTCTGCGTTCAACGCGCTCACACTCAGCCCTGCTCTTGCAGCACTGCTGCTTCGTCCGCGCGAAGAGAGCCATGGATTGCTGCGGAGATTCTTCGATTGGTTTAACCGGGTTTTTGAGCGAGCCACCGAGGGCTATGTCGGCTGGAGCGGCGTGCTGCTCAAGAAGACTGCCGTGCTGGTTGCGCTTCTCCTGGCTTTTTGCGTTGCTGCTGGATTCTTTGCTAATCGCGTGCCGTCGAGTTTCCTTCCCGATGAAGACCAGGGCTACGTATACGTCAACCTGCAATTGCCTAACAGCGCTTCGCTGGAGCGGACATCGCAGGCAGCGACACAAATTGAGAACATTCTGGCTAACACACCAGGTGTGAAATACACGACCAGCGTCATCGGCTTCAGCTTGCTCAGTTTTGTTCGCACCAGCTACAACGCCTTCTTTGTTGTCACTTTGAAGCCGTGGGACGAGCGCAAAACCAGGGCCGAACAGTTCCAAGCCATCAAGGCTCATTTGAATCAGCAGCTTTCCAAATTGCCGGCGGGCATCGCTTTCAGTTTTTCGCCGCCGGCGATTCCGGGGGTTGGCACCGCCGGCGGATTCACCTTCATTCTCGAAGACCGCTCTGGTGGCAGTATCCAATTTCTATCGAACAACTTGAACGCGTTTCTTGAAGCCGCACGCAAGAGGCCGGAGATCGCCAGCCTGAGCACGACGTTTCTGCCCAGCGTTCCGCAGAAGTTTGTCGACGTGGATCGCGACAAGGTGCTGAAGCAGGGTGTGAACCTCTCCGACGTCTACCGCACCATCCAGGCCTTCATGGGCGGCTATTTTATCAACTACTTCAACCGTTTCGGGCGCCAGTGGCAGGTTTACATCGAGGCCGAAAGCGAGGATCGCGCCAGCCCCGATAACGTTGGGCGATTCTATGTCCGCAACAGCAAGGGCGAGAACGTTCCGCTCTCTACGCTTACGACGGTTAAATCGCAACTGGGCCCCGAATTTACCATGCGCTTTGACGAGTATCGCTGCGCACAAATCAACGGCAGCGCTGCGCCAGGTTTCAGTGCCGATCAGGCAAGCGCGGCCCTGGAAGAGGTTTTCAAGGAAACCATGCCGCGAGAGATGGGATTCGACTACTCCGGGATTTCGTTTCTGGAGCAGAAGGCTCGCCAGGGAGTACCCCCCGCGGTGATCTTTGGATTGTCGTTGTTGTTCGTATTCCTGATTCTGGCGGCATTGTACGAAAGCTGGTCGCTGCCTTTCAGCGTACTGCTCAGCACGCCGGTAGCGGTCTTCGGAGCTTTTATCGTTTTATGGCTGCGCCGCACGCTCCTCGGCATTTTCCTGCCGCCCTATATGGTGCAGATCGAAACCGATGTGTACTCGCAGATCGGGCTGATCATGCTGATTGGCCTGGCGGCGAAAAACGCGATTTTGATCGTCGAGTTCGCCAAGGATCAGTACGAACACGGAAAACCGCTTGCGGACGCGGCTCTTGAAGGGGCGAGGTTGCGCCTGCGCCCGATCCTGATGACATCGTTCGCGTTTATTCTGGGCTGCGTTCCACTGTGGACGGCGAGCGGCGCTGGTTCGGTTGCTCGCCAGATCATGGGGACGGCGGTGATCGGCGGAATGCTTGCCGCGAGCGCCATTGGAATTTTCTTCGTTCCCGGCATCTTTTACATAGTCGAAAAATGGTCGGGCGCGGGCAAAGAGCCTGCAACCGGCATCGTGCCGGCAACTCCCTCGCCGACGCCAGGAGATTGAGATTGTTTGACGGGGATTGTTTGACGGGGTGCTTAACGAAGCGATGATCAGTAAGGACTCTAAGCGGAGTTTTGCGTTCATGAAAATCGCCGAATCGCTCAGCGCAATATTGCTCTCCACCATGTTTGTCGGTTGCATGGTTGGACCGAAATATCATCGCCCTGCTGTTCAGACTCCGGCTGCCTATCGCGACCTGTCAGAGAATCCCCAGCTTCAGTCACAGACTGCCTCGTATGCCGATCTCCGCTGGTGGCAGGTGTTTCAGGATCCGAAGTTGCAGGAACTGGTTCGCACGGCGCTCAAACAAAACTACGATCTGCAACTCGCGACCGAGCGCATCAATGCCGCGCGTGCGCAACTTGCGGTTACTCGCTCCAGCCTTTTTCCGCAGATTTCAGGTAACGCCAACTTCAACGGCGGCAAGGAAAATCTCGAACAATCCAGATATAACTTTCTGACGCTCACTGCCGATGCGGCTTTCCAACTCGATTTCTTCGGAAAGCTGCGCCGCGCCTCTGAAGCTGCCCGCGCCCAACTCCTGGCCACGGAAGACGCCCGCCAAGTCGTCGCATTGACTCTAGTCAGTGATGTAGCGAGCGATTATTTCACTCTGCTGCAACTCGACCTGCAACTCCGGATCACGCGGGAGACGGTCAACACGCAAACTGATTCGGTCAAACTCACGAACCTGCGCCTTGAACACGGCGTTGCCACAAAGTTGGACGTGCTCCAGGCTCAGCAAGTCCTCGACACTGCGAACGCGCAGATTCCCGACCTGGAGCGGCAAATTGCCCAGGAAGAAGACGCCATCAGCATCCTGCTCGGCAATTACCCGCAAGACATCGCGCGCGGGATTCCGCTCGTCGAGCAAACACTTCCGCCTCAAGTCCCGGCCGGCCTTCCATCTTCGGTCATCGAGCGTCGGCCCGATATTCGAGAGGCGGAACAGATCTTGATTGCTGCCAACGCCAACATCGGAGTTGCCAAAGCTGAGTTCTTCCCGCAAATCTCTCTGACCGGGGGAGGCGGCGGTTCCTTTGGTCGAAGCACTGCCTTTTCAAGCCTCATGACGACGCAGCTGGGCATCTGGTCTTATGGCGCGCAGGTTAGCCAGCCGATCTTCACGGGAGGTGCGCTCAAGGGCAACCTGCATCTGGCCGAGTCGGAACACAAGCAAGCTCTCATCGCATACCGGCAAGCGATCCAGCAAGCCTTTGGAGATGTCTCCGACGCGCTCATCGGTTATGAAAAGCTTCATCAGGTGCGAATGCGCCAGCAGGACAGTGTTGCTGATCTGCAAGAAACCGTCCGCATTTCCACCCTCCGCTATAAGGGCGGCACAACCACCTATCTCGAAGTGCTCGACGGACAGAGGTCGCTTTACGGCGCAGAACTGACGCTTGCAGCCGCCCGAGGAGATGAATATCGCAGCCTGGTTCAACTCTACAAAGCACTCGGCGGAGGCTGGCAACAGTAAAACCGTCGTCCAAAGTCACCTGACACGCACATGCTTCAACGAACTTAAGTCGGGAGTTAACCCTGGATTAGGCGTAAACGGACCCGCACGGCTACTTCCGTCCCAGGCGTGGACCTGTGGCCCATCAGAACGCAAATCCGCGCTTACTTCCGGTTTGCCCGTGATTCGGGAAGAACTGGTAGCCGCAACCGCGGATCGCTTCCCATAAGTCGACTTGTCAGGATTTGCGGGCTTCGAATTCCTTGCGAAGAATACTTTGAACATACCGCCGCTTGCGATCCATCCGGTATGCAATGGTGAAAAGGCCGTTGAAGCACTTGTGATTTGAAGGAGAGAACAATGCTCGACCACATGATTCTGACTGTCAGCAATGTCGAACGTTCGTTGGCGTTCTATGAGGCGGCCTTGAAGCCTCTTAACATCAAGTTCTTCCTACCCTACAAGGGCGAAGGTGATCATCCTGATCTGTGGGGATTTGGTGACGGCAAGAGGGCGTTCTTCCCTCAGCGATCACCCAAAACCGGCCACTGATTATCACCTGAAAACCGGCCAACGAGAGTAGCGTCCGGGACATTGATCCCGCGGAGGCTTGTAGGCTCCGTGGGCATGGCCAATGTCTTGAACGAAG
>JBAUYE010000396.1:0-17865 GCA_049584615.1 Candidatus Sulfotelmatobacter sp.
GATTAAGCTACATGGGATGGCCAACAAGATCGGCTATCCCGACAAGTGGCGCGACTACAGCAAGCTCGAGATCGTTCGCGGAGATGAACTCGGCAATGTGGAGCGGGCGCGCAGATTTGAATTCGACCGCGAACTCGCTAAGATCGGCAAGCCCGTCGACCGTAGCGAGTGGGGAATGACGCCGCCCACGGTGAACGCGTACTACGACCCGCAGATGAATGACATTAACTTCCCTGCCGGAGTGTTGCAGCCGCCGGCGTTCGATCCCAACTCTGATGCTGCTCCCAACTACGGCGACACCGGAGGCACCATCGGCCACGAACTCACCCACGGCTTCGACGACGAAGGTCGCCAGTTCGACGCGCACGGCAACCTGCGCGACTGGTGGACCGCCGAAGATGGCAAAGAGTTTGTGAAGCGCGCCAGCTGCATTTCAGACCAGTATTCCACTTACACTATCGTCGATGACATAAAGATCAACGGCAAGCTCACGCTCGGCGAGGATACGGCCGACCTCGGCGGGCTCATCTTGGCATACATGGCGTGGAGGGAAGACACCAAGGGACAGAATCTGCAATCGCTCGACGATCTCACACCTGACCAGCGATTCTTCGTGGGCTACGGGCAGAGCTGGTGCGGCCAAACCCGTGACGAGACCAAGCGGCTGCGGGCCACGGTCGACCCGCATTCTCCGGACAAATACCGCACCAACGGCGTGGTCTCGAACATGCCGGAATTCCAGGAGGCGTTTCACTGCAAGGCGGGATCGCCGATGGTCAATCAGAACCGTTGCCGCGTGTGGTAGAGGAAAAGCTGGCTTGATCGTTAGTCAAGAGGTTCGGCAATCTCGAAAGAAACTATTCCATTTCTTCTTTGGTGGGGTTGTAATAGAAACGGAAGCGAAGAGCGAGATACGGTCCGCCGAAATCGCTGGGCAACGCAGGAAACGGGTCCGAGCCCACAATGCCGGCCCAGGCCGCGCGATCAAGCGGAACGTCTCCCGAGCTGGTCACCAGCTTCATGCCCGCGACCTTTCCATCCTTGGTAATCGCAAACTCAATGATCAGGTTTCCGTGTTTCATCTCCGCAGATTCCGGAATTGCGCTGTACCAATTCTGACGAACGTCATGCAGCACGCGCTGCAGGTAGGGGCCGAAATCTACGCCTTGCGTGTCGCTGAGGATCTCAAGATTGCCCACCTGCCGTCCATGCGCCCCGGTGCCTAATCCAAAATCGCCATTGTCACCCTGTCCCCCAGCACCGCGCCTGGCCGCGGCGGCGCGAGCAGCGTCCTGAATCGCCGAACCCGCCGACATGGAACCACCGTACTTTTGGAACTCACTGGCGACATTCGGCGCAGTCGGCGTTTGCAACTGCGCGATCTGCGGATTAGGAGCCTGCTGGGCCTGAGGCGTCGGCTGATTCTGCGCAAACCCCGCGGACGACTGAGGCGGCGGCTGCGGAGCACCACTCGACCCCGGCGCTCCCGGCGGCGGCGTCGCCAGAATCTTGCGCAGTTCTTTGACGTCCAGTTGAGGGTGCCGCGTCATGGCGATTCTGTTCTTGTCGGAAAGGATATTCGTGTTCGGCTTCTGCGGCACCTTCTGCAAGTCCGACGGAAGTTCTAGGAAGGTCAAATCCTTCCCGTTCGTCAGATTCTTCGCCACCACAGCCGAGTGCCAGGGCCAGTATTTTTCAAGTCTCCCAATGTTGAAGATCGCAATGATGAGAATCAGGTGGACGATGATGGAAATCCATGCCGCTTCGCGGCGCCGCGAGCGCTCTAGATCATCCTGCAACTGGATGAGCAGATGCGGTACGCGGGCATCATCATCCAGCGCGCGGTAAGCCGTTTCCCATCCCTGAGTGTCGTACAGCCCAAGCTGTTCCGCTTGCGGCTTCTCGGGAGGAGCCACGGGATCCTGGAATGGAATTTGCGTGATGGGCATGAACTAAGTTTTTCCGAGCTGGGCGTGTCTGAGCCAGGCCTGTCCGTTAGACACAATTCCCCCTCGCCACGTTGCATCCCGCTTACCACAGGATGACGCAACGAACCAGCACAGCCAAGCTGCTTTTATTTTCGCATCTTTCGGGGGATTCTGCCCATTCCCAAAATTAAGAGGGACTTACCTGTGTAAACATTTGTCATCGCGGTCTGGTGTGCGGCTGGAACTCGTGGCTACCGCTCTTCCGGGCCATTTATTGGGCTTTGGCGCGCCCCACGGCTATAGGCCAGTCGTTCACAGAGCTTGAGGCGTCGTCTGACGCGACCTGGGGCACGATCTGCGGCCTGACCTGAGAAGCCCCATTCGATAGCTGTTCATCGCGCCGCGTGACCTTCTTGATCGTAACTGGCTGATTCGGGGTGGGGTCAACCTCCAGATGAAAAATATCGAACCGATTGTAGTGTCCGACGATGTCGTGCATCATCTTCAGCTCGATGCTCTCAGAAATATCGATGTCGGCCACGACCATGCCTTCGCCTCCCGTAACAGGATCGGCCAGCGCTTGGCCACTTGGACCAACGATGATCGACACAGGCGCCGGCGTTGCGCGTAACAATTCCTTCATCTCGGAATCTCCCTGCGAGAGTTGCTCAATGGCATCGGCATCAAGCGCGCAGGAGGCGACGATGTTGAATACCTTCCCTTCGAATGCATGCGCAGCCGAGCGCAGGCGGATGGCCTCAGTCAAATTGTAGTTGTGAGCGCCACTACCGGGGCGGTCGAACGGCCAGGCCGGCGGATAGGTCGCAATATGTACTTGTTCGCCTTGCGCCAGCAGCGCGAAACGCGCCAGAGTATTGGTGTTCTCTCCGCAGATCAGCGTGCCCACCCGGCCGATGTCAGTCTCCTCGGGACGCAGATACGCCGCGTCTCCATTCGCCCACGTGAGCTTCTCGGCCCAGGTGGGGACGAGCTTGCGATGGCGGTTCAGCAGCGTCCCCTCGCGATCGAATAAAAGATTGGTGTTGAAAAGCGTTCCCATGCTGAGCGGGCCCTTTTCCGTGACACCGACCGACAGGAATACACGGTGACGCTTGGCGATTTCGCTGAGCCTTCTTGTATGCGGTCCGGGAACCTGCACCGCGTTGTCAAACATTCGGCGGCAGAATCCGTGCTGGTCGATCGGAGCATAGATCAGGTTCCACACCGGGAAGGCGGGAATGAAAGATTCTCCAAACGCGATCAGTTCGGCGCCGGCATCCACGGCTCTCTGCACCAGTGTGTCCAGCTTGTCGATGGTCGCGTCGCGGTCCAGAAACACGGGCGCTGCTTGCACCGCCGCCGCTCGGAACTTCGGATATGTGTCACCTGGCATGATGAATTTTTCCTCGCTTCTACGCCTGCCCTCTCACCTCAATCAGCATGAAGATCGCGGCCGCGGGTCTCCGGCATATAGCGCATACCAATGAGAAAGCTGAGAGCAGCCACGATTACCGGATACCACAGCCCGTAATAGATGTTGCCCGTCGCAACCACAATGCTGAAGGCGATGGTTGGCAGCAATCCTCCAATCCAACCCACTCCCGCATGGTACGGAACCGACAAGGCGGTGTAGCGAATTCGCGTGGGGAACATTTCCACCAGCGCGGCAGCCAGCGGCGCGTAACTCAGCGTCACCAGTGCAATCAGCGCTGTCAGCAACACAAGGAGCATGCCGATATTCATCTGAGCCGGATCGGCGCGGGCGGGATAATTGGCGGCCGCCAGTGCACTTTGAATCAGCTTGGCA
This sequence comes from Candidatus Sulfotelmatobacter sp., assembly GCA_049584615.1. Lineage (GTDB taxonomy): Bacteria > Acidobacteriota > Terriglobia > Terriglobales > Acidobacteriaceae > Sulfotelmatobacter. The sequence goes on from JBAUYE010000396.1 coordinate 3,736, forward strand.
TCAAATCCGGTGATCGCACCGGAACCCACTTTGATCTGAATGGCCGACCCCGCCGGCAAGCTCGAGTTGGCGTAAGGAACGCCCATTTTCGAGAGCAAAGCTTTGACCTTGTCGCAATCGCTGGAGTTTTTTCTCTGGCCGACCGGGTCGAACTGGAATCCGCAAGTGTGAGGATCCGCGGCCACGATCACAGGGTTCGCACGCGCGGCCGCCGCGAGCTGCGGATTGGCGTAATGTGTCAGCCCCTTGAACACCGGGATCAGAGTGAGAGCGGCCAACAGCATCCCGGTCATCATTACGGGCTTTCTTCCGATCCGGTCGGAAAGCCGTCCGCTGAGAATGAAGAAAGGACTGCCCAGCACCAAAGCCGCGCCCAGAAGCAGATTTGCGCTCATGGGATCCACGCGCAAAGACTGGATCAGGAAATACAGCGCGTAGAACTGCGCCGTGTACCACACGACGGTCATTCCCGAGACCATGCCGCCAAAAGCTATAAGCAGCTTGCGGAGATTCTCCTTCTTCCCGAAAACTTCCTGCAGCGGGGCCCGAGAGAGTTTGCCTTCCGTCTTGGCCTGCAGGAAAGCCCTGGATTCCTTCATGGAAAGGCGAATCCAGAGTGATACGCCCAACAAAACTGAGGAAAACAAGAACGGAATTCGCCAGCCCCACACGTCAAACGCTGACTTGGTGGCGAGGCGGCAGCACAAGATCACCACCAGAGAGAGCAGCAGACCAAGCGACGCGGTGGCTTGAATCCAACTCGTGCAATAGCCCCGCTGGTTGGCTGGCGCCTGCTCGGCCACATACACGGCTGCTCCGCCATACTCCCCGCCCAGAGCAAGCCCCTGCAAAAGCCGCAGGCTGATCAGCAGGATCGGCGCGGCCATGCCGATGCGGGCGTATCCCGGCAGCAATCCGACTGAGACCGTAGCCAGTCCCATCAGGAACATCGTCATCAGAAAGGTGTGCTTGCGTCCAATCAGATCTCCGAGGCGGCCGAAGAAGGCCGCGCCAAACGGGCGTACGATAAATCCCGCCGCAAAGGCCAGCAGGGCAAACATGAATCCGGTGGTCTCGTCCACGCCGGAAAAGAATTGCTTGGAGATGGTTACCGCCAGGGAACCGTACAGGAAAAAGTCATACCACTCGAAGATAGTTCCCAGCGCCGCGGCTAAGATCAGCCTCCGGTCGTCAGTGAGCAGTTTGGGAAGCGAAGCCGTGGTGACGAATGGGATTGAACGTGTTTCCACAGTCCACTCCTTGGTTCGCTCGCGGGCGCAAGATCTGCGGCTCGCCGCTTTGGATTGGAGTCCCAGGGGCGGCTCTGTACAGGCGCCCAACAATACTCGCGCCCGCGCGGAAAAACAACTTATTTCGCACCCCGGAGATAACTCCGTCGAGATGTTTGGAGAGCTAAAGCGGACGGACGACGCGAAGTTAAATATGCAAGCGCCGAAACGCTATTTCAAGCTCCTCGTCGTTTTCAAAAGGTAGAGACGCCGGCTGCGTTCATGTCTTTCAGCGCTTTTTGTCCTTGAAACCAGCGGAACACAAAGAAAGCATGGATGCCGAAGGCCCACAGCGAAAACATTGCCGTCAGCGCGATCATGTCAGCCCCATAGAGAACGATGCCGGCCAGGAAGGCCCAACGCTGCCCGGCGCGTGCAGCAAATCCCAGCCCGACCAAAGCCAGCATCCATGCGCCCACCAAGCCGTCCCCTGCGAGTGGATGAGTTTCCAGAAGCCGCCGGCCATAGAAGCCGAGTAGGTCAAAGGCGCCGATGTTGACAAGAATGTTCAATCGCACCGGAAACAACCCACTCGCGATTGCAGACAGACCCGCGGCCCAAAAGAAGTAGTTCGCATCGCTACGGCTATCGGCAAGTAGATCAGCCCGCCGCTGCTCTTCGGCTTCTTTGTACTCTTTGTCGGTCCGGCCTGCGCCCACATTCAGCGTTTGCATACCGCTGCCTAGCCTTTCGCCTTGGCAATCCCAGCAAGCCCAACTTTCTTCCCATGCTCGCGAATCTCACCCACAATGTCGAGCGCCAGCGCGAGCGCGCGGCGCCCATCTTCGAGCGGCACCACCGGCGTTGACCGCTCTCGCACCGCCTGCAGAAACGACTTCAACTCGGCGTGCAAAGGCTCTTCTGAAGTCACCGGGGGCTTGGCCACTTTTATCTGCGGATTAACAGTGGGAGCACCAGGCGCGCCATCGGCCCCGACCGTGAATACAAGCACTTCCTGCCGTCCGTAATCGACGGAAACATACTGCTGCGGCTGAAAAAAGCGCAGCTTGCGCACGCGCTCAGTCGAAACCCGGCTGGCCGTGAAATTAGCCACACATCCCGATTCGAACTCAAGCCGCACATTGGCGATATCAACCTTGCCCGAAAGAATAGGCAGGCCGACCGCGCGCACCTCTTTCACCGGAGAATCGGCAAACGAAAACACGATATCGAGATCATGGATCATCAGATCCAACACCACGTCAACATCAAGTGAGCGAGGAGTGAACACGCTGAGCCGATGCACTTCGAAAAACATTGGCTGCGTAAGCAGTGGGATGGTTGCGCGCACCGCCGGATTAAAGCGCTCAAGATGCCCCGCCTGCGCAATGCGCTTGTGCGTGGCAGCCAGTTGGACCAATTCATTCGCCTCGGCCAGCGAAGCGGCCACTGGCTTTTCGATCAGCACGTCAACTCCCGCTTCCATCAGCGCGCGAGCCACTTCAAGGTGATGCACCGTGGGCGCTGCCACCGAAGCCGCGCGGACCTCGCTGTGCGTGGTCAGCATCTGCGCGACTGAGCCAAAAGCGCGGCAGCCAAACTCCCGCGCCACCGCGTCGGCGCGATCCAGATCAGGATCGACCACACCTACCAACCGCACCGGCTCGCCCTGCTGCTCCAGTTCGTGATAGACCCGCGCGTGGTTGCGTCCGAAAACGCCCACACCCACCACCGCAACGGAAATCGCATTATCAGCTTGCAGGAAGGAACTCTCGCCTGGCTGGTTGCCAGCAGGAACAACAAATTGTAAACGTAAAGCTGGGAAAGAGCATCTGCAATAGATTGAGTCATTTTGCGATCGCGCGATTGGGCAATTGGAATACCTCATTTGACGAGGTTTTCAATTGCCCAATGACCCGATCACTCAGTCGCCAAATTCTTGAGGAGAGCCTCTCACCCCATGCGAACCATTGCCCTGCTCACCGTTTCCAACATCTTCATGACCTTTGCCTGGTATGGTCACCTGAAATATCGCGAGGTCCCGCTGTTCAAAGTGATCGTGATCAGCTGGATGATTGCCTTCTTCGAATATTGTTTCCAGGTGCCGGCCAACCGCATCGGCTCCTACGAGTTCAGCGCCGCGCAACTCAAGACCATTCAGGAGGTCATCACGCTGGTCGTGTTCTCAGTGTTTTCAGTGCTATATCTGAAGCAGCCCGTGCGCTGGAACCACGCCGTCGGATTCGCCTTGATTGTGGTCGCGGTAGGAGTGATCTTCAAGCAGTGGTAGCTGAGCAGATCACAGTCGACTCAACTCTGAGATTTCGCGGCATGCCCCTGCACTTTCTTCAGGATCGCAATTTGCCCGGCGTGGTAGAGCGCGTGTTGCGCCACGCCGTGCAGCATAAAGTAAAAATCGTATCTCTTGCCGGGAACGCGTTCGCGCAGCTGCGACTCAGGCAAGGCCGCAACCGTCTTCACCAGAACATCGTGCGTGTGCTTCGCACCAGCGACGGCCTCGCGCCAGGCAGTTTGAGTAGGCTTGGGAACGACGGGAAAATTCGCCGTACCCGTAAGCTGCGCTTTCTCCCCGCCCAGCCGGCGGCAGGCCGCGTCGTCCCAGGCGGAAACGTGCAACACCAGCTCCCATATGCTGTGAACGTCAGACAGAGGCTGAGCCGCCGCGGTCGCCGCATCCATCTCGTGCAGCAGCTCAAGCAGAGCCGGCCCATGCCAGGCATCGCCTTCAAATGCGCGCCGAAGCTGTTCGGCAATCAGGACAGGTTCAGAACTGGGAGAGGTCATAACCTTATAACTTCCTTCCAGAGGATCAACAGCAGACTTTCGAGTACAAGTAAATCTGGTTCAGGCCGAGTCAGCCACCACCGCCATCCCCGCCGCATTTGCCGCGTCGAGAACCTTCTGTCCGTCGAGCAGCAAGCACCTTCCGGCATCCAACGCAAGGCAGGTGGCACCTGCCGCCTGCATAACTTCGATAGTCCTCACTCCGATCACGGGAACATCAAACCGCATATCCTGATTCGGTTTCGCGATCTTCACCACGGTGAGGGCGCGGCTCAGCGTAGAAGCGTCTCCGCGCAGCGAACCCATGATGTGACCGGCACGCTCGATGGCGGCGTCCGTGCCCTCCATCGCTTCCACTGCCACGCAAGCCGATTCCGCAATCACCACAGTCTGCCCAATGTCATACTGCGCCAACTGGCGAGCCACGCCGCGGCCGTAGTCGATGTTCTTTCGTTCCTGTTCGCTCGGTGCGCGGCGCGTGAGCAGGCCGGCCTTCACCAGCAAAGGCTCCAGCAGCCCAGTCGAACTCTCGAGTGTGATGCCCTCTTCTGCGAGAACCTTAGCCACGGCGCCGAGTAGGCTATCCGTATTGCGCATCGTGAGCGAGAGCAAAAGCTTAGCCAGGCGCCAGTCCGGTCGGATCGCCGAAAAAATCTGCTTGTGCTTCACCTGCCCGGCCATGATGGCGCGCCGCACGCCCTCCCGCTGGAAAGTCTCAATCAGCTTCGAGAGTTCTCCCAGCGAAACCCAGTGCACCGAAGCCGCGCCGCGGTCCTCAATCTCAGGCGAAGCCTCTTCCTTGATCGCGACCACAACAACTTCGAGTCCCTGAGCGCGCGCGGCATCCAATACGAGAAGAGGAAACGTGCCGTTTCCAGCGATAAGGCCGATGCGTTCCATGATCGTGTGTAGAGGCGCTACTTAATCGCGCCGCGTTGAGATGATTCGATGAAACCTATCAGCATATCTACATCTTCCCCGCGATCAGTCTCGGCTTTCAGCTTCTCCAGAGCCTGCGAAGTGTTCATCTTCGACGCCAGCAGCGTCTTGTATGCAAGATGAATCTTGCGAATGCGCTCCTGCGAAAAGCCGCGGCGCTCGAGCCCCACCTTATTCATCCCGTAGGCGTGAGTGTCGCGGGCCGCGGAAGTCATCGAAAACGGCAGCACATCCTGCGTGATAGTGGTGCCCCCACCAACGTAGGCGTGAGCCCCGATGCGCACAAATTGATGCACCGGGCAAAGCGCCCCCACCACCGCCCACTCCTCCACGATCACATGCCCGCCCAGCGTCGCGCCGTTCACCAGCATGCAGTGGTCGCCGATCACGCTGTCGTGTCCGATGTGAGCGTAGGCCATGATCAGCGTGTGGCTGCCCACGCGAGTGAGTCCGCCGCCTTTCACAGTGCCGCGGCTGATAGTGACGCACTCGCGAATCTCGTTGTGGTCGCCGATCTCCAGCCGCGTCGGCTCCCCTTTGTACGTAACATCCTGCGGCGCCATGCCGACGGCGCAGAACGGAAAAAACGTGTTGTCGTCGCCAATCTTCGCAGGCCCTTCGAGAGCCACGTGCGACACCAGGCGGCAGCCCTCGCCCAGTTCGACCTCAGCCCCAATCACGCAGTAAGGACCGACCCTGCATGATGCTGGCACCTTGGCCCGCGGATCAATGATCGCCGTAGGATGGATCGCCATAGAATGGATCGCCGGAGGATGAACACTCATGATCGAGTCATTACAGCTTCACAGGATCTACTGGCGGTAGCTCAGCCGGACAGTGCGTCATTCCGCCTCGGCACCGTTGCCGGCACCATCCGCGCCGTCCCCGCGCGCGCGCGAGTTGTCGATCAGCTGGCACGACACCGTCGCTTCCGCCACGCGCTTGCCCGCCACAAACGCGACGCCGTGCATCTTCGCGGCGATCATGCGCGGGATAACGCGCCAGCCTTGCACTTCCACCTCGATCCGCAGCTGGTCGCCGGGACTCACGGGGCGTCGAAACTTGGCCCGATCGATTCCCGTGAAAACCATCAGCTTGTTGCTGCGATCTTCCAGTTCGGTGAGCAGCAGCGCTCCTCCGGCCTGCGCAATGGCTTCCACGATCAGTACTCCCGGCATGATGGGCAATCCGGGGAAATGTCCGTTGAAGAAAGGTTCGTTGATGGTGACGTTCTTGATGGCTACGATGCGCTCTTTGCGTTTCAGCTCCAGCACCCGGTCAATCAGCAGAAACGGATAGCGGTGCGGCAGAATCTTCAGAATCTCGTGAATGTCGAACCCCGTCTTGGATACGGCCCCATCGGTCACGAGTGGAGTGCTTTCAGTCATGCTTCGCTCTCAATCAGTTCGCCCCAATCAGCCTGAAGATTATACTGTACCGCGTCGCATTCACGGCGCGGTACCACCGGCCCGCGAAAGGAATTGTGCCGGCATGAAAGCAGGAAAATCAGCAGCGGCTCCGCCTCAGCCCGCAGGGGCCGATCGCCTGCGCTATTTCTCAGAACATGAGGATGAGATCGTCGCCACCATTCGCAATCTCGTCGAAATCGAATCCCCCAGCGACAACAAGCCAGCGGTCGACCGCATTGCCGCCTTCCTCGCGCCCAGGTTCGAAGCCCTCGGGGGACGCACTCATCTCCATCGCAGCACCGACTTCGGCGACAACTTGCAGATCGACTTCGCCGCGCCCTCTCGCGCGGGAACGCCCAATCGCAAACCGGTTATGCTGCTCGGCCACTACGACACGGTTTATCCCCTTGGCACTCTGGCCAACATGCCTTGCAAAATCGAGAACGGCCGCCTGCTCGGCCCCGGTGTTCTCGACATGAAGTCAGGTATCGCGCTCATGCTCCATGCCATCGCAGCGCTGCAAGCATGGCACGGCCAACTCCCGCGGCCGGTCACGGTCTTCCTGGTTTCCGATGAAGAAATCGGCAGCCACTCTTCGCGAAAGATCACTGAGGCCCTGGCGAAAGAGTCTGCCGGAGTGCTGGTGCTCGAACCCGCCGCCGGGCTTCGAGGCGCCGTCAAAACCGCACGCAAAGGTGTAGGCGAATACACGCTGCGCGTGAAAGGTGTCGCGGCACACGCCGGACTCGATCCCGGCAAAGGACACAGCGCCATTCTCGAACTGGCCCGCCAGATCGCGGTGGTCTCCAGGCTGAACAATCTGCAGCAAGGCATTTCGGCAAACCCTGGCATCGTGCAAGGCGGAACGCGCACCAATGTGGTCGCGGCCGAGGCTTCGGTGGGCATCGATGTCCGCATCAAGAGCGCGAAACAAGCCTCCGGCCTGGACCGCAAGCTGCGCTCCCTCAAGCCGTTCGACAAACACTGCAAGCTAGAGATGACCGGCGGCATCAATCGCCTCCCCATGGAGCGCACTGCTGGAGTAGCGGCGCTTTACAAAAAAGCTCAGGAGATCGCCCGCCAGATCGAATGGAAGCTCGAAGAAGCAGCCGTAGGCGGCGGTTCCGACGGCAACTTCACCGCCGGCATGGGCATTCCCACGCTCGACGGCTTAGGCGGCGTAGGCGACGGCGCACACGCAGTCCACGAATTCATCGTCATCTCCGAGCTTCCGCGAAGAGCCCTTCTGCTCGCCGGAATGATCGAAAGCGCATGATCGTTAAGAAGCCGATCAGTGGAAAACCGACATGATCAAGTTTATGGTGGTCATTTACCGGCGCCCTGATTTAACCCACGAACAGTTCCGCCGGCACCTGCAGGAAGTTCATGGGCCTTTGGCGAAGAATCTGCCCGGCCTGCGAAAGTACATTCAGAATATTGTCGGTAACGATCCCCGGCGGAAGCCACCTGCATGGGACGCCATCGTCGACCCTATTTCGACGATCACTCGGGCATGGAAGCGGCGTGGGCAAGCCCACAAGGTGCAGCCTCGGACGCGGACCTGCCGGCATTTGCTGACCTGACCCGCACAGCTTGGTCGGTGGTCGACGCGATCACCGTGCTGGAATGAAACACGCTCTGGAATAGACTTTGCGGGAGCAACTCTGTGAGCGGAGATCCGGCATCGCGGAGCAAAAGCTGCACCGCATTCTTTGACTCTGAAGTTAGCATAGCCTAGACTTTTTACAGGCGTCCTTGGAGGAGTTATGGGTGAGTTTTCGCCCTGGCATTGGTTACTAATTATCGCCATCGCTCTTCTGCTCTTCGGCCCCGCGAAATTTGCCGCCGTCGGCAAAGGCATCGGCGAAGGCATCCGTAACTTCAAAGCTTCCATGAAAGAAGGGGCCGAACCGAAAAAAGAAAAAGAGGAAGAGAAGAAGTCCTAGCCGAAGATTTGCAGCACCAACTCAGAGCGCTCCCCGCGTTCGCAGCATGCGATACACCCGTGCCACCGGCAATCCCACCACATTGCTGTAGTCCCCTTCAATCCGCGGGACCCAGCGCGAAGCGATGCCCTGGATCGCATATCCTCCCGCCTTGTCCATAGGCTCCCCGGTTGCCACATAATCGCGGATCTCATCGTCGGACAACTCGCAAAAAGTCACCATCGTGGTTTCGGAAGCAGTCAGCGCGTCTGCCTTATCAACCCCCTGCCCCACCACACACACTCCGGTGATCACAGCGTGCGTGCGCCCCGACAACATGCGCAACATACGAACGGCATCGTCCGCATCGCCCGGCTTACCCAGAATTGCGCCATCCACCACAACGATCGTATCCGCGCCGAGAACACAATCCCCCGGCCGCCGTTGAAACACTGCCAGCGCCTTTTCCCGCGCCAGCCGCTCGGGGCAGTCCCGCGGAGACTCCCCCGCAAGCGGAGTTTCATTGATGTCAGCCGGCTGCACTGTGAACGCAATCCCGGCATTCCGCAGCAACTCCTGGCGTCGAGGCGAGGCAGAGGCAAGAACAATCATGCGGTCTGAATTCTAGTGGAAGATGTACGCATCCAGCTTTCGTTCTCCACTGGCAACTGACAACCGGCAACTGGCTACTGCACTCATCTGCTCCCAACCACTCCGCGCACCGACTCAATCAGTTTCGCCGAATCGTAGCCGACGCCATCCTTGAACACCGTCTCCACTTTCTCGATGTCCTCGATCTTCTTCGACGGATCGCCCTTGATCACGACCAAATCCGCCTGCTTCCCCACAGCGATCGTGCCAATGCGGTCCAACTCTCCCAGGAACTGCGCTCCGTTTGCGGTGGCGATATGAATCGCCTCGACGGGCGTAAATCCCGCTTCCACCAGCAACTCGACTTCGCGCTGGTCGCCAAAACCAGCGATCACCCCTCCCATCCCGGTAGGATCCAATCCGGCCAGCAGCAAACCTCCCGCATCCACGAAGGCATGCTCGAACTCCATTTCCTTCTTGAAAGCGGCGGGCCAAGGCGAATCGTCGCCGTGGTAACGCTGCCGGATAAGGTTCGCATCGCCGGCACGCACCTTGTTGTTCAGCAATGCGCTGCGCGCGTCCAGCGACAGCGCATCGAGAACGCGCTGCTGAATCGTCGGCCGTCCGGGCACCAACATTTCGAACACAGGCAGCGTCGATGTAACCGCAACGTGATGCTGAACCAAGTCGACGATAGTTTCGTGCAGCGGCCCGCTCTGCACGTCCAGCTTCGAAAGCAACTCAAAATCAAGGTTCTTGGGACACTCGCCCGGTTTCTTCCAGGGAAAAAATTCGGTGTCCACTAGCAAGCCGTGTTCCAGATCGTCAATCCCAATCGCAGCAGCTTCCCGAAAGCCGATGGAGCAAAGATGTCCGGTAACCTTGGCTCCGCGCTTGTGCGCAGCCACCACCGCCGCGGAAAGTTCCGCCGGAGTAATGAACATGTACGCTTTGAAATTGTCGACGCCCTGGTCTAGCCAGAAATTAACCGTCTTCGTGGCGTCGTCAGGCCCGGTGAGCTCGTGCATCTGCACCGCGAAACTGCCAGGTCCCTCAAGATAAGGCCCGGTGACGTGAATCTTCGGGCCCGGAGTTTCGCCCCTATCGATCTGCTTCTTCAGCTCAAGATCAGTGTAGGGCTCAAGCGCGCCCGTGGTACGGATCGTCGTGACCCCGCTAGCCAGATACAAGCGGGGAAAGCTGAACCCCATCTCCCCGAAGATGGCGTCCCCCATGGGATAAAACATATGATCGTGCATCCCCACGAGCCCAGGAATCACGCTGCATCCGTGCAGGTCGAGCACCTGGGCGTCTTTAGGAACATTCGCCGATGCGGCATCAGAGACCGATTCGATCTTTCCCTTGGAGATCACAACCGTCTGATCGTCCCGCGCGTCCGCGCCCGTTCCGTCTATCACGCGCACATGGGTCAGCGCCACCACAGGTGCGTCTACTTTCACGAACCCACGCACTTGCGGAGAGAGAGTCTGCGCCAAAGCGGCCGAGCAAGTAATCACCAGGAAGCCAGCACCGAAGAGTTTGCGCATGATTCATCCTCCGCGACCACAAGGCAGGATTCTACAGAAGAAAATAAAGTCTGTGGGAAAGCTTAAAAGCCGGCGCCTTCTCTGGCGCAACTGAGGACCGAGAACTGAGCACTCCTCTCGGCCTGTTAAAATCAAAGTTTAGCCGCAGTTACACAAGAGCAGTGGCAGTTCGGCTGCCAGTTTCGATTGGGTTAACTGGCGACTGACAACTGGTAACTGGCAACTGAATCTATGGACGCCGCTTTCCTCCGCAACTTTGCGATCATCGCGCACATCGACCACGGTAAATCCACGCTGGCGGACCGACTGCTGGAGCTGACCGGATCCCTCACCGCGCGCGAGATGCAGGCCCAGGTGCTCGATTCCATGGACCTGGAGCGCGAGCGCGGCATCACCATCAAGGCCCACGCCGTTCGCATGATGTACACCGCGCACGACGGGAACACATACCAGCTCAACCTCATCGACACTCCCGGCCACGTCGACTTTTCCTACGAGGTCTCGCGCTCGCTAGCTTCCTGCGAAGGCGCCCTGTTAATAGTCGACGCCTCCCAAGGCGTGGAAGCCCAAACCCTGGCCAACGCCTACCTTGCCATCAACAACGGCCTGGAAATTATTCCCGTCATCAACAAGATCGATCTGCAAAGCGCCGACATCCCGCGGACCAAGGAGATGATCGAGAGCGCCGTCGGCCTCGACGCCTCCGACGCCGTGCTCATCAGCGCGAAAACCGGCCAGGGCGTCCCCGACGTCCTCGAAGCCATCGTGAAGCGCATTCCGCCGCCCAAAGGCAATCCTGACAGCCGCCTGCAAGCGCTGATTTTCGACTCCTGGTTCGACGCGTACCGCGGAGTAGTGATCCTCACCCGAGTTTTTCAAGGCACGCTGCGCAAGGGCCAGAGAATTCGCCTGTGGTCAAACGGCACAACTTTCGACGCGGAAACGCTCGGCGTGCAATGCCCCAAGCCCGTAGAAATCGATGAACTGAAAGCTGGCGAAGTCGGCTTCCTCATCGCCAACATCAAGAACGTAGCCGACACCAAAATCGGCGACACCATCACCGACGACGCCAACCCCGCCTTCGACGCCCTCCCTGGCTTCGAAGAAATCAAGCCCATGGTCTTCGCCGGACTCTACACCGTCGACGCGCACGAGCACACCCGCCTGCGCGAAGCGCTCGAGAAACTCCGCCTCAATGATTCGTCATTCTTCTTCGAACCGGAAAGCTCCGTAGCGCTGGGTTTCGGCTTCCGTTGCGGATTCCTCGGCCTGCTCCACATGGAGATCATTCAGGAGCGCCTGGAGCGCGAGTTCGCTCTCGAACTCATCACCACCGCGCCCGGCGTGCGCTACAAAATCACCAGGACCGATGGCGATTTGATCGAGGTCGACAACCCCTCGCGCTGGCCCGACCCCAGCGAGATCGCCAAGGTGGAAGAGCCGGTAATCCTCGCGACGATCCTGACCAACGAAGAATACGTCGGCGGAATCCTCAAACTCGTCGAAGACAAGCGGGGCAAGCAGAAAACTTTCGAGTACGTCAGCTCCTCACGCGTGATGTTGCACTATGAGTTACCCCTCAACGAAATCGTCCTCGATTTCTACGATCGCCTGAAGTCCGTCTCCCGCGGCTATGCGTCCCTCGACTACCACCTCGCCTACTATTGGGAGTCGCCCATGGTCAAGCTCGACATCCTGGTCGCCGGCGAGCCAGTAGACGCGCTTTCCATCATCGTCCATCGCGATTTCGCCTACGAGCGCGGCAAACTCCTGGTCTCAAAAATGCGGCAACTCATTCCCCGGCAAATGTTCGAAGTAGCCATCCAGGCTTCTATCGGCGCCAAAATCATAGCCCGAGAGACCGTATCGGCCATCCGCAAGAACGTGATTGCCAAGTGCTACGGCGGTGACATTTCCCGTAAACGCAAGCTCCTCGAGAAGCAAAAAGAAGGCAAGAAACGCATGAAGCGCATCGGCCGCGTCGACATCCCCCAAGAGGCTTTCCTCGCCGTGCTCAAGGTCGGCGAAGACAGCAATTGAGTTGTTTTGTTGTCCCGTCAGGCAAGCAGAATCGAAAGGTCAGGAACCACAAAATGTGCAAATCTCCAAAGCAGGAATAACCTGACTTTCCGTAGGCCCGGTCGATGTTAATGCGGAGTGAATTGCCTAACTGGTTACTATTCAGAGCCTTAGAAGCTGAAAATCAGTCGGCGGAAAATAGGATGACAAATCTTTACCCGCAGCCATTTTGCTCATCGCCAGCAATTCCACAAGCTTTTCCACAGCACACCCGCCCCGCGCAACTCGAATCCCCTAACGTACTTACCCCGGAAAACTACAGTCATCCCTGTACTCGGCGCAATCACTCCTCCGGTGCCATCCCGCCTTCCGCCATCATCTCAAACCGGGTGCAGTTCTTCCGGAAAGCCAACACCAGCTTTCCCGTCGGCCCATTGCGCTGCTTCGAGATAATGATTTCCGCCTTCCCCTGCAGATCAGGATCGTCCTGCCGATAAACCTCTTCCCGAAAGATGAACATTACCAAGTCGGCATCTTGCTCAATCGACCCCGACTCGCGCAGATCGGAAAGCTGCGGACGATGATCCCCGCCCCGGCTCTCCGGGGCCCGGCTCAACTGCGACAACGCCACCACCGGCACGCTCATTTCCTTGGCCAGCCCCTTCAGCCCACGCGAAATCGCCGACACTTCCTGCGTGCGATTCTCGTACCGTTTGCTCCCGCCCGACATGAGCTGCAAATAATCCACGATGATCAAGTCAAGCCTGCCCTGCGCCTGCTTCAGCCGCCGCGCCTTGGCCCGCATCTCGCTCAGCGAAATGCCGGGCGTGTCATCGATAAAAATCGGAGCATGCGCCAGATGCTCCATCGCCCGCACCAGTTTCTTGGTGTCATCCTGCCACAGTGAACCGGTACGCATTTTGTGCGCATCCACTTCCGCGGTCGAACAAAGCAGTCGTAACAGCAGCGCCTCGCGCGACATTTCGAGCGAAAACACTCCCACCACCCGCTGATCCTTGATCGCGGCATTCTCGGCGATGTTCATGGCAAACGCCGTCTTGCCCATCGAAGGCCGCGCCGCAATAATCACCAAATCTGACCGCTGCAGTCCGCTCGTCATCTCGTCAAGATTTTCGTAATGTGTAGCCAGCCCGGTAATGCGCTGCCCGCGTTGCAGCAAAGCATCCACCGAGCCAAATGATTCGCGGACAATCTCCTGCACGCCCATGAACCCGCGCCCAATACGCTTCTCCGACAGTTGAAAGATCGCGGCCTCGGCGTCGCTGAGCACTTCCTCGGCCGCGTCCGATTGATCACCCGCCCGCGCAATCGCCGTGTTCGCGGCATGAATCAGCCCGCGCAGCAGCGCCTTGTCGCGCACAATCTTGACGTAATGCTCAATGCTCGGCCGGTCCGGAACCCCATCCAGCAAACTCGACACATAGCCCACATCGCCAATGGCCTGCAGATCCTTGTGCCGGTCGAGTTCGTCGATCAGCGTAATCATGTCGATCGGCCGCGACGACTCCGCTAGGTCGACCATCCGCCCATAAATCCGCCGATGCGAATCCAGCGAAAAATCCTCGATCCGCAAATGCTCCGCCGCCTGGTTGTAAGCAAAGTTGTCGAGCAGGATCGCGCCTAGAATCGAGCGCTCCGCTTCTAC
>JBAUYE010000397.1:0-7743 GCA_049584615.1 Candidatus Sulfotelmatobacter sp.
CTCACCGTAATTGACTACAAGGGCGGCAAGACTACGCTGTGCGCGGGCTGCGGCCACAACGCCATTTCCGAGCGCATCATCGAAGCCATGTATGACATGGGAGTGCAGCCGGAGCGCGTGGCGAAACTGAGCGGTATCGGCTGTTCGTCGAAGAGTCCCGCGTATTTCATGAACCGTTCGCACAGCTTTAATTCTGTGCATGGACGCATGCCGTCGGTGGCCACGGGCGCGATGCTGGCCAATCGCAATCTGATTGCGCTGGGAGTAAGCGGCGACGGCGACACGGCGTCGATCGGCATCGGACAGTTCGTTCACCTCATGCGCCGCAATCTTCCCCTCATCTACATCATCGAGGACAACGGTGTGTACGGCTTGACCAAGGGACAGTTCTCGGCTACTGCCGATCTGGGGTCGAAACTGAAATCGGGCGTGATCAACGATCTTCCGCCGATCGATACCTGCGGGCTGGCCATCGAGCTGGGCGCGACGTTTGTCGGCCGGTCGTTTTCCGGCGACAAGAAGCAGTTGAGCGCCATGCTGAAAGCCGCCATCGCGCATCACGGCACTGTGATGCTCGATGTGGTTTCTCCGTGCGTCACCTTCAACGATCACGAAGGTTCGACGAAATCCTATAAGTACGTGAAGGATCACGAGGAAACTTTGCAGGAAATAAGCTTCGTTCCGCACTTCGAAGAGATTGACGTCGAGTATGATCCGGGAACAACGGTCAACGTCACCATGCACGATGGCTCGAGCCTGCGGCTGCGCAAGCTCGAAGAGGACTATGACCCGACGGATCGCATCGCTGCGATGACGCGGCTGAGTGAGGCTCACGACAAGGGCGAGGTCTTAACAGGGCTGTTTTACGTGAATACGAAATCGCCCAGCTTCCTCGATATGCTGAACATGGTGGATGAGCCGCTGGCTACGCTGCCGGAATCCCTGACGCGGCCGGGCAGGGAAGCGCTGGCGGCGGCGATGGAAGAATTGCGTTAGGACTGGGCTTCGGGCTTCGGCCGGCGGGCTTCGGGAAACCGCTTGTTATTCCGAACCGACCGAAGGCCTGGTGAAGGATCCGCTCTGCTTGAAAGCTTATCCACGCTCGCGCCTACTTCGGAGCAGTCAAACTTGCGGGCTCAAGCCCCTGACCCGCACCGTAATATTCCGCCAGGGCATGCCGTTCATCGTCCGTGAGCAACCGCGCTATGGTGCGCATGGGCATGTTGATGTCGTTGGCGCGGCTTCCATTCGCGAACGCTTCCAGCTGGTTCAACACATATTCGGCGTTCTGGTTCACCAGCGGGGGAGCTCCGGGACGATAGGCAACCGGACCATGACAAGCCTGGCACGGCGGAATGCCCCGTTCTCCGTCTCCGAAGGAAACCAGACGCGATGCGATGCCGGCACGAACGGGATCAGGCCGCGCCTGCGGAAAGATTCGATGGTCTCCAGGATCGGCGAAGGCGGGCAGCTTTGCGAAATAGGCGACCACGTCAGCCACGTCCCTGGGCGAAAGCGACTCCGCGATTGGGTTCATCTCGCGCGATAGCCGCTTATGCGATCGGAAATCTTCCAACTCCTTCCAGATTGCCAGCCTATCGATGCCTGCCAGGTTTGGCGTATAGCCGACGGCGCTGAAGCCTTCGGCTCCGTGACAATGGTCGCAACGCCTGGCCAGGAGCAACCCGCGGAAAGCGTCCCCGCTCGAGGCGGCAGCGATCGTTGCCGGCGTCCATGCCACATAGGAAGGGATGTGATCCGGAGGGTTGTCGTTCGCAAGAACAAGGAGCGAACACGCGACAACGATTGCGCCAGCGAGCTTGGCAGACCGGCTCCTATTGCGCTGCACAGCTCCCCCTTTCTGCTGGCTGTAGAGCGGGGAATTGCTCGCGAGGAACGACTTTCAATTCGGAGCGCATGGCATAATGTCCAGCTCCGCAAAACTCGCGGCACGGCATTTTATATTCGCCCGGACGGGGAAACTGAAGTTGTGCCTCGCTGATCGTGCCGGGCAAGACCTCGACTTTATAGGCAGTGCCATCGAAGGCAAGCGAGTGGACCGCGTCGGCGCTGGTGATGCGAAGATGAACCGGTACACCAGCCGGAACCAGAATGCAATGCGGGATGAACAGGTATTGCTCGGCAATCATTCGAACGGTGACCGAGCCATCTGGATCCTGCTCGGTTCCGAGATTATTCTCGACGAACTCTCCCGCCAGGTGAAGCGACAAAGGATCGACGTGGCGCGAGCCCCTCAGCCAATGCAGCAGCGGAACGTCGATCTGATAGTAGCGCGTGGCTGGGATCAGGCACAGAACCAGCACGGTCAGCAGAAACGTTCGTAGCTTTCGCCAGTTCACAATCGGTTTTGCCTTAAGACGACTGAGAATGGCACGAGTTAACTCGTGCCATTAGGTCGCTAAGAAGTGTACTTCAGCGCGAGAAATCTTTTCGCGCGCGAAGCTAAGTCCCGGCGATTTCCTTCAGCACCGCGCTGCAACGCTCGCAGACTGTGGGGTAGACTTTGTCCTCGCCGACGTGGATCGAATAATTCCAGCAGCGTTCGCACTTGGCTCCGTCCGCCTTCTTCACCTCGACGTGGACCTGCCCGGTGCCGTTGCCTGGACCAGAAACGAGCGTCACGGCGGAAACAATAAAGAGGTAGCGTAGTTCGCCCGCGTGGCGAGCCAGCACTGAATAGACCGGGTCGGGAGCAGTCAAGGTAACCTGGGCTTCGAGCCCGGTGCCGATCAGTTTGTTGTTGCGAGCTTCCTCGAGCGCCTTGAGCACCTCGTCGCGCACCGCGCGCAGCGTCGCCCAATCGTCGTCAGACTTTGTGTCAGCTTCGGAAGCGACCTCGCGCGGAGACGGGAACGATGCCAAGTGCACACTTTCTTCGCGTTGCGCCGCCTTCGGTAAGTACGGCCACACCTCTTCACAGGTAAAGCTCATGATGGGAGCGAGCAGCCGAACCAGCGCCTCGCCGATCCGCCAGATTGCCGTCTGCGCGCTGCGGCGAGCCTGCGACTTGGGCGCGGAAATATAAAGACGATCTTTCAGCACATCGAGATAAAAGGCGCTCAAGTCAACAATGCAAAAATCGTTCACGCGATGGTAGATCTTGTGGAACGCGAACTCGTCATACCAATCCTTCAGAGCGACGGCCAGCCCGGCTGTGCGGCGCAGCATGTACTGGTCGAGAGCTTCCATTCGTTCGGTGGGGACCGCGTCCCGTTCGGGGTCGAAGTCCCCGATGTTGCCGAGGATGTAGCGAAACGTGTTGCGAATCTTGCGGTAGTTTTCCGCGACCCGCTGCATCAACTGCTCGGAGCCGACCACGTCTTCGCGGAAGTCGACCGACGCCACCCAGAGGCGCACCACTTCCGCGCCCATGCGATCGGCGATGTCGACCGGGTCTACGTCGTTGCCGCGCGACTTTGACATGGCTTGCCCTTTTTCGTCGAGCGTCCATCCGGGCGTGACCACGCCTTTGTAGGGCGGCGTTCCATGCGTGCCCATGGCGCAGAGCAGGGACGACTGGAACCAGCCGCGGTATTGATCGCCACCTTCGAGGTAAAGATCGGAGGGCCAGGGATACGAGGGCTCGTCGGCGATTAACGCGAGATAGCTCGCGCCCGATTCCAGCCACACGTCGAAGATGTCAGTTTCCTTCTCGAACTTTGTGCTGCCGCAGTGTGGGCATTTCGTTCCTGCCGGAAGAATGGAGTCCGATTCGGACGTGAACCAGGCGTCAGCGCCGGAGCGGGCGAAAAGCTCGACTACCTTGCGATTGACCGCGTGATCGTTGAGCGGCTTGCGGCAGTTCTCGCAAAGGAAAACCGCGATGGGAACGCCCCACACGCGCTGCCGCGAGATGCACCAGTCGGGGCGGGTGGCGATCATGTTCGAGAGCCGCTCCTCGCCCCAGGCTGGGTCCCACTTCACGTGCTTGATCTCTTCGAGGGTGCGGGTACGAAGAGTGTCATTTTCTGAACTTCGTCCCCCGACGCTCGCGGGCATGGGCGTTTCCATCGAGATGAACCACTGCTCGGTCGCGCGAAAGATCACGGGATTATGGCAGCGCCAGCAGTGCGGGTAGGAGTGTTCGGTCTTTTCCGCATGCAGCAGAGCGCCACGGCTCTTGACCAGGTCAATGATCGGCTGATTCGCTTCCCAGACGCGTTTGCCCGCGTACTGCGGCAAACCGTTGCGCAGGATTCCTTTTTCGTCGACGTTGCTGGTGGCGTCAAGACCGTACTTGATGCCGGTGATGAAATCCTCGGCACCGTGGGAAGGCGCGGTGTGCACCACGCCGGTTCCCGTATCCATGGTGACGTATTCGGCCAGCACGCCGAGAATCTTGCGGTCGAGAAACGGGTGCTGGAAGTTCAGGTGCTCGAGTTTGCGGCCGGGGAAATGCGCGAGTTCGCGCGGATCTGAAAGATTGCATTTCTCCGCAACATCTTTCGCCAGCTTCGAAGCAACGATGTAGACCTCGCCGGCGGACTCGAGCGCGGCATACTCTTCATCGGGATGAAAGGCCACGGCCATGGACGCAGGCAAAGTCCAAGGGGTGGTGGTCCAGATGATGGTTGAAACTTTCTTTGCGGCGAGCGCCGCGTCAATCTTCGCGGGATCATCGAGCAACTCGAACTTCACCCACACCGTGGGGCTGGTGTGGTTTTCGTACTCGACTTCGGCCTCGGCGAGCGCAGTCTCGTCGTGCATGCACCAATAGACGGCGCGCAGGCCTTTGTAAACGAATCCATTTTCGTAAAAGGAAAAAAATGTCGACAGGACTACCGACTCGTACTGCGGGTTCATGGTGGCGTAGGGCCGGTCGAAGCGGCCGAAGACGCCGATCCGCTTGAACTGCTGGCGTTGCAGATCGAGAAACTTCTGCGTGTACTTACGGCATGCCGCGCGCACGTCGATAGGCCGCATCTGCAGCTTCCTGCCGCCGAGTTCCTTATCCACCTTGATCTCAATGGGCAGGCCGTGGCAATCCCAACCGGGGACGTAGGGCGCATCGAATCCCGCCATGGTCTTCGACTTGACGATGAAATCTTTCAGACATTTGTTCAGCGCCGTGCCCAGGTGGATCGGTCCGCTGGTGTAGGGCGGGCCGTCATGCAGAATGTAGGTGCCCTTGGCTGACCCTTTGCGGGCCTCGCGGATGCGATCATAAATCCGCATCTCCTCCCAGCGGGCCAGCATTTTGGGCTCGTTATGGGGCAGGTTGGCCTTCATGGGGAAGGCGGTTTTAGGCAGATTGATGGTAGCTTTCAGGTCGAACGGCACTCGGTTGGACTCTCCCAAATGATTGAATCTTTTCATTATACCGGGATAGTGGGAGGGAACGTCCATGCGCGCTGGAATCGCAATACTCGCGGGGCGAAACCGGGGGAACCAGCTTGCTTAACGGTATGGGCGGCAGATAGTACATTCCCGACCGGAACTTGAAATACACTTCGTAAAGAGCGACAGAAGGGGTACAATTTCATGTACGAGCCAAGGTTCGGGAGCTTCATGCCACCCGAGTGGGCGGCCCGACCCGGTTATGCAAACTAGAGAAGAAAAATAGAGGCAACTCGTTGGAAAGACGGCTCATCTGTGTAGGTGGGACGTCTCCACCAAGATAGTTCGTTCAGGATAGTTCGTTCACCACCGCGCAAGGGAAAACCGAACCCGGGAATAATGGCATCCACTGAAGTCAATCCGAGCGTCGCTCCGAAAGCTGGTGACGAGCCGGAGCTTCATCTCCTGCTGGCCCCCGACACTTTTGAGCCTCTGTATAAGTCGCTTTTCCGCGGCCTGGACGAATTCTTCTTTCCTAAGAAGTTACCGCCGCTGAAGCTGGAATCGAAGCCCATCCCGGTAAAGGATATTTGGGGTTTCTACAACTACAAAAAGAATGGCGCTCTAGGTTCGACGGTTGCCCACGTCATCGTGATCGCATTGATTATCGGCGCAACGATTCTGGGACGCCGTATGGTGACGAAGGTCGAAGCCAAACCGCAGGTGACCGAACTGATCGATCCCGGCGACTACACGCTGAAGCCCGCCAAGACGCAGGCCGGCGGTGGCGGCGGCGGTGGCGATCGCGACGTGCTGAAGGCCTCGCAGGGAAAACTGCCGAAGTTCTCGATGAAGCCGCAAATTACGCCGCCGGCCGCGGTGATTCGGAACCTCGATCCGAAACTGGCGGTTGAGCCCACTGTGATGGTGCCTCCCGATATTAAAGTGACCGCGATGAATAATATGCCGAACCTTGGCGATCCGAAATCCACGGCTGTCATTCCGTCGAATGGTACGGGTGAGGGCAGCGGTATCGGTTCGGGTTCAGGTGGTGGTGTTGGTTCAGGGAACGGACGTGGCGTAGGCCCCGGCGAAGGCATGGGCATGGGTGGCGGCGTTTTCCGCGCCGGCCGGGGAGTGACCCCGCCGCGCGCGATTTATGATCCGGAGCCTGAGTTCTCCGAGGAAGCTCGCAAAGCCAAGTATCAGGGTGTTTGCACTCTGATGATTGTGGTGGACACCGACGGCCGCCCTACCAATCTTCGCGTGGTCAACTCCCTGGGCATGGGATTGGATGAAAAGGCTCTCGAGACGGTCAAGACCTGGCGCTTTGAACCTGGGATGAAAGACGGCCATCCCGTGAAGGTTGAGATGGCGGTGGAAGTCGATTTCCACTTGTACTGAGGCGCTCGCTTTCAGTTCCCAGCAAAAACTTATTCCTTCCGCAACACGGCGAAGTGCAGCAGCACGCGCTGTCTGAAGCCCAGTCTCCCGTACAGCTCAATCGCACGCACGTTATCTTGGCGAACATGTAGAACCGGCGTTTCCCCGTGGCTGCAGATGCGCCGCATCACCTCGGCCATCAGGATTCGCGCGTAGCCGTGGCCAGTGTGCTCAGGGTGGGTGCAGACCGCGCTCACTTCGGTATAGCCGGGAATCTTCAGCCGCTCACCCGTCATGGCAACCAGCTTTCCGTCGAGGCGAATCCCCAGGTAGGTGCCCAGTTCGTGCGTGCGTTTGCCGAACGGACCGGGCTTGGTGAGCGCCGTAAGCGCCATCATGTCGGGCACGTCCGCATCGCCAAGTTCAACTATTTCCGGATCAGAAGAGGACTGTGCGGCCGGAACGCTGTCACCTTCATAAACCATTTCCGGCATCGGAGCGCCAGCAACGAAACTCCAGCCCGGCTGCGGCTGGTAAGGCGCTTCCAGGAACAGTCCGATTGTCTGACCCGCGCCCACCAATCCCGCGAGCGACTTGTATCCCCCAGGCGTGGGCTCATGAAACGCGGCCAGCGGCGAAACCTCCGGTACAAACCTGCGCGCCCGCTCGAAGGACTCGGCGAACTCAGCCTGCCGCGTGGTCAGCGCCTTCCAGATGATGTTGTCGAGGGGATGCATTTGCAGTAGGGCTGACATTCTGATTGGAGCAATCGGAGACTACCTCGGACACAGTAATTCTGAAATGCGGGATTACGCTGTCCGAACCTTGCGGACAAAGACGAATCGTTCGCCATTGTTCATTCCTTCAAATCCACATGCTCGACATCCTCAATCGCGTGCCCGAGGAAGCGCTCGCCCAGGCGCCGGAATTTCTCTACCGAATCGGTAGCGAAGAACTTCAGGCGCGGAAGCTTCCGGCGTTCTTCATGGACGGCCCGGGTCAGCGGGAGAAGCCTCTCCAGACAGTCGGCGACCGCTCGAGCCGTAGATTCGGCAGAATCCA
>JBAUYE010000398.1:0-8343 GCA_049584615.1 Candidatus Sulfotelmatobacter sp.
CCAGCTCTCCGCGCTCCAGATACACTTTATTCACGTCGGTGATCTCCAACTCCCCCCGCGCACTGGGCCTCAGCGACTTCGCAATCTTCACCACCAGATCGTCGTAGAAATAAAGTCCGGTCACCGCGTAGCGCGATTTCGGCTGCCGCGGCTTCTCCTCGATGCTGAGCGCTCGCCCGGTTGCATCAAATTCCACAACTCCGTAGCGTTCCGGATCGTGCACCGGATAAGCAAACACGCATGCCCCGCGCTTTTTACCCGCGGCTTGCCGTAAGTCCTTACCTAAATCATGCCCATAAAAAATGTTGTCGCCCAGCACCAGCGCGCAAGCGCTGCCTTTAATAAATTCTTCCCCCACGAGAAAGGCCTGCGCAATTCCTTCCGGCTTGGGCTGCACTTTGTATTGCAGACGAATTCCAAACTGACTGCCATCCCCCAGCAACGCCTCAAACTTGCTCACATCGTCCGGCGTAGTAATAAGGAGAATGTCGCGAATCCCCGCCAGCATCAGCGTGCACAGCGGGTAATAAATCATCGGCTTGTTGTAAACCGGCAGCAGACTCTTCCCCATGGCATGAGTCACCGGATACAAGCGTGTCCCCGCCCCTCCCGCCAGAATGATTCCCTTGTAACTCGCACTCGAGGCTTGCGTCATAAAATAATTCTGCTATTGAATTTCATGGCAGCAACTCAGGAAGAGTAGTGCGTTTCAATCCACTTCCGGTAGCCGCCGCTGGTCACATCGCGGACCCACTCTTCATTTTCCAAATACCACCGCACCGTCTTGCGAATTCCGCTCTCAAATGTTTCCAGCGGACGCCACCCCAGTTCGCGCTCAATCTTAGTCGCATCCATAGCGTAGCGCCGGTCGTGTCCTGGACGGTCCTTCACAAATGTAATCAGCCCGCGGCGCGGCGTCCCGCGGCTTCCGGCCATCTCATCCACAATGTCGCAGATCGTCTCCACGATCTCGATATTCCGCTTCTCATTCCAGCCGCCAATGTTGTACGTCTGTCCAACTCGTCCTCGGGCGAGCACCTGCGCAATCGCTTGGCAGTGATCCTCCACATAGAGCCAGTCGCGAACGTTCTGCCCGTCTCCGTAAACCGGCAGCGGCTTGCCATCCCGCGCGTTCAGGATGACCAGCGGTATCAACTTTTCAGGAAACTGAAATCGCCCATAATTATTCGAGCAATTCGTGGTCAAGACCGGCAGTCCATACGTGTGATGATAAGCCCGCACAAAATGATCAGACGCAGCCTTCGACGCCGCGTAAGGACTGTTGGGCGCATACGCCGTAGTCTCAGAAAAGGGAGCATCGTCAGGCCCCAGCGAGCCGTACACCTCATCCGTGGAAACATGTAGAAATCGAAAATCGACTTTTTCTCGTTCCCCGAGACCACCCCAATATGCGCGCACTTCTTCCAGCAGCGCGAAAGTGCCATCCACATTCGTGCGGATGAAATCATCCGGCCCCCGGATCGAGCGATCCACATGGCTCTCGGCGGCAAAATGCACAATCGCCCGTGGCCTGTTGCGTTCCAGCAGCCCGCGCACCAGGCTCCGGTCGGCAACATCGCCATGCACAAATTCGTATCGCCGTGCGTTCGAAACAGCTTCCAGGTTGTGCAGATTCCCCGCGTAGGTGAGTTTGTCCAGGTTTACGATCGAAGCCGAATCCCGCTCCATCCTCTGCAGAATGAAGTTGGATCCGATAAATCCTGCCCCACCTGTGACTAGGATCGTGTTTTCCATATCGTCGAACTTCGGATTCACTAGCGCCCAGCCGCCCGCCACACCGTCGCCAGCGAACGAACCCCAATTGTAAACAAAAAGGACGGGATTCACCCCGTCCTCTTGTTGTTGCATCCGAATTTTGTGTTCGAGCTACATGTTCACTGGAACAAGTTTCGAACCGCCGTTATCCCGCCCGTCGCTGCGCCGCGGGCGCAGCAGCAGCCCGGCTGACCGGCCTTCTAGCCCCAGTCTCAGCCAATTTCCAACCCATCATTTCGAAATACACCCGCTCGATCTCCCGCGCAATCTGCGGCCACTGATAATGTTCCCGGATGCGCTGTTTCGCAGCTTGTCCCGCGGCCTCGCGCACCGCCGGATTCGCAATCAGAAATCGCAGCCGGTCCGCTAGGTCCGCGGCATCCCCGCGCCGGAAAGTGAATCCCGCGTCCTCCACGGCTTCTCGATTTTCCGCAACGTCGCTGCTGAGTACGCAAAGCCCGGCGCCCATCGCATCCAGCAGAGCCAGCGACAGCCCTTCCAGATCGGATGGCAGAACGAACATCATGGCGTTGGTCAGCAACTCGTCGAGAGCCTCGCCTGAGACCCATTCCAGCATTTTGATTCGCTCACCCGCATGAGTCTGCAACTCGCGCGAGTAATTATCGCAGTAGCTCGACGCCCCGGCCATGACGAGCTTCACATCAGTCTCCAACTTTTCATACGCCTCCACCAGCAGATGGCATCCCTTTTCCGGGGAAAACCTTCCCAGAAACAGAATATATCTCCCCGGCTCCAGTCCCCAATCAAGAATCTTGTCAGGCACGCGCCACTCCCGCAGCACGCCCCCATTCGGAACGTAAGAAGTCTCCGCTCCATAGCCCGCCCGGTAGTGTTTCTGCAACGCTTGCGAGACCACCATCGTGTGGCTGGGCAACCTCACTGCCGCCCGCTCTCCCAGCCGCAGGACAGCCGAGGCAAAGCGCCCCCATTTTTTCCGCTGCCAGTCGAGCCCCTGTACCGTGACCACGGTTTTTTTCCCCGCCAGCCGCGGAATAAACGAGAACAGCGCCGGCCCCAGCGCATGGTAGTGCACCACGTCGCAAGGCTGAACCAGAACATGGACCGTGCTCAGAAACGTATGCACCAGGGTTTCCAGATGCTTGGATCGAATCGTGGGCAGCCGCACCAGTTGCATGCCGTTGCGTTGTCCCCCCGGCGGCGTGAAGTAGCTTCGGCAGTACGCTGTCACCTGATGTCCCATCCCAGTCAGTCTTTCTCCAATCTCTTCGTAATAAGTCTCAATGCCGCTGTACTTCGAGACCACACCCCGCCCGCCAATGAAGGCCACGCGGACCTTGCGCTTCTTAAACGTCGCAAGGGGGACATCGATTACATCGCCACCCACAGCTGGACTAAAGACGAGACGCTGAAGAGGAACGAAGCCGCTTCTTTCCTGCCGCGGTGTCCCGTCGCCTGCCCTTGACTTCACGAGCGCCGTCCTTCGGGGCCTTCTCAGCGTCAGCGCCCCGACCGATTGTTTTTTCTCAATCACGCGCTCATACAATCCAACCAGCGCCTCGTAGTGAGCCTCCGGCGTATACCCTCGCCGCACTCGCTCCCAACCTGCCCGTCCCATTTGATCCGCCAGTTCCGGCTGCGAGCTGAGGAACCTGATGGCCGACGCCAGTTGCTCCACATCACCGGTCCGGTACAAGAGCCCTGTCTTGCCGGCCTGCACCAGTTCGCGCCGCGACCCAAGGTCCGTGGCCACCACGGCCCGCGCCTCCGCATAAGATTCCAGAATCGTTTTGCCCAGCGTTTCATAGGCGTGCGACGGCAGCACGGTGAAACGCGATCCGGCAATCGCGCGCTCCAGTTCCGCTCCCCGCATGTGGCCGGCGAACTCCACGTTCCTCAATCCCAGCTTGCCGGCCAGTTCCTCCAACCGGCCGCTCTCCGGTCCGTCGCCCGCGATCATCAGCCGAAGATTTGGCAGTCGCTGCATGGCGTGCAGCAAGTCGTCTACGCCCTTTTCCACCGACAGTCGTCCGAAGTAAAGCAGTGGAGCATTCTCCGCAACGCGCCCCGTTGCTGCCCTGACCGGCTGAAAGTGGGGAAGCACCTCGAACCTCCCCGGATCCCATCCGTGTTCGACAAACTTGTCCCGCACAAATTGGCTGGGCGCAAGAAAGCGGTCTACGCATTTTTCGTACGTTCCTACCCATTTATGCAGGTAGGCCTCTGCCACCAGAGTCATCCGCGCTCCCCATCCCGGATAGCACTTTTCCTTCAACGCGTGCCAGAATTCGCCGCCCTTGCACGCCTCGCAAGCTTCTCCTCGCAACACCAGGTTGTAGCTTGCGCACAGCACCTTGAAGTCGTTCAAGTGGTAGACGACCGGAACCTTCTGCGCCCTCAACTCCCACAAGATCGAGGGCGACAAATGGTGATAAATATTCCGCACGTGCGCCACATCCGGCCGGAAATCCGCGATCATGCCCCGTATCCGCCGCCGCGCCTCGCGGGAGTAAATCGCACGCCCGGCCAGTCTCACCTTCTCGAACCATCCATTGCCCTGCTTGAAGTCGACGTGAGGCACGAAATGGCGATCGTACAGAGTAGGGCTGCCTCGCGGATCGGCCATGGAAAATAGCGCCACCTCATGCCCCCTGGATCGCAACAGTTCCATGGCTTCGAACAGGTAGACCTCTGTGCCACTGAAGGGATAGTTATATTTGTTGCAAAACAAGATTCTCACGGGGCGCGCTCCAGTCTTGAGTTACAAAATCCTGAGTTACAGAATCCTGGGCTACGGAATCCTGGGTTGGAGGGAAATCAGGCGCAGCGATCCTTTGCAGAAACCAGCTGCCAAATCGAGTTAGATTCTTCGTGCGACTGAAGTTGTGAACCACTTGCATCTGCGCGGCATGCCGGATCCAGTCCAGCCGGCTCACCGCTGAGCGATCCTCCCGGCACATCAATCTCTCGAGGAAGAGAATCTTGGACACGAAATCCTGCAGTGCTCCCGGCGCATAGAGAAAACCGGTTTTTCCAGGAATTACAATCTCCGGGATCCCAGTGATTGCCGGCGCAAGAACGATCCTGCCCCGCGCCATCGCCTCCATCAGCACCAGAGGAATCCCCTCACTTCGGCTGGTGAGCACAGCCACGTCGGCGCGCCCGTACAGAGCCTCCATCTGCCTTTGGCCAACGTGGCCGAGCAGCTTGATCTGGTCTTGCAACCGGTTTTTCCGGATCAAACCCTCCAGGCGTTGCCGCTCCGGTCCTTCCCCTGCGATCCAACACTCAAAATCGAGTCCACCCGCGCGCAGTCGAGCACAGGCGCGAACCAGAAACGCGTGATCCTTCACCGCATGCAGTCGTCCCACGGCCAGCAAGGTGAAGACGCGGCGTGTGCCCCGCGCAACCCTCCGCGATTCCCCGAGTTCCGGCACGTCCACCCCCAGACGCGACACGATAATTTTGTGCGGATCGATCGCGGGAAAGTTTTTCAAGATATGGTGCCGGTTGTACTCCGAGATCGTCATGCAAAACCTGCAATGCTTCAGCTTCACGTCGAGATAAGCACCGTTGAGCAGCAGGTCTGACCCGTGCAGCGTCATGCTGAAATTCACTCCCAGAAGCCGCGCCGCCACCATTCCGATCCACGACCCGAAATACCCGTGATGTACGTGGATGTGATCCACCCCGCGATCCATCTCGCGATCGCTGAGCAGCACGGCGTAATACGCCCCCACCCAGGTGTGCAACAGGGTCTTCATCCGCCGCTTAGGCGATTCCTTCCCGCGCAGAAGCACCCGAGCCATCAGGCCGGCAATCCGTTCCCAACGCCGCACCGCGAGCCCGAGCGCCCGCAGCAGAGTTACGACTCGAACCGGCTGCAGACACAAAATCTCCGGCTCCAAAGCCGCATGCGAGGACGCGCTCTGCGTCACATCCGGCCTGCGCACGCTGCCCGGAATGACCCGAACTCCCCGCCGCCGCAGTTCCTCGATTTCCTCGCCCACATAGGGCTCGACGGACGCAGGAAATTGATTGGCGAGATAAGCGACGGTCAACACGGAATCCAGATTTGCAGGAAGAACAGGTAGCCGCAGAATTAAGAGTTAGAGAATCAGATCGAACCAGATCTGCGAAGAACCAGTTCTACGAAGAACGAAACCTACGCAGCGGACCCGCGAACGCCCCGTGCAAACAGACTTGTTCTGGGTTCCAATTCGCTAGCGGCGCGCCGCTGCTGCGCCGCCAGCATTCCCGCCATGGAGAACAAAAGCCCGTTCACGAACTGGTAATTCATCACCACAAGAGCCGCATTCACCCAATAGATGCAAAGCATCACCGGCCACATGGCATGAAACTGCCGGTTCAGAAACCCTCCGCGCTCGGCCCGAGGAACCTGCTCCCGTCGCAGCCGCCAAAGCTCCCACATTAGCCACGCATAAAGCCCTAAACCGAAGACGCCATGCTCCACCAGCAACTCCAGATAAGTATTGTGCGGATACAATTCCTTTTCCTTGTAACCGCTCACGTGCCGCGCCAACTCCGCGGGCATTTGATTGATACCCCATCCGGTCAGCGGTTTCTCCAGGAACATCTGCCAGCCCGCGGTATAAACCGCCCGCCGGAAATCAAGCGGCCCCGATTCCTTGAGCCGCTCCGTGAGCGCCCGGCGCTGATCATCAAAGCTTAAAGTGATCAGCAAACCCAGAGTTGCGATGATCGCCACCCCGACGCAGATAAGCCGCAGCCTCCGGTTGTGCGCGCGAAAAATCAAAACCGCCACGCTGACCGCAAATGACAGCCACACCGCCCGCGTCATCGTAGCCAAAATCGCCACCGGTAAAGCCCCCAGCAACACCGCGGCTTTCATTCCCCGTACTCTTCCGCGCAGAAAAGCGTGCAGAGCCAGCACCCCAAGCATATTCAAAGACACCCCGTTCGCTACCGCCTGCAGCAGCGGTCCTCGCGCCCGGTCTACGTGATAACCCAAACTTTCATCCAAAATGAAGCGCGGAAAGATCAGTGACTTCGCGCCCACCAGGAACGCGATCGCCGTGAAACAGAGATAAGCCAGCACCACCAAGGAAAACATCTCGAACTGCCGCAACCGGCGCTCTTCCCGAAAAACCAGCCCCGCCAGATGAAACAATGCGAACGGAACAATAAATTTTGCCGCGAGCAAGCACCAGGTCTGGTTGTCGAACGGTTGTGCGATCACGCTCGCCACCGCCAGAAGCGTCAGCCCAATCATTGGCCACGTCGCCCGCTCCACCACCAGCAAACGCTCCCGCGTCACCACCGCCCGCCCCGCCACCCCCACCACCAACAGCGCGAATGCGACCCGATCCTTCTCGTAAAAAGGCACATCCGGATGCCGCAGCAGCATCGCCGTCAGCGCCACAAGAAACAGCGCCGTCGGCGCCGCCACCATCGCCTGCAACGGACGCAACCCCATTCCCAGACCGCCCCAGGCAGCCTCACCTGCCCACACGCCCGGCGACCCGATCCTTCCCGAACCCGGCAACGTCATTCCCCGCTCCCTCGCAGCACCACCGCCGCCGTCTTCAGCAGAATCCGCAAATCCATCCCCAGGCTCCAGCGCCGGATGTACTCAATATCCAGTTTCATTCCCGCCTGAAACGACGGATCCCGCCGCGCCGTCACCTGCCAAAGTCCCGTCATCCCCGGCATTACATCGAGCCGCGGCAAGTGTTCAATCGCATAACCGGAAAAATCGTCCAGGGGATGCGGTCGCGGCCCCACCAGGCTCATCTCCCCGCGCAGCACATTCCACAGCTGTGGAAGTTCGTCCAGACTGTAGCGCCGCAACCATCGTCCAACCCGCGTAATTCGCGGATCGTCGGTGATTTTGAAAAATGGCCCTTGCCTCTGATTTCGCACCCGCAGTTTTTCTTTCAGACCATCCGCATCTCTCACCATGGTGCGAAACTTGTAGCAGCGAAACGCTCTGCCCTTGCGTCCCGCCCGCAGCGCCGCATAAAGCGCAGGCCCCGGCGAATCCAATCGGACAAGAATCCCGAGCACCACCAGCGCCGGACCGATCAGAATCAGCGCCAGCCCCGCGCCCACCACATCGAGTAAGCGTTTCAACAGCAATCTAGCCACCGGCGAGGGCTCTTCGTGCAGGGAAATCAGCGGCATGTCTCCAATCCGTTCCATTTCCCGCATGGGCTCGCACCCAAACAGATCCGGCGCCATCTTCACATCCAGCCGCAGTTGCTGGGCCGTGCGCAGCACCCGCAGCGTCAGCTCCCGATCATGCGGCGCGGCCAGAATCACTTCATCCACGAACGCCGTGCGTGCCAGTTCCGCCAGGTCGGTCGTGCGTCCCATCACTCTTTTTCCCGGCAGCTTCCGGTCGTCCAGAAAACCGCAAACCGACCGCCCCATCTCGGGATGCTTCTCCAAGTAATTCGCGATTCGTTGACCCAGTCCGCCCGCTCCCACGATCAGAACGTTCCGCGCTCCGCCCCTCGCCCGCACTTCCCGCTGCGGTTTCTTCCGGACGCCGCCCCACGCCGCTCCTGGAATCAACCGCGCAGCCCACTCGGTTCCCTGAGGCTT
>JBAUYE010000399.1:0-5334 GCA_049584615.1 Candidatus Sulfotelmatobacter sp.
CAGCTCGCACTTTTACCTGTCGCCCGGCGGCGAAGTGTTCGACTACATCTTGGATGCCGCTAATCTCAAACACTTCCTCGCCAGTCAGCTTGAGCGACTCTGCGGTCTGTCCCGCAAGGAATTGCAGCGGCAGAACTCCCATGCCGACCAGGTTCGAGCGGTGGATGCGTTCATAGCTTTCGGCGATTACCGCTTCGACGCCTAGCAAGCGCGGGCCTTTGGCGGCCCAGTCGCGGGACGAGCCGGAGCCGTATTCCTTTCCGGCCAAAATAATCAGTGGCGTGCCTTCCCCGATGTATTTCTGGGAGGCGTCGAAGATCGACATTTCCTCGTTCGAGGGCAAGTGGCGGGTGAAACCGCCTTCCACGTTGACCAGTTTGTTGCGCAGGCGGACGTTGGCGAAAGTTCCCCGAACCATCACTTCGTGGTTGCCGCGGCGCGAGCCGTAGGAGTTGAAGTCGGCGGGCTTGACCCCGTGCTCCTGCAGATATTTTCCGGCCGGGCCGTCTTTCTTGATGGAGCCGGCGGGAGAGATGTGGTCGGTGGTGACGCTGTCGCCGAGCACGGCGAGGACGCGCGCGCGCTTGATGTCTTCAACCGGCGAGGGTTTGATCTTCATCCCTTCGAAGTAGGGGGCGCGGCGGATGTAGGTGGAATCTTCTTCCCAGGCGTAGGTCTGGCCTTTGGGAACTTTGAGGCCGCGCCAGCGCTCGTCACCCTCAAAAACCTCGGCGTAAGTTTTCGAGAACATCTCCGCGGTCACGGACTGCTGGATGGCCTCTTCGACTTCGCGCTGCATGGGCCAGAGGTCGGCGAGGTAGACGGGGTTGCCGTCTCTGCCCTTGCCGATGGGCTCGGTGCGAAGGTCGATGTCGATTCGTCCGGCGAGCGCGAAGGCTACCACCAGCGGCGGCGACATCAGATAGTTGGCGCGGACTTCAGAGTTGATGCGGCCTTCGAAGTTGCGATTGCCGGAGAGCACGGAAGCGACCACCAGATCCTTTTCGTCGATCGCTTTCGAGACTTCTTCCGGCAGCGGTCCCGAGTTGCCGATGCAGGTGGTGCATCCGTAACCCACGATGTGGAATTTCAACTTCTCGAGATACGGCGTCAGGCCTGCGTTTTCGAGATAGTCGCGGACGACTTTTGAGCCCGGCGCCAGCGATGTCTTCACCCACGGCGGAACGGACAGGCCTTTCTCGACTGCCTTCTTCGCCAGCAATCCCGCGCCGATCATTACTGAAGGGTTCGAAGTGTTGGTGCAGGAAGTGATGGCTGCGATGACTACGCTGCCGTGCTTGAGCGAATCCTTTACGCTTCGCGAAACGTGTTCGTGCACGTTAGGATCTTCGACGCCGATGGCGGCGGGACTGCCGCCTTCCTGCTCCCATCTGGCTGAATTGGTAGCTGAATTGGTGGCGGAGTTGGTGGCTCCCGACCCGTTGGTTTTCGCTCCGGCCTTGGGTTTGATGAGTGACGGCAGAGCCTTGTGGAAGGACTCGGCGGCCTGCGAGAGGATGACGCGATCTTGCGGACGCTTGGGGCCGGCGAGACTGGGCTCAACCGTGCCGAGATCGAGCGTGAGCAGTTCGGAATATTCGGCTTCGGGAGTTTTGTCGTCGTGGAAAAGCCCCTGCTCGCGGCAGTATGCTTCGACCAGAGCGATGAGCTCGTCGCTGCGTCCGCTCAGCTTCAGATATTTCAAACTCTCTTTGTCGACGGGGAAGATGCCGCAGGTCGCGCCGTATTCCGGCGACATGTTGGCGATGGTGGCGCGGTCGGCAAGCGGCAGATCGCGCAGTCCAGGCCCGAAATATTCAACAAACTTTCCCACCACACCATGCTTCCGCAGCATCTCGGTAATAGTGAGGACAAGATCGGTAGCAGTAGCGCCTTCGCGCAGACGCCCAGTAAGCTTCACCCCAACCACCAACGGAATCAGCATGGAGACAGGCTGCCCGAGCATCGCAGCTTCAGCCTCAATCCCGCCCACGCCCCACCCCAGCACGCCAAGCCCGTTAATCATCGTTGTGTGACTGTCGGTGCCTACTAGAGTGTCGGGATAGGCTGTGCGTTTCCCATTTGTTTCTTGGACGAACACTACTCTGGCCAGGTATTCGAGATTTACCTGGTGGACTATTCCGGTGTCGGGCGGGACTATTGCGAGGTTGCGGAAGCCGGTCTGTCCCCAGCGGAGGAAGGAGTAGCGCTCTTTGTTGCGCTGGAACTCGAGCAGAGCGTTTACGTCGAAGGCGTTGGCGGTGCCGAATTCATCGACCTGGACGGAGTGGTCGATCACCAGTTCCACCGGCTGCAGGGGATTGATGAGGGCGGGATCGCCGCCTAGTTGTTGCATGGCGTCGCGCATGGCGGCGAGGTCGACTACGCAGGGGACGCCGGTGAAATCCTGGAGCAGGACGCGGCTGGGGGTGAAGGCGATTTCTTTGTCGGGCTGGGAATTTTTATTCGTCCCTTTGGTACCCCAGGCGGCCATCGAACGTATGTCTTCTTTCTTTACATTGCGGCCGTCTTCGGTGCGGAGGAGATTTTCTAACAGGATGCGCAGGCAGTAGGGGAGATGTCTGGTGGGGATGGCTTGCTGGTCGAGCGCGTCGAGGCGGTAGATTTCGAATTCCTTGTCACCTACTTTGAGAGCGGAGCGGCTGTTAAAACTGTTTAATGACATGACGGCCTTCCCGATGGATACAAATATTTTAACCAACAAGTTTAATCGTTCTGGCGGGATTGCGTACGTCGAATCGAGGGGAGGGGTGGTGGTGCTTCAGTGTGCCCCACTACCCGAACGAAGGGCTAGCGGCGTTAGCCTTCGCGTGTGGAGAATTTCACGTGGCGGTTTACAGAAAACAAAATACATAGGTCCTTCGTCGGGAGTCGCCCGCTTGCGCGTGCGACTCCGCTTCCTCAGGATGACAGTACTGTGATGAACGCTTCTCGCCAGGAGACCGACCGCAAGGGCTAAAGGCCGTTCCCTAACTGGGCCTGAATCGCAGCGCTTAAGCGCTGCGCCACCCAAAATCCAACATCACGGCACGACTGAAGTCGTGCCCTTCCCGATCTCACCTCGGCGCGAGTCGAATTGCGGGCTCGTGGGTTTAACTTGATAGCGCGGGGTGGGCGCTTGGGCTCTCTTCGGCAGGCTCAGGGCAGGCTCGTCGGGAGTTGCTGGCTTTGCGCGCGACGGAACTTCGTTAGGATGACAATGGGATCGTGAAACCTAAATCGCGGCTTTATCATCTATCTTGGTAGGCAAAGATTGAGGCGATGAAGTGAAGGGGTGAAGCGTATGAAGATTTTCGAACGGATAGGAAATTTGAGCAAGCAGAGTTTGGGTTGCCTGTTGTCGGTGGTTCTGGTGTTCGCGACTTTGCCTCAGAATGTGTGGGCGCAAGATCAGGCTCCTGCACCAGTTCAAGCTGCGGCAGATCAGAGCGCTCCAGCGCCCTCTCCGGCGCCGCCGTACACGCAACAGACTCCTGAGGAATTGCAGCGATTAGTGGCGCCGATTGCGTTGTATCCGGATTCGCTGGTGGCGCAGATTCTGGCGGCGTCGACATTTCCCGAGCAAGTGGTGGAGGCTGACCGATTTGTGCAAGCGCATCCTGATTTAAAGGGCACCGATTTGGGGAATGCTGTGGACCAGCAGCCCTGGGATCCGAGTGTGAAGGCGCTGACGGCATTTCCTTCTGTGCTGGGAAATATGGACAAGAACCTTTCGTGGACGTCCTCTCTGGGCGACGCTTACTACAACCAGCAGCAAGATGTGATGGATGCGGTGCAGGTGATGCGCCATAAGGCTGAACAGGCAGGCAATCTGAAGAGCACGCCGCAGCAGACGGTTACGGAGCAGGATTCGGATATCGAGATTGCGCCTGCCGATCCGGATGTGGTTTACGTTCCTGCGTACGATCCTTGGCTGATTTACGGATATCCCATCGTGGCGTGGCCGGGATGGTATCCGTATCCTGGAATCTGGTTTGGCGGGCCTTATCTCTCATTCGGGATTGGCTTCGGAATCGGATGGTGGGGCGGTTTTGGATGGGGATGGGGTCACTGGGGATTCGACTGGCACAACCATTACGCGATGTTTAACGGTGGGAGGTACTTCTCCGGGAGCCGGACGTTTTATAACCGGGGCGCCTATGCTCGTGGCGGATTTGCCCGGGGCGGTGGTTTCTACCGTGGCGGTGGAGGAGCCAGGCCTTTCAACGGAGACCGGCAAGCGGCGCGGGGATACGCTTCACCGCGTGGCCAGAGCGGCGTACGCTCCGGCGCCTTCAGCGGCTACAACCGTGGCGGAGAAACCCGGAGCTTCTCGTCGCGTGGAAGCGCCAGCTTTGGTGGCGGGTTCCATGGCGGCGGAGGGTTCCACGGAGGTGGTGGTGGCGGGCGGCGCTAATCGGTCGCGGGATTCGAGTAGTTCGAAGACTTTTAAATATGGAGAAGCCATATGCAGCGAGCGAAGTTGAATTTCTACAAAACTCATCAGGCAGATCTTCTTGCGGCGGCCGCGGTCGTGGTTCTTGTGATGGGGTGCTTTACTTTCCCATCGGCGGCCCAGCAAGCGGGCCAGAAAACTTTTTCTTCAGCAGAAGAGGCGAGCAACGCGCTGTTCAAGGCAGCGGAGAGTAACGACGAGAAAATGATGATGGGCATTCTGGGGGCAGACGGAAAGCAAATCGTTTCGTCCGGGGACGAAGCCGAGGACGCGGAGAATCGGGCTAATTTCGCGGCGAAATATCAGGAAATGCACCGTCTGGTGAAAGAGCCAGACGGGACCACGGTTCTGTATATCGGCGCTGAAAATTGGCCGACCCCCATACCGCTGGTGGACAAAGGCGGGTTGTGGTATTTCGACACGGAGGCAGGGAAGAAGGAAATTTTATACCGCCGGGTTGGCCGGAACGAAATGTCGACGATCAAGGTTTGCCAGGAGCTGGTGGCGGCGCAGAAGGAATACTCGGGACAGCACAACGAGTACGCGCAGAAAATCTTCAGCGATGAAGGCCAGCGCGACGGCCTTTATTGGAAAGCTGCAGCCGGCGAACCTTTAAGCCCGGTCGGACCGTTGGTGGCGGCGGCGGTGACGGAGAGCTATGCCAAGAGCCGGGACAGCGGTCCGACTCCGTATCGCGGATACTACTATCACATCCTGACGCGTCAGGGAAAAAATGCTCCGGGCGGAGCGAAGAATTATCTCGTTGACGGCAAAATGACCGGAGGATTCGCATTTGTGGCATATCCGGCGGAATACAGATCGTCGGGGGTGATGACTTTCATCGTTGGGCAGGACGGGGTGGTGTATCAGAAGGATCT
>JBAUYE010000400.1:0-7963 GCA_049584615.1 Candidatus Sulfotelmatobacter sp.
ACCTTCACCATGTTCCAGAACGCCAGCCCGGGAGACTGTGCCATGAACCAGGTAGCCCCAAGCCCCGCCAACGCCCCCAACAAAGCGATCAGGCCCAGGAGCTTCTGACCTGTTTCCTCGTCGAGCACAGGCTCGAGCAGCATCACGATCATGCCGAAAACTGAAAGAACAATCTCGGGCAGGATGCGGACATAATCTGCACCCTGTGGCAGCGACTGCGAGTAGCCAGGAACCAGGGACGCTGTCGCTATCATTGCCCCACCATCCTGCTCGCCATTCGCACAACGGGCGTGAGCGCTGCCTGAACCGCCGGATCAATCGCCTCCAACCACAGAATCGGCGCAACGCCCATCGCCAGCGCTACCGCAGCGCAAGGCCAAATCGCAACCTTCTCGAACCCGGAAAGATCGCTCAGAGAATTGTTTATAGGATGTGTGACCTTGCCGTAGAACACTCGCTGATACATCCAGAGCAAATAGATTGCGCTCCAAATGATGCCAGTCGCGCCCAGTATTCCGTAAACCGGCTTGTCCTGAAACGCTCCGCTCAACACCAGGAACTCACCAATGAAGCCATTGAGAAGTGGCAGACCCACCGATGCCAGAACGATCACCAGATAAGTTGTGGCATATACCGGTAAAGGCGAGGCTAGTCCACCGAATTCGCGGATCTCATAAGTGTGCCGGCGTTCGTGCAGAATTCCTGCCAGCATGAACAGTCCGCCAGTAGAAATTCCGTGAGCCAGCATCACGAACATCGCGCCATTCAGTCCAGCCTGGGTAAAGCTAAAAATTCCGAGCACAACAAATCCCAGATGGCTGACGGAAGAGTAGGCGATCAGCTTCTTCATATTGGGTTGCACCATGGCCACCAGCGCGCCGTAAATAATCCCAATCAAGGCAAGCGTCATGACCCACGGAGCATTCTGCCGCGATTGCTCAGGAAACAAGCCCAGGTTAAAGCGCAGCATTCCGTAGGTGCCCATCTTGAGCAGCACTCCGGCCAGCAGCACCGACCCCGCGGTAGGAGCCTCCACGTGCGCATCGGGCAACCATGTATGGAAGGGAAAAAGAGGAACCTTCACCGCAAACGCCACAAAGAACCCCAGGAACAGCCACTGCGCAGCCGCTGGGAACTTCGGCACAGCCCCGCTCGCGATCGCGTCGCGAATCACAACAAAGTCAAAGCTGCCGGTATGCGCGTAAAGCCACAGGATCGCGGCCAGCATAAACACCGACCCGATCATGGTGTACATGAAAAACTTCACCGCGGCATACACTTTGCGCTCGTGGCCGAAAATACCGATCAGCAACGCCATCGGGATCAGTGTGGCTTCCCAGAAGAAATAGAACAGGAACAAGTCGAGAGAAGTGAAGACCCCGATCAGCGCAGTCTCCAGTATCAGGAGCAGAATGAAGAATTCCTTCACCCGCTCGTGAATCGACTTCCAGGAAATCAGCACGCACAGCGGCGTCAGAAATGTAGTGAGCACCACCAGCCACAGCGAGAAGCCGTCAACCCCCATGTGATAGTGGATATTCGGAGTAGAAACCCACGGCTTGTCGACCTGGTACTGAAAGTCAGTTTGCCCGCGAACGAAATAGACGGGCAGGTGCAGAGACAAGACAAACGTCAGCAGCGAAATGACGAGAGCAAAAATGCGGATGTCGCGATCGCGTCGCGGCAGCAGCATGAGCAGCAGTCCGCCCGCCAGAGGCGCGAATGTCACCAGAGTAAGAATGATCGGGCTGAGATTATCAGTGCTCATCGCACCCCCATCCAGATCATGAAAGCAATCACCGCCGCCGAACCCGCTGCAATCCATCCTGCGTAGGAGCGGATGTTGCCGGATTGCATGTGCCGAACTTCGTCGGAAACCTGTCGCGCGCCATCTCCCGAGTCATTCACCGCAGCATCGATAATCTTTCTGTCCACATCCTGCCAGAGGATTCGAGTCGAACCCTCGATCAGCGGCTTGACGAAAAGCACAGCGTAAAGTTCGTCGATGTAGTACTTGTGCAAGACAGCCTGGTAGAAACCGTCAAGCGAATCGGCAATCTTCTGCGGCAGATCAGGACGGCTGCAATAAAGGACGTAGGCCAGAATCCATCCTAATGCGGCGAGAATCACCGACACGCCCATCAACAGCATTTCGGTGCCGTGACTCGCAGCCTCGACTGCCTCGGTCGTGCCGAACACGGGAACCAGAAAATGTTCAAAATTGTTGCCGATCCCCACCAGTCCGCCGACCAGCGATAGCAGCGCCAGGATCATCAGCGGTACCAGCATCACCATCGGGCTCTCATGCGGCTCGCCGTGTCCGTGAGTTTCGGACGCGTGGGAGCCATGGGCCTCTGCTGAAGCTCCGCGGTAGTCGCCAAAGAACGTCATGTAGAACAAGCGGAACATGTAGAAAGATGTAAGGAATGCCGTGAAAACGCCAATTCCCCAGTACACCCAGCTAACCTGATAAGCCTTCCACAGGATTTCGTCCTTGCTCCAGAAACCTGCAAACGGTGGAATTCCAGAGATCGCCAGTGTCGCAACGCCCATCGTGAGAAACGTCCACGGGATGTAAGACCTGAGCCCACCCATCTTCCGCATATCTTGCTCGCCGCCGACAGCATGAATCACGGAGCCGGCGCCCAGAAACAGCAGGCCCTTGAAGAACGCGTGGGTCATCAGATGGAAAATTCCCGCGGAGAAAGCCCCCACTCCGCAAGCCATGAACATGTAACCCAGCTGTGAAATGGTTGAATAGGCGAGGACTTTCTTGATGTCAGTCTGCGCAATGCCGATCGTCGCTGCGAAGAATGCGGTCAGCGTTCCAATGATCGCCACAACCATCAGAGCCGTGGGCGCGCGTTCAAAAATTACATGCGAACGCGAAACCATGTAGACGCCCGCGGTCACCATGGTCGCAGCGTGGATCAATGCCGAAACCGGAGTGGGACCCTCCATCGCGTCAGGAAGCCAGACATAGAGCGGAATCTGCGCTGACTTGCCAGCGGCACCCACCATCAGCAAAATGCCGATAGCCGTGAGCACCCCTGCACCGGCAGACTCGACCCCGAGAGGAGAAATGCCGCGAAACACCTGATCAAAATTGAGCGAGCCGAAGTGCTTGATCAGCAAAAACAGCGCGATCAGGAACCCAAAATCGCCAATGCGGTTCACGATGAACGCCTTCTTGCCAGCCGACGCCGCAGAATCTTTCGTGAACCAGAACCCGATCAGCAGATATGACGCCAGTCCCACGCCCTCCCACCCGATGAACATGAGCAGGTAGTTGTTCGCCAGCACCAGCATCAGCATGAAAAACATGAACAGGTTCAGGTAGCTAAAAAAGCGGTAGTAGCTGGGGTCATCCCACATGTATCCGATGGAATAAATATGGATCAGGAATCCGACGCCGGTGACCACGAGCAGCATGACCAAAGACAGCTGGTCGAGATAGAATGCGAAGTCCGCCCTGAACCCGACGACGCGGATCCAGTGCGCAACAAATTCCTGGTAGGGAAGTGACAACGACGAAAAGCGGGCCGCAACCCACAACGCCATCGCAAAAGCCGCCCCGCTGAACAACAGCGCAACCGAACTCACGGCCTGGCGCGAAGACTTCTTTCCAAGAAAGCCGTTGATCGCAGCCCCCGCCAGCGGCAGAACCGGGATCAGCCATAAATTAAGATTCGGGTTCATAGCTTGAGCAGGTTCACCTGATCCACGTTTAAAGTCTCGCGCGTGCGATAGACCGCAATAATGATTGCCAGCCCGACGGTGGCTTCCGCCGCCGCCACCACCATCACGAAGAAAACAAATACCTGGCCAGCCAGCGCGTGCCAGTGCGCCGCGAACGCCACAAACGAAAGATTTACTCCGTTCAACATCAGCTCAATCGACATGAAGATGGTGATAATGTTGCGCTTGATCAGAAATCCAACCACGCCGCAGGCAAACAGGAATCCGCTCAGCAGCAGGTAATACGACAGCGGAATATATGAGGGAACCATCAGTCCGTCTCCCTCGCCGGCGTTTCCGGCTTGCTGGCCAGAACCACGGCGCCCATGATGGCGATCAGAATCAACACTGAGGTGACTTCAAAGGGCAACAGGAAATCGTGAAAGAGAAGCTGGGCAATATCCGTGGGGCGCCCCGGCAACGCTCCTATCGGCACGGCTTCCTCGCCAGAATGCCGCAGCACTACCCATGCCACGAGCACGCTGCCGGACAGCACTCCGGGCACGCCCAATAGAAGTGCGACCCGGCTGCCATTCGTGTGCTCTTCTTCGCCCGCGTTCAGCAGCATAATGACA
The DNA here is from genome assembly GCA_049584615.1 of Candidatus Sulfotelmatobacter sp. Lineage (GTDB taxonomy): Bacteria > Acidobacteriota > Terriglobia > Terriglobales > Acidobacteriaceae > Sulfotelmatobacter. Next base: position 4,314 of record JBAUYE010000400.1, read on the forward strand.
AAGACGAACAACACCATGATGGCGCCGGCGTACACGATAACCTGCACCGCCGCGACAAACTCCGCGCCCAGCAGCAGGTATTCGCCAGCCAGCGCCGCCATCACCGCAATCAGCGACAGCGCGCTGTTAATGGGATGCCGCTGCGCCAGCAGGTTAACCGCCCCAGCCACGCAAACGGCTCCGAAAGCCAGAAAAAGTATGAGATGGAAACTCATGAAATCAGGACCCAGTTGTTAGTACCCAGTTCCTAGTCAAGCCCAGTGTCGTTACTGGCAACTGGGTACTGGGTACTGGCAACTACTTTTACCAGGCCACGGCAATCGCCGTTGCCACTAGATTCGCAATCGCCAGCGGCAGCAGAAACTTCCAGCCGAAAGACATCAGTTGGTCATAGCGGAAGCGCGGCAACGTCCCGCGCACCCAGATATAAAGAAAGAGAAAACAGAAAACTTTCGCGCCGAACCAGAACACCGGCAGCAACGAGCGCAGCAAAGCAGGTCCGAACAACGGACCGTGCCATCCCCCAAAAAACAGCAGCGTCGCCAGGCAAGCCACCGTGATCATGTTGGAATACTCGGCCATGAAAAACATGGCAAACTTCATTGCGCTGTACTCGGTGTGGTATCCCGCGACCAGTTCGGTTTCAGCCTCCGGCAAGTCAAATGGAATGCGATTCGTTTCCGCGTACGCCGCCATCAAGTAAATGAAGAAGCCGATGAACTGTCCATGAAAAATATTCCACCGTGGAATGAATCCGAGAAAGTGGCCGCCCTGCGCATCGACGATCGCACGCAGACTAAAGCTGCCCGACTGGATCAAAACTCCAATTAGCGAGAGTCCCAGGGCAATTTCATAACTCACCATCTGTGCGCTCGCACGAAGTCCTCCGAGTAGCGAGTACTTGTTGTTCGACGACCAGCCCGCCAGGGCAACCCCGTACACTCCCAGCGAAGTAACGCCCAGAATCAGCAGCAGCCCAATATTCAAATCGGTGATCTGGAGCGGAACGCTGTAGCCAAAAATCGCGATCGCGTTGCCAAACGGAATCACCGATATCGAAGTCAGAGCAAAGATCAGCGCCATCATCGGCGCCGCCAGAAAAAGCGGCTTATAAACGTGCGGCGGCGTGAGATCTTCTTTGAACAAAAACTTCAGCCCGTCGGCCGCGGGCTGAAGCAACCCAAACGGACCAACCCGCGTGGGGCCCCACCGATTTTGCATGTGGCCGACGACTTTGCGCTCCAGCCAAACCGTGTACGCAACCGCCGTCAGCAGCACGACGAGCACGATCACCGACTTGATCACCGACACGAGTATGAAAACGCCAACGGACAATGCCTTGCTCTCCAAAATGCCGGAATCCTAATGCTCGATAATCAGTCCGCCGCGACCTCAGCGGGCTTGACCTCGTGACTCTCCATCACCGACTTCAATGCGCGCGAATAACGTCCCAGGGTTCCAGAACTGAAAAGAGTATCGTTCGCTGGAGCGATCGACTCCACTCGATGCGCCACCCCAGGCCCAGCCTCGGTCAGCGACGTATGCTGACTGTTTCCCGCCAGCAGATTCATGCGAGAAACGTCATAGCCTGGGACCAGCCGCTGAATTTCGTCCAGAATCGCCGTGGGATCGAACGGGCTGAGTTTCGGCTCCAGCCCGTGAGCCTCAAGCCACACCGCATGACGGTCAGCCTCACCCGACTGCGCCCCGCGAGACTGTCCCATGTCGGCATAGGTCCCGCCGCCGAAAGGCACCAACCGGCGTACATCGAATCCCATGGCATCTGCGACGCGCACGATCATCTCGAAATCAGTTTTCGTGTCCGTGACTTCGCCCGCTTTCTTCACCAGTTGCAAGTCGCCGCAAGTATTGGTAAATGTTCCGGACTTTTCATAAGCATTTGCGGCCGGCAACACAACGTCGGCCATCACCGCGGTTTCGGTCAGAAACATATCTTGCACGACAACGAAGCTCTTCGAGAAAGCAAACGGATCGATCTTCAATCGTCCGACAGGATTCGACCCCACAACATAAAGAGCCTTCAACCTGCTCGCTTTCCCGGCTTCCACCATGCCATCCAGATCGAGGCCGGCAGCCTGCGGGATTTCTCCCCACTCCTGATGGAACCGGCTGTTTCCGACGGTGGGGTGATATCCGGGCAACAGATCGGGATACAAGCCCATATCGGCGGCTCCGCGAGAGTTCGCATAATCCGCCAGACAGACAAACTTGGCCCCAGGAATTGCAGAACCGAACTTCACGAGGCTGGCAAGGTCGTCGCCGCGGAGTTCAGAACCGAAAACGATAATCAGATTCTGCTCGCCGCGAAGCTTGTCGCGCAGCGTGGCCCATGCGTCCTTGTTACTTGATGAAGTAACGAGCGAATCTGCAACCGCGTCGCTGCCCCCGAGAAACGCGGCAACTTGTCCTTCGCCTCCGGCCGGGATCTGCATGAAACTCGTCGCCTGCCGCCGCAATTTGATCGGCGCGGAGTTAATCAAATAAAGCCGCGCCCGGTGCAGACGCACGTTGTTGCGAATCTGCCAGGCCAGCAGCGGATGCTGTTCGGTAGGATCATTTCCAATCAGCAGAACCGCGGGAGCAGTGAACACATCCGCCATGCTGGCGGTGGCATTGCCTTTACCGCGAAGCGTCGCCTCCAGGGCAGGGAAGTCCGCGGTGCGGTGGTGATCCACATTGTTCGTCTTCAGTACTACGCGCGCGAACTTGGAGAGCAGGTAAGCTTCTTCGTTGGTGGTGCGAGTCGAGCCGATCACTCCAATCGCCCCACCGCCATCTTTGTCGCGAACCTCCGCGAACTTTTTCCCAATCAATTCAAACGCTTCTTCCCACGTAGCCGGAGTAAGCTTCCCGTCCTTTCGAATCAGCGGACGCTTGAGGCGTTCTTCATGATTCGCGAAATCGAACGCATACCGCCCCTTGATGCATAAGAAATCACCGTTCGTTCCGCTCTTGTCGCGGTTGTCGCCGCGCACAATCTCCATCCCAGTATCGCAGCGGCGCACACCCAGCGTGGTCTTGCAGCCGTCCCCGCAGTGAGTGCAAATCGTGCCCACGTGCTTCATCTCCCAGGGCCGCGTCTTGTAGCGATACGCGCCAGAAGTGAGCGCGCCCACCGGGCAAATGTCGATGCACATGCCGCACTCTTCACACTCCAGGTGATCTTCTTTATTAGGCGCGATGATCGAACTAACGCCGCGGTTCTGCACGCCGAGAGCCCACACGTCCATGCCTTCGCCGCACACCCGCACGCAGCGGAAGCAGAGAATGCAGCGCGGCCGGTCGAAAAATACCACCGGCGACCACTGCTGCTCGTCCTTATGATTCTTCGCCTCCATGAATTTCGATTCAGCGGCACCGTAAGAGAATGTCATGTCTTGCAGTTCACATTCCCCGCCCGCATCGCACACCGGGCAATCGAGTGGATGGTTCCCCAGCAGCATCTCCAGTGTCGACTTGCGCGCCTGCTTGACCTCTTCGCTATCGGAGGTGACGACCATGCCTTCGCTGATCACCGTCGTGCACGCAGTCTGAAGCTTCGGCATCTTCTCGATCTTCACCAGGCACATGCGGCAAGCGCCCTGCAAAGAAAGGTTGGGATAATAGCAAAACGAAGGCACTTCAATGCC
>JBAUYE010000401.1:0-1671 GCA_049584615.1 Candidatus Sulfotelmatobacter sp.
CAGGCTAAGGACGCTTATGTTTGTGAGAAAGAAACCAGTCAGAAGGAAGAAAAAAAACTTTCGCGCACTCTGCAATTTCATACCTCGAAGTCGTTGTAGGAAGAATATTCAGGTTATCACGCCTCACAGTCTGAAGCGGAGGCTGCGGCCCAACCAGAGCCCGGACGCCGGGCGATTCTCCGTGATATCGTAAGCATTCATGCGTTCCTCGCGTCAGGATCTGCTGCGCTTGCTTGCCTCCAAGTCCTTCCGGTTGGGTGAGTTCAAGCTCTCTTCCGGCGGTACGAGCGACTACTACATCGACTGCCGCACGACGACGCTCGATGCCAGGGGCTCGCGCCTGACTGGCGAGGTTTTCTTAGATGAAATCCGGAAGCGGGAGTGGAAGCCGCAAGCCATCGGCGGTCTTACCATGGGAGCCGATCCGATCGTTGTGGCAGTTTCTGTGGTAAGCGGTGACCTGCACGGCTTTCTGGTACGCAAGGCCGAAAAGCAGCACGGAACCGGGCAGCGCATTGAAGGCTTTCGCGAGAAAGGCGCGCGCGTGGTGATTGTCGACGATGTTTGCACCACCGGCGCTTCCACGGTGCAGGCGATCGAAGCAGCCCGCGAGTTTGGATTCGAAGTGGTTGGGGCCATGTGCCTGGTAGAGCGCGAAGAGGCTAAGGGAAGGCCGAACGTCGAGAAGGCCGCTTCCCCGGCGCCGTTCGTTTCTATCTTCACCGCCCGCGATGTCCGCACTGAACACGTTTCTCAGATGGACGACACCGCGCCTGTTATTTTTGCGGTCGCCGCCAGTTGCGAAGTCTGCGGCCGCCCGGCAATTACGAATGCTCCGAGGAACCGCTGTGCGGTGCACAGAGGCTGAGGAACTGAGATTCTATGATTCAAACTCTCGAATGGACTGACAACGGCGTACGCTTCATCGATCAGACGAAGCTGCCCACGGAAGAAACCTACGTCGTTTGCAGGACGCACGAGCAGGTTGCCGACGTGATTCGGACCATGGTGGTGCGCGGAGCGCCGGCCATCGGCGTGGCCGCGGCCATGGGCATTGCGCTGGCGGCCAAGAACTCCAATGCGGAAACCACGGGCGAACTGAAACGCGACCTTGACCAGGCCTGCGACCTGATTGGCAAGACGCGGCCTACCGCGGTCAATCTCTTCTGGGCCATTCGCCGCATGCAGGAGAAGTTCGAGCGCGTGCGCATTCGTCCCATCGCGCAAATCAAGCAGGACCTCATCGAAGAATCGCAACGTATGCACGCCGAAGACATCGCCGCCAACCAGGCCATGGGACGCCACGGCGCCACACTAATGCCGAGCGAAGGTGGAGTGCTGACGCACTGCAATGCCGGCGCGCTAGCTACGGCAGGGTATGGCACAGCGCTGGGCGTGATCCGCGCGGCGGTCGAGCAAGGCAAGAAAATTCACGTCTTTGCCGATGAAACCCGGCCCTTCCTGCAAGGCTCGCGGCTTACCGCGTGGGAACTGATGAAGGACGGCATCCCGACCACGGTGATCTCTGACAACATGGCTGGCGCGATGATGAAGCAGGGCAAGATTGGAGCCATCGTCGTGGGCGCGGACCGAATCGCGGCCAACGGTGACGTAGCTAACAAGATCGGAACCTACACCGTCGCCGTCCTGGCCAAAGAGCACGGCATCCCT
>JBAUYE010000402.1:0-5078 GCA_049584615.1 Candidatus Sulfotelmatobacter sp.
CAGGCGTTAGCACTCACCATCGCACCGAGATCGAAACTGCCGCAGGATAAAATTCCCTTGACTTCGATCGTCCATGCTGCAACAATTTTCTATACGCATTAGATCTTTGACAATCGAATAGCGCAGAGATAACTCCAGCAAATGGAATATTTTACAAGCTCAACCCTTGATTCCAGGACGTTTGGAGCAATCGGTTAACGCTAAGTCATTTGATTGTAATATTTTGCGGGTAAGTTATTTGTTTCCAATATTTTAGCCGGATCGTCGTCCAGCCAACCCGTCGCAACTCATTGATTCCAGATATTTTAACTGAAGGCATCTGAGATTTTTTGATCTGGATCACCCCATCAAGACCGTCAACCTCAAGTCCGACATGCCGCTGGTCCGCGAAGCCCTCGAGCGCCTCGCGCGCGAACTGGCCCTCGCACATCAGGAGAAGGCAAAGCTGCTGAAACTGATTCACGGCTACGGCTCGAGCGGTGCGGGCGGCGAGATTCGCATCGCCGTGCAAAAGCGTTTGCTCGAGTTGGCGCAGAACGGACAGATTCGCGCCTGCATCTTCGGCGAGAACTGGACGAAGACGGAGGACGTCGCCTGGAAGCTTCTGCAAGCCCATCCCGAACTCAAAAGTGACTCCGACCTTGGCCGGAACAACCACGGAATCACCATCGTTTTACTTTGAAAAGAATCACACGGCCTCACGTATAATGTGGCGATTTTGCGGGCTCGCTCCCTGCCGCAGGAGACCGATTGCGCCTTTCACTCGATACTCGCGATGTTGGACGCGTCACCATCGTGCACTGCAACGGACGAATCGTTGCCGGCGGCGAGAGCGAGTCGCTGCGCGCGCACGTGGCGTGGCTGTTGCGCGATCGCCGTTCCATTGTGCTGCATCTGGGCGAAGTCGGATTCATCGACAGCAGCGGACTCGGCACCATTGTCCGCACCCTCACCAGCACCCGCCAGGTGCACGGGGACCTGAAGCTCTGCAACGTCCCCGAGCACGTGCGCAAAGTTCTGGAGCTATCTCACCTGGCGAAGTTATTCGACACGCACGACTCGGAGGAGAAGGCGGTTGCTTCGTTCTACGCTCCCCGAGCCCGCGCCGAAGCGCCGGCCTCTACCGGCCGCAGCGTTCTATGCATCGACAGTAATGCCGATGTGCTCGCCTACTTGCGTGAACTGCTGCGCCGCGAAGGCTACGACGTCCACACCGGCAGCCACCTGCGCGATGCCATGATCCTGATGCGCATCACGCATTTCGATCTCCTGCTGATGGGCCCGGACGTTGCCGCGGCCCCGGCCACCCAGCAAGCCTTCCAGTCTGCCTGCGCCAACCTCCCGGTCATCGAATTGGGCAGCGAGTTCTCCACTCGCGATGCCGGCGAAGCCGCTGCTGCATTGCTGGAAAAGATTCAGGCGAGACTCACAAAAACCGCGTAAAGACGCGAGCTATTTGGAACCCGCGGCCACCGCAGGAGAAGCCGTTTGCCGCGGCGGAGCCGACTTCGCCGCGTGATGCTCCACCAGAAGGGAAAGCACAATCACCGAAATCACCGGGAAGAATAAAATCCACCACCGGACCTTCATCAAACTAACCTCTACGCGGGGATTCTAACAGGTTGAAATATCTTCTCGCGCTTGCGCTCGCCCCCGCTTGCCGACGATACTGGATTGTTACCTGACAACTTCCAAACGACATTATGAAAACGACTATCTCTCTCTCTACGCCCGCTCAACTCGAAACCGAATCTCTTGTCGCCATTGTGCTCGACCACACTGATCAAGCGCAGAAAGACAAGAACAAAGACGTGAAGCCCCAGCTCAAGCTCGCCACCGCCGACGCGGCCGTGCAGTCTTCCGCTGCCGATCTGCTGGCCAGCGGTGAATTGACCGGCAAGCCTTTTGAAATCAATTTGCTGCACAAGCCTGGCAGGGTAAAAGCAAAGCGCCTGCTGCTGATTGGGGGCGGAGCGGCGAAAAAGTTTGCGACTTATGATCTGCGCCGCATCGCCGGAGCGGCGGTGCGCACACTTAAGGCGCGCGGGATCCGGAGCTTCGCCTTCATTTCTCCGCCAAATATTCCTGCCGAAGAGGCGGTGAGTGCGATCGTCGAGGGCGCGCTGGTGGGCAACTTCGATCCTGACTACTATCGCAGCGACCGTAAGGATCAGAAGATCGACGCACTCACCATCGTCGCCGCCGGCAACCAGGCTGCGCTCGAAAAAGCGGCGACCGAAGCGCAGGCTATCGGCGAATCCCAGAATTTCACGCGCGACCTGGTGAATGAGCCTTCGAACCGCATGACGCCGACCATTCTGGGAGACCGCGCGAAGAAGATGTGCCAGGAAGTTGGTCTGAAGTGTGAAGTCTACGGCGCCGACAAGATCAAAGAATTGAAGATGGGCGCATTCTGGAGTGTGTCGCAAGGTTCCGACGAACCTCCGGCGTTGATCGTCATGAAGTACGAGCCCACTGGCGCTCCGGAAAAACCAGTTTTAGGACTTGTTGGCAAAGGAATCACCTTCGACACCGGCGGCATTTCGATCAAGCCGGCCGATGGTATGGAGAAAATGAAGTACGACATGGCCGGCGGCGCCACCATGATCGGCGCTATGCGCGCCATCGCTTTGCTGAAGCCGAAAGTGAAAGTAATCGGCATCGTGTGCGCCGCGGAGAACATGCCCTCTGGCAAGGCGCAAAAACCCGGCGACGTGCAGATTGCCATGTCGGGCAAAAGCATCGAGATCATCAACACTGACGCCGAAGGCCGCCTGGTTCTCGCGGACGGTCTGTTCTACGCACGCCAGCTCGGTTGCACTCATCTAGTGGACGCGGCTACGCTTACCGGCGCTGTAGTGGTTGCGCTCGGCTACGCGAATGCAGGAATCTTCGCCAACGATGACGCCATGTACGAACGCTTCCACAAAGCGAACGAAGAAGCGGGCGAAAAAATGTGGCGGCTGCCGCTCGATGACGAATACAAAGAGCAGATTCGCTCCACCATCGCCGACATCATGAACACTGGCGGGCGCTGGGGTGGCGCCATCACTGCGGCCATGTTCCTGAAAGAGTTCGCCGAAGATACTCCGTGGATTCACCTCGACATCGCGGGCACGGCGTGGATGGAAGATCAAAAGCCCTGGATCGCGAAGGGACCGTCGGGAATCGCGCTGCGCAGTTTGGTTGAGTTCGTGAAGGGCTTCGCGACTTAGGTAAACCGAATTAGAGCTGTTACAGAGAAGATGCGCTTTTTTCGCAGCCATTTTGCTACGGTCGGCATCCTATGCGCTCGGAACGGCTAGTCCGCTTCCGTCGATTCTGATTCTGGAGGCATTCCTTGAAACCTGTAATGTTGGTTGGAGTGGTAGTGCTGGTGCTGGGTGTGCTTTCCTTTTTTGTGCCGTTCCCGCATTCCGAACATCACGGTGTGAGCATCGGCGACGCGCACGTGGGCATCACGACGCACGACGACCGGAGGGTACCGCCGGTCATGAGCATTGTCCTTGTGGTCGTCGGGGCAGGATTGATGATCGCTGGCGGGAAGAGTTAGGTCACAACAAAGAAATCGGCCACGGATTTTCACTGATTGGCACGGATAACGAACTAACAGCCGAATCTTCACAAAAAGTATCCGCGAAAATCTGCGGCGATCCGTTGCCGGCTTTATTTTTTACTTCGCTGTGGCCTGTTCGAAGGCCTTTTCAAGATTCGTGACCAGCGGAGCTTCGCTGGGCTGCAAACCGTTGCGGCCCATCATGCGCCACAGGTACTGATTCTGCGGCCAGCCGTGGGCATCGTAAACCGCCAGTACATCTTCGGACGGGCGGCTCATGACCATCAGGATGATATCTGCCTGGTGCGGTTCATAGACCAGAATGAACTTCCCCCACTTCTGCATCGCGTCCTGCACCGTGGCGATGGCCTGGCGGTCTTCGGGGAACAGGTTGGGATCGAACTGGTCGCCGTCGTAGCTGGTGACGTAGATGAAGCGAGCGTTAACCAGCGTCCCGGGAAATGCCGGAATATTTTGTGGGGCGTTTACTTTCGCCGCCTTGGGCGCCGCGAAGGCGAGTGCCGTCATCACTAACACAACAGCAAGTATGGCGACTGAATTAATCTTGATTTTCATGGTGTTCTTCATAAGGGTTTACTGAGCTTTGCCTTTTCAATGAGTTAGATGCCGCAATCTCCTGGGCGTTGCACCCCGCTCCGATAATTCCGCCTAAGTCACTGAATCGATCGTAACTGGAAGATATTGAAGAGATAGAGCACCAGAGGGCCAGCACTCACGGTTACAACCTTCGTCAGGAATGCGATTTCCCGGGCCGGAAATGGCCCTTACAGCGAAAGTAGGCGGCCGGATGACCTTGAGGAGCGGTCCGGCGAACCGACTCGTCCTGGACGATTTGGGCAAGATAGCGTTTCCCGGTTATATCTTAAAGATATTATCAACGACTTACCGACAATTTCAACAACCTGCACGAGGCGTCAACGACTTACGGTGGTTCCCTACTCAGGCGCCGAATCTTTCGGCAGCGCGAGCTTTCGCTTTGGCCGCTTCTTCCTCGCGATTCTTTGGCGGTGCGATGGTTTCGAGCGAGTGGAGAAGACGTGCCGAGACGGCTGCTACTTCATCGACTGCAGCCAGGAACGAAGCTTCATTCGCTTTCGACGGTTTGTTGAAGCCGGTGATCTTTCTGACGAACTGCAGCGAGGCAGCACGAATCTCGTCGGTGTTGACGGGCGGATCGAAGTTGAAAAGAGTTTTGATATTCCTGCACATGCAGCGTTACCTCTTGGAATCGAAATCAAAGTTTCCCGTGCGCGAGAGCTGCCCTCAGGCGCTGAAGCGCGGACGCATTCCAGACGACTTAGCGGCACCCTTCGGCTCCGCTCAGGGCAGGCTAGAAAGTCGTGCCCTTCCCGAACCCATCCGAATCAGAGTGTTCTTGCAGTCTGTCTGGGCCCTTCCCGAGCCTATCCTCACACGGTTCTATTCTGACACACCGTCGAGCCTGTTCAGAACAGCCTTCCGATGGAGAGGTTCACGCGCGACTCTCCGGTGGGGCTTACGC
>JBAUYE010000403.1:0-8028 GCA_049584615.1 Candidatus Sulfotelmatobacter sp.
GGTTTTAAATCAGAAATCAGCAATCAACAATCAGAAATCAGCAATTCCTAAACTCCCTTTAGCGCCGGGTCCCAGATGAATTTGTGCAATTGCAGCCCCAAGCGTGCTGGGACGTCATCGGCGAGCATCCACTCGGCTAATTCCTGGGGATCGAGCAAGCAGTGCGAACTGTCGCGCGACCCAGTCGCATCTTTGCGAAAAGCCGGGGAGAACAGGACCGCATTCACGCGCTCCGCCAGGCGATTCCGATTCGTGAAATCGCGGGCGAATTCGTAATCCGCGCGGCCGCTCAGGACAAACTTGATTTCATCGTTCGGGGTGAGGGTTTCGAGATTCCCGGCGCGAAAGGTGTCGGCCTCGCCCGAGTTTGGACACTTCACATCCACGATCTTGATGACCTCCGGGGGTACCCGATCGAGTGGGCGCTCGCCGCTGGTCTCGAGCAGGACTCGATAGCCGGCCTGTAGCAACTGCTGCATGAGCGGGACCAGTTCGCGTTCCTGCAGCATGGGCTCGCCCCCGGTAATTTCGACGAGGCCGCCGTTGGGGCTGAGATGCTTCACCTCGTCCCAGACTTCTTCGGAAGTCATCTTGCGTCCGCCCTGGAATGTGTACTCGCTGTCGCACCAGGAGCAGCGCAGGTTACAGCCGGTGAGCCGCACGAAGACGCAGGGCAACCCTGCATGCGTCGACTCGCCTTGCAGCGATTTGTAGATTTCGGTTATCTGCATTTGCGAGTAGCGCCGGTGTCTCGCCGGCCCGGGCGCGGGCGGGACGCCGCCCGCTGGACAGCCGCCGGGACGGCGGCGCTACGATTCTGAGTACTTCGCTGTCGTTGTGTCCGTTTCAAACACGGTTACATCTTTTACGCGGACGCGGCCGTTCGTTACGCTTTTCAGCCGTGTGTTCGACTCGTCATAGAAATACTTGGCCAGATTCTCCGCCGAGGGATTGATCACGGTAAAAGGTTCGATATCGTTGATCATCTGGTGATCGAGCCGATCGATGACGTGTTTCATGACCTCGCGCAGGTCCTTGAAATCGAGCAGCAGGCCGGCTTTGTCCAGTTCGGCTCCGGCCAGCGTGACCCGAATCTTGTAGTTATGGCCGTGCGGGTTTTCGCACTTGCCCTTGTAGTTGCGCAGGTAATGGCCTGCTGCGAACGTATCGTCAACCGTTACTTCGAACATGCATCCCTCAGCGGCTGGACGGCGAATATTGGCCGTGCCGCGTTCCTTGGCGAAACATCTATTGTAACGCGCACGGGCCGCAATGCAGCTTGACTCCCCCCGGCCTGTGAAGGTAGCTTGCCTATTCGTTCCTTCTCTTGATCAAGGAGCATCTATGCGTCGCAATCTTTCGGTTCTGACTTTAGTCATGTTGGCGTTAGTCGCCAATCTTGCCGCCCAGGGCAAGCCCGAGGCGCCGGAGTTCGACGTCAAAGAGCACTACACAAAATACGAGTACAGAATTCCGATGCGCGACGGCGTGCACCTCTTCACCTCGGTATATGTTCCCAAGGATACTTCCCGTCCCTACCCATTTCTGATCAACCGAACTCCCTACAGCGTGGCGCCGTACGGCGTGGATCTGTACCGCACGCGGCTCGGACCGTCGCCCGACTTTGACAAGGCGGGATACATCTTCGTCAACCAGGATGTGCGCGGCCGCTACATGTCGGAGGGTACATTCGTCGAGATGCGCCCGCACATCGACAACAAGAAATCCAAGCAAGATGTGGATGATGCGAGCGACCTCTACGACACAATCGACTGGCTGCTGAAGAACGTGCCGAACAATAATGGGAAGGCCGGAATCTGGGGCATTTCTTATCCCGGATTCTTCACTTCGGCCAGCATCATCGACTCGCATCCGGCGCTCAAGGCGGCTTCGCCGCAAGCGCCGATGACTAATCTTTTTATGGGCGACGACGCCTACCATGGCGGGGCGTTCATGCTCAACGCCAACTTCGGTTTCTACGTTTCTTTCAAGCCGCAGGAGAATCCCCAACTCCCGCCGAAGATTCCCGTGCCCTTCGATTACGGCACAAAAGACGGCTACGAATTTTATCTGAATGCCGGTCCGATTGGGAACCTTTCAAAATATCTTGAAGGCAAGAGTGCGCTGTTCGACGACCAGATGCACCACGACACTTACGACGATTACTGGAAGGTACGCGACCTGGCGCCGCATATGAAGAACATTCACTGCGCGGTGCTCACCGTGGGAGGATGGTTCGACGCCGAGGACCTGCAAGGTCCGTTCAGCACCTTCCACGCTATCGATAAGAATAACCCCGGAATCTTTAACGCACTGGTGGTTGGACCCTGGGTGCACGGCGGTTGGTATCGCTACGACGGCGAACACTTGGGGCGGGTGGAATTTGCGGCGAACACCGGCGATTATTACCGGAAAAACATTCTGTTTCCGTTTTTCGAGCAGTATCTCAAAGGCAATGGCGACGCGAAACTTCCGAAAGCGTATGTGTTCGAGACCGGCACGAATGTGTGGAGACAATATTCCGCATGGCCTCCGAAAGAGGCTGAGACGAAGACTCTCTACTTCACCAGGGGTGGCGGGTTGTCGTTCGATCCTCCCGCTTCCGATGAGCCCTCTTTCGATGAATACGTCAGCGATCCGGCGAAGCCTGTGCCTTTTGTGAATTACGTTTCGACGCGCGTGCCGCAGGAATACATGCTCTCGGATCAGCGCTTTGCCTCCAGCAGAACGGATGTTCTGGTTTATGAAACTCCGGTGCTGCAAGAAGATGTAACCATTGCCGGACCCATTTCGCCGCGCCTTTTCGTTTCAACCAGCGGCACCGATTCTGATTGGGATGTAAAACTGATCGACGTATATCCTGTCGATTATCCCGACAGCAAGTTCGATGCGCCGCGGCCGGAGGATAAGGACAAACCGTCAACCGATGTAGGTCCACCCAGTTTCACCATGGGTGGATATGAGCAACTGGTGCGGGGCGAGCCTTTCCGGGGAAAGTTCCGCCACAGCTTCGAAAAGCCTGAAGCCTTCACGCCGGGCAAGGTCGAAGAAATCAATTTTACGATGCAGGACGTGAATCACACTTTCCGCCGCGGCCACCGCATCATGGTGCAGATCCAGAGTTCGTGGTTTCCGCTCACCGACCGCAATCCGCAGACCTTTGTCGACATTCCTAACGCCAAGCCCTCTGACTTTGTGAAGGCTACCGAGCGGCTGTATCACGCCAAGGGCGAAGCTTCGGGGATCGTCGTGGGCGTGCTGCCAAGTCAGGAAGTGGTGGAAAAACAAAAATAGAAACCAGGGTTCGCCCAAAGACATGGGTATTTCCACCGGACTCTGCGGTACAATGGCGGCCATTCGCCTCGCTACTGGGAGGTTCGACCCGCGCCTGCGGGATTACTGCGGGGCAATGAGGACTGGTCACGATGAACGTCCTGTTGCTTTCCATGCCGGATTCCTTCGAACACATGCCACCGGTCGCGATCCGCATGCCGAATGGCGCGCTCACGTCGCTGGCGGGAAACGTTGATCCACATCACCGCGTCGCCGTGGCTGACTTAATTCTGGTTCACCGGCGGGTTCGCGAGACCGTCACCCGGCTGGTCCGCGAGCTTGATCCGGAAGTCGTGGGACTTTCCATCATGACTTTTCAGCGGCGGACCGCCGGGCGAATTATCGACCTGGTGCGCACGCTGCGTCCCGGTGTGAAGATCGTGGTTGGCGGGTATGACCCCAGCCTTGCGCCTGAAGCTTACGAGAACATGGGTGTCGACTATCTGGTGCGCAGCGAGGGAGAAGTTACTTTCCGTGAATTGTTGCGGGCGCTCGAACAGGACCACGGATTCGAGAAGATCGGCGGACTCTCCTACCGCGACGGCGAGAGCTGGGTGCACAATCCTGCCCGCGCGCCGCACCGGCTCGAGGACAGCGAAATCCGGCTGCCGAAGCGGGATGCGCGCGTGCTCGACGGATACACTTTCCTCGGCAGGCAGGTGGATGTAATTGAGACCTCGCGCGGGTGTACGTTCGATTGCAGTTTCTGCTCGATCATCGAGATGCGGGGGCGCAACTTTCATACTTACTCGTTCGACCGCGTCTTAGCCGACATTCGCGACGCCTACGATCACGGAGTTCGAACGATTTTTCTGGTCGACGACAACATTACGTTGAACGTGCGGCGGTTCGAAGCGCTGTGCGAGGCCATCATTGCAGCCGGATTGCACAAAATCGATTACTTCGTGCAGGCCATGACTTCGGCCATCGCCAACCACGGCGAAACGCTTGCGCCGCTGATGCGGCGGGCTGGATTCCGTTACGTGTTTCTTGGCATTGAAAATATCCTGGAAGGCGACCTGGAGTTTCTCAAAGCTTCGGCCAAGAACACGGAGCGCAGTAATGGCCGGAACACCGGCAACGCTACACTCAAAGCCATTGACTACATCCGTCGCAACCAGATGTATGTGGTGGGCGGATTGATCGTTGGCAGCCCGGGGGACACGCGCGAATCGATTGAGGCGAACCTGGAATTTGCCCGCCGGTACGTGGACTGGCCCTACATTCAGCATCCGACCCCGTATCCGCGCACGCCTATGACAAAAGACTTTCGCGATCGAGGTTTGATCATGAATGAGCGGCTCGAGGAATATGACGGCACCACGGCCGTGGTACGCACCGAACATCTGCCGGCTGAGGAGGTGGAGTTCCTGCGCTGGAAGGCTGAGCGCTGGATGAAAGTTCACCACATCCCTGTGGCGCTGAAGCATGACCCGAAATTTGTCCTGACGACGGGCTGGAAAATGCTGGGGCACACTTTTCGCGGAAGCTCGATCCGTTCGGCGCTGGGGCTGGAGAGCGACAGGAAAGTATTTGAACGGTATCGGGAGATTCGGCGGGCGGAGCGGGAGTATGTGTGAAGGAAATGTGGTTGGCGCTACTGCTTAACAGTTGAGTTCAGTTCAATTTAGTTTCGTATTCCGAAGAACTCCTCCACCACGCGCATTTCTGTAGTCTTCTTGTAATTCGGCAGGCTGTCGATGAATACGCGGCCGTACTGCTTTTTCAGGATGCGGTTGTCGAGCAGAACCAGCAGGCCGCGGTCGTGCAGCGAACGGATCAGGCGTCCGAAGCCTTGTTTCAGCGTGATCACTGCCGCCGGTACCTGATACTGAAAAAAGGCGTTGCCGCCGTCGGCGTCGATTGCTTTCACGCGCGCGGCAACGACCGGGTCGCTGGGCACGGCGAACGGCAGGCGGTCAATGATCACGCAACTTAGTTGTTCCCCCTGCACGTCGACGCCCTGCCAGAAGGATGAAGTGGCAAACAACACGGCATTCGGTGCGAGCCGAAATTCCTCGAGCAGTGCGCTCTTCGGCGCGTCGCCCTGGCGCAGCATGGGGAATTCTAATTCTCCGAGCAAGCGCTGGTAGACGTCGTTCATCTGCGCGTAGCTGGTGAAGAGGACGAAGGCGCGACCACGGGTAATCTCGAGCAGCTTGCGGACTCGCTCCGCCGCCTGCGCCGCAAACTGCGGGGTCCGCGCATCAGGCAGATCGGGCGGGACATAAAATAGAGCCTGACTCTCGTAGTCGAAATGCGACGGCAGGACCGACTCGCGAGCATGCTCCAGTCCCAGCCGCTGCCGGATGTATTCGAATCCGCCGCCAACAGCGAGCGTCGCTGAGGTGAGGACTGCACATTCCAGCTTCGACCACAAGCATTCTTGCAGGATCGGGCCGACGTCGATTGGGGTGGCCTGCAGGAAGACATTCTGCCTTCCATTTTTTTCTGCGTCTCTTGGTCGTTGAAGTGAACTCGGAGGTGAACTTGCTCTTCCCCGGCCGCCGCGGCGCTCGATCCAAAAGACGGTATTACGATCGTCGGACTCCATGGCGAAGGTGATCTGCACCTGGAGTTCCTGGGCTCGCCGCACGAAGTTGAAAACTTCTTCCGGCTTCTGCGGCAGGCCTTCGAGTTCGCCCGCCAGCCGGGTCAGAGCCTGATTGAGCGCAAGGAATTCGTCTCCGTTTTCTTCCAGAAACTCGCGCCGGGTCTCGAAGGCAAAACGTCCTTCGCCCGGAGGCAACAGCGAAAAGAAGAACTGCGAGCGCTCCCGCAAACTTCCCAGCGCTCCCGAAAGCGATGCTAAAAACATCCGGTTATGTTGCAGCGACGTTTCCACGTCCCGCGCCAGGTCTTCGACGCGCAGGTTGCCTACCGAGATTCCAAAATAGTTTCCTGCCACATCTTCCAACTCATGCGCTTCATCGAAAATCACTGCGGCGGCTTCCGGCAGGATCCCCGCGTCGGGCGCGCCCTCGGCCTGCAACTTGATGGCAAGATCGGCGAAGAACAGATGATGGTTGACGATGATAATGTCGCTCTCCATCCCGCGACGGCGCATTTCTGTGACAAAGCAGCGCTGCCATTCGCTGCACTTCTGCCCGATGCAGGCTTCGGCTCGCGCGTCCAGTTTGTGCCAGAGCGCGCTGGCCTCGGGAAGTTCGGCAAGTTCGGCGCGATCCCCTGTTGCGGTTGTCTTTTCCCACGCGGCAATCGCGCGATATTGCTCAATCTCTTCCAATCCGCTGAGCACCGGCTGATCGGTAAGGTCGTAGAGTTTCTTGCGGCATAAATAATTGTTGCGGCCCTTCATGTAGCAGACGGAAAGCCGCCCTGGGCCTTGCCCAAGCTGGGCAGCCGAGGGGGGTGTCCCAGCGTTGTCTCCGAAAAGAGCGTGCTCCAGAAATGGAATATCTTTGTAGAAAAGCTGTTCCTGCAGATTCTTGGTGCCGGTTGAGATAATGATGCGCTTGCCCGAGCGAATCACCGGCATCAGATAGGCCAGGGTCTTTCCTGTGCCGGTGCCGGCTTCCACGATCAAGTGACGCTTTTCTTCCAGTGCCTGCTCGACGGCCTGCGCCATCTGCAACTGCCCGCGGCGGAATTCGTATGCAGGATGGGTGCGCGACAGCACTCCGCCGGGAGCGAAGAATTGGTAGAGAGACGCATCTTTCACGCTGGTCGCGGAGCCGCCGGGCGTTACGGGAGACACGGGTTGGGAACTTAAAGCCACGGGAGTCTCTATAATAAACAGTTCCCGGCTTTCAGTAGTCGATTGCCTTCATTTTGACCCAACCCACCTACAACTCGACGAGCACTCTCGCTACCACTGCAGCCGGAGTTCCGACGCTTGCCATCGTGGGCCGGCCTAACGTAGGCAAGTCCACGCTGTTCAATCGCATTGTCGGATCGCGGCGCGCTATCGTCGGCGACGAGCCTGGCATCACTCGCGACCGCCTCTACGGCGATGCGGAATGGCGCGGGCGGCGCATCCGCATCATCGACACGGGCGGCATTATTCCGGATGACAAGGATTTCATTCCGGCGGAAATCTTTCGTCAAGCCCGGGTCGCGTTTGATGAAGCCGCTGCGATCGTCATGGTGGTCGACGGCCGCGCGGCACTCGCCGGGCCCGACCTGGAACTGGTTCGGCTGCTGCGTAAGACCGGGCGTCCGCTCTTTCTCGCAGTCAACAAGGCTGACACCGAGAAGCAGGCACACATCGTTGACGAGTTCCATCGTCTGGGAATCGAGCAGATGTTCCCTATCTCGGCTGAACATGGGCGCGGGATTGACGATCTGCTGGATGCAGTCTTGGAGATTTTGCCGCCAACCAAAGAGCTAAACACAGGAGACAAAGAGGAAGAAGAGGAATCACAGGAAGACACTTCCGCGCCGGCGGACCAGGCAACCGCCGAGCCTAAGCCCGTCTATGAGACCAAGGTCGCCATCATCGGTCATCCCAATGTAGGCAAGTCTACGCTGTTGAATTGCCTGACTGCTTCCGATCGGGCCATCGTCTCGCCGATTCCTGGTACCACGCGCGATGCGGTCGACGAAATCGTTGAACGCGATGGCCGCCGCTTCCGCTTCATCGACACCGCCGGCATCCGACGCAAGGGTAAGACTCATCTGATGGCGGAGAAGCTTTCTGTCGTGATGGCGCGCAAGCATCTCGAAGCCGCCGAC
>JBAUYE010000404.1:0-9125 GCA_049584615.1 Candidatus Sulfotelmatobacter sp.
TCGCTAAATGAGGTCCCGCTGATGCACGCGATCATCCAATACATTCAGTCCTACCTCTCGAGCGACAAAACGCCGGGTGCCGCCGGAAACATGTTCTGGGCGCTGGTCTACATCATGCTGGTTTTCGCGGGACTGTCGGTCGCCGTCATCGCGATGAACTGGCTCGAGCGGAAAATCCTCGCGCATATGCAGGTACGCCTGGGCCCCATGCGTGTCGGTCCGCACGGCTTGTTGCAGCCGATCGCAGACGCTATCAAGCTGCTGCTCAAAGAAGACATCATGCCCGCCGAAGCTGACGGATTTGTTTTCTGGATGGCGCCCCTGATCGTGGTGCTGGCGGCGTTTACAGTTTTTGTCGTTGTCCCGTTTGGTCCCACGCATGCCATCACCGACATGAACATCGGAATCCTCTTCATGCTCGGGGTGTCTTCGCTCAGCGTGCTAGGAATTGTAATGGCGGGCTGGGCTTCGAACTCGCACTATCCGCTGATCGGAGCACTGCGATCGAGCGCGCAGATGGTTTCGTATGAAGTGGCCATGGGATTGGCCGTCGTCTCGGCGATTCTGATGACCAGCCTGAACGCCGAGGGCACCGGAACCCTCAGTATGATCGGCATCGTGCAGGCGCAACTGGCGCAGCACGAGTGGTTCATCTTCAAATTCTTTCCGTTGGGACTGGTCGCCTTTTTCATTTTTGCCGTTGCCATGGTTGCCGAAACCAACCGCGCACCATTCGATCTCGCCGAAGCTGAATCTGAGTTGACGGCAGGTTTCCACACCGAATACAGCGGCTTCCGCTGGTCTTTGTTTTTCCTGGCCGAATACTCTGCCATGATCGCGGTGTCTTCCATTGCGGTGACACTCTGGCTCGGCGGATGGCTGCGGCCGTTTCCCAATCTGCTGAGCGGCACTCCCTGGGATCAGATTTTCTCTTTGTTCCCCGGCGTCACGTTTCTTTTCTTCGCGGCGATATGTTTCTACAACACCGTCCGCATGCCGAAGCATCCTCTTTTCCGCATTCAAACCATCGGCCTGGCCGGGTTCGGCGCGGTTCTGGCCTTAATCGGTCTGATTCTTTTCGTTCCCGCGGTCAGCGTGCGAATTCAGGACATTTTCTGGTTCTCGGCGAAAGTTGCCGGCTTCATGTACCTCTATATCTGGTATCGTGGCACGTTCCCGCGATATCGCTTTGACCAGCTCATGCAGATGGGATGGAAAGTCCTGCTGCCCATGGGTTTGGGCGTTCTGATTCTGACGGCCAGCGTAGCGCTGCTGCAACAAAAGATATGGCACCCGTAGCCACACCGTTTTTCTTTTACCTGCTCTCCGGGATCATGCTCATCGGGGGCATCCTGGTGATCACGCGCAAGAACCCGGTGCATTCGGCGCTGGCGCTGATCGTCACGCTGCTGGCGCAGGCGTCAATTTATCTGATGCTCTATGCTCCCTTCGTCGCTGGCGTACAGATCATCCTTTACGCCGGCGGCATCATGGTGCTGTTCCTGTTCGTAATCATGCTGGTGAGCATTGAGCGCTCCATGAAAGAGCGGCAGTTCAATAGTCAATGGGTGGTGGGAATCGTTGCGGCTACGGCGTTAGGCGGATTATTTATCGCCGTCTATTCGAAGGGAAAGGACATCTTTCCGGATCACGTGCTGCCGGTGGTGGAAAACGACAACACGCAAAAAGTCGCCACTCTGCTGTATGGCCAATATATGTTCGCCTTCGAGATCGCCTCGCTGTTGTTGCTAGTGGCAATCATCGGAGCGGTGGTGATGGCGAAGAAGAGAATCTAGGTTCGGGAAGGGCACGGCTTTAGCCGTGTCACTCGGAGTATAAAACACGCGGGCTTCAGCTCCTGAGGGGCGGCCGCAGACGAGATCATGGAATCCATGCTCCACATTACGACGCTCCACTACCTGGTGCTGGGCGCTGCGCTCTTCCTGCTGGGCGTAATCGGCGTTCTGACTCGCCGCAACGTGGTCATCGTCCTGATGTCGATCGAACTGATTCTGAACGCCGTGAACCTGAATCTGGTCGCGTTCTCCCGTCTCTGGGGAGGAGTGCATGGCCAGGTGTTCGCCATCTTTGTGATTACCGACGCCGCAGCGGAAGCCGCGGTGGGTCTCGGCATTCTAATCGCCTTCTTCCGCAACAAGGAGACGGTGAACGTCGATGAAGTGAATTTGCTGAAGTGGTAAGAAATCAGCTCTTAGCCATCAGCCTTTTGCTGAGAACTGAGAACTGAGAACTGAGAACTGAATGTTCCTCACCCACATCTGGCTGATCCCGCTGCTGCCCGCCTTCGGCGCGGTCGTCATGTTCTTTCTTGGCCGCAAGCTGCAGAAGGCCACGGTGAGCGCCGTTTGTGTGGGCACCATTGTTCTGGCATTTCTTATGGCTTGCGGCGCCGTCTGGCAATACTCCGCGTGGTCGTCCGCACCCGAGCATTTTCACCAGCCTTATCAGACCATCCTCTACACCTGGCTCGGCACCGACACGGGCCACATGAATTATGTAACCCACGACGGATCGCAAGCCCCATTCCAGGCCGACGCCGGTTTCCTGCTAGACCCGCTTTCCAGCATCTGGCTGCTGTTCGTCACCGGCGTCGGCATGCTGATCCATATTTATTCCACCGGATACATGGCACATGAAGGCGGCTACTACCGCTTCTTTGGATACCTCAACCTCTTCATGTTCTCCATGCTCACGCTAATCCTCGCCAACAACTACGTGCTCATGTTCGTCGGCTGGGAGGGCGTGGGACTGTGCTCCTATCTTCTGATCGGTTTTTATTTCCATCGCAAATCGGCGACCGATGCCGGAAACAAAGCCTTCATCGTGAATCGCATCGGCGATGCCGGATTCCTTCTGGGAATGTTTTTCATCGCCTGGTATTTCGGATCGCTCCGTTTCACCGACGTGACGGCCGCGGCGCGTAGCGGTCACTTTGCCATTGGCGATCCCATCATCACCGCGGCCACCCTGCTGCTCTTCGTCGGAGCCTGCGGCAAGTCGGCCCAGCTTCCACTTTACGTGTGGCTGCCCGACGCCATGGAAGGTCCCACCCCGGTTTCCGCGCTCATCCATGCCGCGACCATGGTGACGGCCGGCGTCTATATGGTTGCGCGTTCGAACGCGTTGTTCGTGCTGGCGCCCACCTCGATGAAGACCGTTGCCATCGTCGGAGCGCTGACCGCCATCTTCGCCGCGTCCATCGCCCTCGTGCAGACCGACATCAAGCGGGTGCTTGCCTATTCGACGGTCTCGCAGCTCGGCTACATGTTCCTCGCTCTCGGCGTGGGAGCCTTCTCCGCCGGCGTCTTCCACGTCTTCACCCACGCGTTTTTCAAAGCGTTGCTGTTCCTCGGCGCAGGAGCGGTGATCCACTCGATGAGTGGCGAGCAGGACATGCGCAACATGGGCGACCTGGCCCATCGCATCCCCATCACCTATCGCACCATGCTGGTCGCAACGCTGGCAATCGCGGGCATCCCTCCCTTCGCCGGCTTCTTTTCCAAGGACGAAATCCTCTGGCAGACGTGGACCAAAGAAACCGACGCGTACCGCCTGCTCTGGTTTATCGGCTACGCCACCGCGCTGATGACGGCGTTCTACATGTTCCGCCTGATCTATCTGACTTTTTTCGGCAAACCGCGCATGAGCCACGAGCTTGAACACCATATTCATGAGTGTCCGCACTCCATGGCCGTGCCGCTGCTGGTTCTGGCTCTGTTCTCGCTCTCCGCCGGATGGCTGAGCTGGCCGCCAAGTCTCGGCGGCTCCGCCCGGTTCGAAAAATTCCTTGATCCAGTCTTCGCCAAAGAGGCTCAGGTTTTCCAGGAACAGGGCAAAGCCGGGCAACTTGCAGCCGGAGAAAAAGAGGCGGAACACACCAGTCCTATCGAATACTTGCTCATGTTTCTTTCTGTCGGCGCCGCAGCGGTCGGCTGGGGCATGGCTCGCCGTTCTTACAGTAATGCTGACAAGGGTTTCGTCGAGCCCATCGCCGCCGCCTCGCCGCCAGTGTACGACCTGCTGCTCCACAAGTATTACGTGGACGAAGGTTACGACTACGTCTTCACTGGCCGCCGCAAGCTGGGAGATGTTCGTCTCGGCGTGCTGGGATTAGGCGAAGCGTCGGCGTGGTTCGATACGCACGTGATTGATGCAGCCGTCAACGACGTAGGCTGGATCACGCGTTTGACGGCGACCATTTCCGGTTGGTGGGACAAGTGGATCATCGACGGCATCGGCGTGAACGGACCAGCGATTCTGGCGCGCATGCTTTCATATCCAGCGCGGCTATTCGAATGGGGTCTGGTCCAGTGGTACGCGCTGGTGATGACCGCGGGCTTGGTAGGTTTCGTGTTCTATTACGTGTATCACTAAGGTAGCGCCGCCGTCCCGGCGGCTGTCGTGGCGGCGTCCCGCCGCCACCCTCGCGACAGCCCAAGAGACGCCGGCGCTACAACTGAGAACTTCATGCAAAACCACATACTCTCGATCATCCTCTTCACGCCGCTGGTTGGCGCCCTCGTTCTCCTGTTCGTTCCCAAGGAGAACAAGCAAGCCATCCGTTGGATCGCGAACTTTTTCGCGCTCGCCGGCTTCCTGATCTCGCTGCCGCTGGTGCCCATGTTCTGGGCCCAGCGTTTCGACGCCACCCAACACTTCAAGTTCATCGAGGGCGCGGCCAACAACTGGATCCCCTCCATCGGCGCAGGCTACGTGATCGGCATCGACGGCATTTCCTTTCTGCTCATCATGCTCACCACGCTGCTGGGCTGGATCTCGATCCTCTCTTCATGGACAGCTATCGAAAACCGCGTCAAGGAATACTATGTTTGGTTTCTGATTTTGCAGACCGGTATGCTCGGCGTCTTCATGGCTCTCGATTTCTTCCTCTTCTTTGTTTTCTGGGAAGCCATGCTGGTCCCGATGTACCTGCTGATCGGCATCTGGGGCGGTCCGCGCAAACTTTACGCGGCCATCAAGTTCTTCCTCTACACCCTGGCTGGCTCGGTTCTGATGCTCCTCGGCATTCTGTTTCTTTATTTCCATCACCAACACTTGACTGGAATTTATACGTTCAGCATCACCGCCCTCTACGAAACCGCCCCGAAAATTTACTCCGACCCAGCCTACGGTCCAACCATAGCCACACTGCTGTTCTTTGCCTTCTTTTTCGCTTTCGCCATCAAGGTGCCAATGTTTCCCTTCCACACCTGGCTGCCCGATGCCCACGTGGAAGCACCGACCGCCGGCTCGGTCATCCTGGCGGGCGTCTTGCTGAAGATGGGGACGTACGGCTTCATCCGTTTCTCCCTGCCGTTTTTTCCAAACGTGATGTGGAATCCCGCCACGTTCCTGCACCTGACAGTCCGCGGCTGGATGATCACGCTCTCCATCATCGCCATCATCTACGGCGCTCTCGTTTCGCTCATGCAGAAGGACATGAAGAAGCTGGTCGCCTATTCCTCAGTCAGCCATCTCGGTTTCTGCACGCTGGGAATCTTCGCTCTGAACTCCGCCGGCATAAGCGGATCCGTCTTGCAGCAAATCAATCATGGCATCTCCACCGGCGCACTGTTCCTGATCGTCGGCATTCTCTACGAACGCCGCCACACCCGTGAAATTTCCGAATATGGCGGCATCTCGAACGTGATGCCGGTCTATGCCACCATCACCATGATCATGTTCCTTTCCTCGATGGGATTGCCGCTGCTCAACGGTTTTGTTGGCGAGTTCACCATTCTGCAGGGGACGTTCATGGAGAACTGGCGATGGGGCGCGTGGGCGGTACCAGGAGTCGTGCTTGCCGCCGCGTATCTGCTGTGGCTCTACCAGCGCGTCTTTTTCGGCACGGTCACAAATCCGAAAAACGAGAAGCTGCACGACCTCACTCCGCGCGAAGTGCTGACCTTCGTGCCGCTCCTTATTATGGCTTTCTGGATCGGACTCTATCCCAAGCCCTTTTTCCAAATCCTTGAGCAGCCCGTGAATCAGATTGTCGAAAACGTGCGCAACCCACAGGTTGGGGGCCCCGCGAACGCCGCAGTCGAGCCGACAGTTCAGCCCGCATTTGAACCGGTGAAAACAGAGTCCGTTGCGATCACAGCCTCTGCGACCACCTCCCCTCGTGTCGCAGCACAATCGATTAAGGGGAAGAACTAGTGGGCATTGCTCCCCAATTCGGTTTGAACGACTATCTGCTGGCCCTCCCCATCACTCTGCTTACCCTGTTCGCGCTCGGCATCCTGCTCATCGATCTCATGCTCCCGCCGGAGGAGAAGTGGGTCAACGCAGCCACGGCTTTGGTCGGCGTGCTCTTTGCCGCCAAGGCGGTCTATAACGTCCAAGCCTGGATGCAGAGCAGCGGTGTCGCTCGCGTTTCAGGTTTCATGGGTACCGTGCTGGTCGACCGCTTTTCCATCTATTTCTTCTATCTGTTTCTTGCGGGCACGGCGATCTCGATTCTCATGTCGATGCGTTACATGAAGACCGAGCATGAAAATCACGGCGAGTATTACACCCTGATGCTGCTCTCGGTCGTCGGCATGATGTGCATGGCCGCGGGCTTCGATATCGTGCTGATCTTCATCGGCCTGGAGTTGATGGCGATTTCCACCTACGTTCTGGTGGGCTTTCTGCGCCGCAACCGCCGCTCCAACGAAGCAGCGCTGAAATACCTGTTGCTCGGGGCATTCTCGTCCGGCATTTTTGCCTACGGACTGTCGCTGTTGTACGGACTTACCGGCAGCACGAATGTGGCCGAAATCGGCCGGCGTCTCGCGCAGCTCCTCACCAGAGACCCTCACAATCCGGTCGCGATCATTGCCTTGCTCACCACGATGACCGGCCTGTTGTTCAAGATTGCCGCCATCCCTTTCCACCAGTGGGCGCCCGACGCTTATGAAGGCGCGCCTACCTGCATCACCGGATTCATGTCCGTAGCAGTAAAGGCCGCGGGATGGGCGATGCTGCTGCGCATCCTGATCGGCAGCCCGTTCCAACTCGGTGGATTGCTCGCCATGCGCTCCACCTGGGTTCCGGTGCTGGTCTTCGTTTCCATCGCCACCATGACGGGCGCGAACTTCGCCGCCCTCACCCAGACCAACACCAAGCGCCTGCTCGCTTACTCTTCCATCGCGCACGTCGGCTACATGCTGCTCGGTTTGATCGCCGGAACCCCGACCCAGCTCAACGCTGACGGCATCAAAGGCATCCTTATCTACCTCCTGGTCTACACCTTCATGAACCTCGGTGCCTTCGGCGTGATCACTTCGCTGCGTCATCGCAATGTAATTGGCGACGAACTCGACGATCTCAACGGGCTCTACTCGCGCGCACCCGTTGAAGCCGTGCTGATGCTGATCTTCCTGCTCTCACTCGCCGGAATTCCGCCCCTGGCAGGCTTCTACGGCAAATACTTCATCTTCCTCAGCCTGATCGAAAGCGGACACTACGCGTTGGCATCTCTGGGCGTGCTCTATTCCGTCTTCGGCCTGTACTATTACCTGAAGATGGCCAACGCCATGTTCATGGGCCAACCCGAAGAACGCGGCCTGTTGCCCGTGAGTTGGACCATGCGCGCCGCGCTAGCCGTAACCGCGTTCGCCACGCTCTATATCGGAATCATGCCCGAGCGTTTCATCCACCTGGTGAACTGGTCGATCGGGATGGCGCAGAACCCCACAGTAGCGAAGCTGATCCATTAGAAATGCGGATAGCTGGAAATGCCCATGTGGAGACAGCCGCCTCGACTGTCCCGGCCCAAGCGAAGCTTGGCCGGAATCCACCAGCGCCGCCGATGAGCGTAGAATCCACCGTGCAGCCCTGATGACCGTCGCCAACCCAACTCCCGACCGCGAAGATTCAGACCGACAGAAATCCGGCCGCAAAGAGAACTTCTGGGTTCAAGCAGCTCGATACAGCCAACTGGCATTCATCCTCCCCGCGGCTCTCGTCGTAGGATGGCTGGTCGGCGCGGGTCTCGACCGCTGGCTGCACACCACTTGGCTTTACTTGGCTGGCATCTTGTTAGGCATCGCAGCCGGATTCTTCGAACTCATACGCACGGTGCTACGCGACACGAAGTGACTATGTCGACTCTCCATCAGTTTCAATGACCGATCAACTACAGGTCGAACCCAACCCCGCTCAGGCCGCAGCCTCCGAGCACTTCTACTCCGGCGCTCTCCACCGCATCGGCAGGGCCATGATCGTGCTCGCCCCATTGCTGGTAGCCGCCGCGTGGTGGAAGTTTGGTTTACGTCCCGCCGCCGGCTTCGCCTTCGGTTGTGTCATCGCCTATGTCAATTTCCATTGGCTGAAGCGCGTAATTGCGGGCTTCGTCGATCGCGCCACTGGAGCGAGCACATCGCAATCCGGCCAGGGAATCGTCTTTCGCTTCCTGCTGCGTTACTTTTTGATGGCTCTCGGCGCCTATGTTATATTGACTGTTTCACCCGCAAGCCTGAACGGACTTCTTGCGGGCTTATTTTTGCCCGTTGCCGCCATCGGATGCGAGGCAGTCTACGAATTGTATGCTGCCCTGGTTCGCGGGTTTTAGCAGGAAGCTGGGTTGCCCTATGAAAGAGCTAGGAGCTAGTAGCTAGAAGCTTTCTTATGCCTGAACAACTCTGGTTTACCGAGATCCTGAATCGTCTGTTCGCAGGTCCGGTCACGTCATTGCTGCTGGCATTGCACATAAAACCCAGATACCCGGCAGCCCCCATTCCAAACTCGTTCGCCATGGAGGTTCTCGTTTTCGCATTCCTCCTGACTCTATTCCTTCTCGTCCGTTCGCGTCTTTCAGTGGACCGTCCCGGAGCACTGCAGCATACCTTCGAAGGGGTTGAGGGATTCATTCAAGGCCAGAGCGATGAAATCATCGGCCACCACAGCGAAGGCTACACAGCCTTTCTGACGGCGCTGACCCTCTTCATTCTTTTCTGCAACCTCATCGGAGTTATTCCCGGCTTCGAATCACCCACAGCGGTAGCCGTCGTTCCCCTGGGCTGCGCTCTTTGCGCCTTCGTTTACTACAACACGCAGGGATTCAAGCACGCTGGACTAGGCTACTTAAAGCATTTTGCCGGGCCTGTGCTCCCCTTGTC
>JBAUYE010000405.1:0-1620 GCA_049584615.1 Candidatus Sulfotelmatobacter sp.
TCCCCTGTCGTACATGTCCGCCGGGCATCTGGGACCAGCCCTTCCGAGTATCTACACTGAATTTCTCCCCTTAAAGTGCCGATCTTTCACCTTAGCCGGCTCTTAGAAGGTTCGTAGCAAGACGATAGAGCGCTCCAGATATCTGATTCTTCAGCCCTTCCACTGGAAGGCGTCAGCCTGGGGCAGGCCAATGTGGGCAAGCACGCGGTAGGCGAATTCGCGGGCCATGTCATGCAAGCTCGCGGGCCGGTAGTAGAAGGCGGGGACGAGCGGAAACACGGTCGCTCCGGCATCGGAAGCCCGGTACATGTTGCGGATGTGGATTTTATTGAGCGGCGTTTCGCGTACGCACAGTACCAGCGGACGCTTCTCTTTCAGACATACGTCGGCAGCGCGCTCGATCAGGTGCGAGGCGACGCCGTTAGCGATGCGGGCCAAAGTGCCCACGCTGCACGGGATCACGATCATGGCGTCCGCGGGATAAGAACCGCTGGCCACGTTGGCTCCGATGTCGGCATTCGATTGCTCTTTAATTTTGGACGAAGTATCCGAGGCGCGGGCTGAGGATTTCGTTTTTCCGCCGGCAAGGATCTGGGCAACAAGCTTCGAGCGGCCCTTGATGCCGAGTTCTTCCGCCAGCACGCGCAAGGCGGAGTCCGAGGCGATGAAGTTCACGGTCCGAACACGAGCATCACGCTCAACCGCAAGCAGTAGTTGCCGCAGAAACACCGACCCGCTGGCGCCAGTAGTAGCGACGGTCAGATTTTGCGGCGGATGGTTCGGCAAAAAGCCTCCAACGAGGCGATGGCAGGCGCAGCCCCGAAGTTCGGAGCATAGGGACGCCGAGCAATGGAAGTCAAGGAGCGGCAACTGAAAGCTGAGGGCCGAGAACTGAGAACTGAGAACTGAGAACTGCCATGGCATCTACCATCAATTTGCGATCCCGCCGCAGCGCCGGGCAACTCCACGCCCTGGCCGGAGTGGAGCGCGAAATCCGCGCCCAGGATTCGCACAGCCGCCGCAAATACCTTCGCGAGTTCAGCCAGGCCTTCCGCAGCTACGATTCGCTCCTCGACTCGCAACAGCTTCAGACCGCTCTGCACGCCGCCGACGTAGTACTGATCGGCGACTACCACGCCCTGCCGGGCGCCCAGCGCTATGCCGCATCTCTCCTCGAGCAGCGCGCTTTAGCCGGAGATCGCCCGGTCGTGCTCGGAGTCGAAACCATCTTCGCCCGCGATCAGCACATCCTCGATGAATGGTGGCGTCGCGAAATCGACGAGAGCGAACTGCGGCAGCGCATCCGCTTCGATCTCGATTGGGGATACGACTGGGCTCCATTCCACGAATTGCTGGTAGCGGCCCGTGACCATGGCGAAGGCGTCTACGGCCTCGATTGCATGCCCCGCGAAAACCTGCGCAAGATCGGTGCGCGCGACCGCCACGCCGCCGCTAAAATCGCCGAGATCCGCGAGCGCCATCCCAATGCCGTGATCTTTGTGCTGTTCGGGGAATCGCACCTTGCTCCCGGGCACCTCCCGCGCGTAGTCCACAAGCAACTGCCCGGAGCCAGAATCCTCACCGTGTTGCAGAACATAGACGCGCTGTACTGGCGTGCCG
>JBAUYE010000406.1:0-3033 GCA_049584615.1 Candidatus Sulfotelmatobacter sp.
CCTATCGCGTCCCGGTCAAGTCGATTGCCGCCGCGAATCACCTCGACGGCACAGACCTCAAAAGCAAAGACCAACAACTCGAACTCGAAGCCAAGCTGGTCATCCCGCTCGCGATCGGCAAGCATCCCGCTAGCGATACCGCGACCTACGCGCGCCGCATCACCCGCTACCGGGTTCACAAGGGAGACACCGTCGAGAGCGTAGCTGAGAACTTCGGCGTCTCTGCACAGATGGTTCGCCGCTGGAACGGCCTACCCCGTGGCTCCGGTCTGCGCGGCAGGAAAGTGCTCGCCCTGCACTTGCCGGTTACGCCTAGCACCGAAGCCGTCGCCGACAAGCCCGCCGGGCACACCCGGAGAGCCACTCAAACCGCCAGCGCGAAACTTCCCGCTGAGAACTCAGTAAGCGACTCCGTACAAGATAGTTCCGGTCAAGCCGCCGTGCTCCGCCATAAGGTGAAAAGCGGCGAAACTCTCTACTCGATTGCCGCCACCTACAAGACCACCGTCGCCGCCCTCAAGCGCAACAACCGTAATGTCGCCGTGCTCCGCCCCGGCATGATCCTGATCGTCGAACCTAGCCGGTAGCCCGTCCCGTAGCCCGCAGCCAGCCCTCGAGCCCCCGTCCACTTCCTTTTTTCGGCCTCGGCCCGATCGAATCTTCTTCCCTTCCGCCCTCTCGTGTGGTAACAGGATAAGCAGGGTGGATGTGACCACGGCCCTTGCCGTCTGCCGCAAACGTCGTGCTATAATCGCCCGCCGTTCCAGCATAAGTTCTGGTGGTCTTTTAATTTCTCGTGCCCGGCAACCTTGCGCAGCCGTTCCTGCGCCCGGAAGCCAAAACAAGATCAGGAGGAAGAATGACGTTCTACGATCCCACACTCTACGGCCGTGATGAAGAAGAAGAATTCGGCGACAGCGGCGCCTACAGCGAGTCGCTCGAAGAAGATTTCGAAGAGGAAGAGGAGGAAGAGGAAGAAGCCGGCGTGCCGGAACCCGCGATGAGTGAACCGGTCATGCCCGCTCCGCCGCCTCCCGCACCCAGACCCGCTGCTCCCGCCGGAGGAGGCGGTGGCCGCAAGCCCGCCGCGAAGAAGAAGGCCGCCAAAAAGAAAGCGGCTAAAAAGCCGGCGAAGAAGAAGGCGGCCAAGAAGCCGGCCAAGAGAAAGAAAGCCGCAAAGAAGAAGCCCGCAAAAAAGAGAGCTGCCAAAAGGCCGGCGAAAAAAGCAAAAAAGAAAGCGGCGAAGAAACGCCGCCGCTAAGAGCTAAGAGGAACATCCACATTCAAGAACCGCGGCCCACGGGTCGCGGTTCTTTTGTTTGGGTTCCTGTTCACCAGGCCCGCGAGCGTTCAATCTGGCCATGGTCGACGCGATTCTGCTCGACAGACCGTTGAATAACCGTCTTGAGCCGATCCTCATCGTCGTCGGCGAGCGCCACGAAGCGAAATGGTTGCAGGCTCCAGGAGAGCGGGCTCAGCATTTCCGCCGAACCCAGCACCATGCCGGCCGCGGTCAGAAACATCAATTTTGCGCTGGATCCCGTGTTGACCGGATGAGGCACGGAGAGCAGCCCGCCAGTCAGCGAAACGACTTTCAATTTGCCTGAGACCCGGCGGCCGTCACCCAGTCGAAGCACCGCTGGAGTGCGCTCGGTGAAATGCACTCGCGTGGCCCGCGGAGCGGGCTGCGATTGAGGGAGGGACATCATTAGGATCAAGTATCTTCCCTAACCAACCCCTTCGAGCAGATTACGGAAGGCCTTGTCCGCGGCCGGTTACGGCCCTTACTTCTTCCCCTCCACCGCCGCCCGGCACTTCCCATACAACTCGAGCAAGTGCGCAGCATACTCCTCGGGCTTCGACGCCGAACCCGTGCCCTGAAAACCCACGCCCGACGAAGTGGTTCGCCCATACCCCGTAGTCATCGCCACAAATTTCATCAGATCGAGCGCGATATCCTCATTGCGCCGCGCGCTCCCATGCACCGCTGGACCTTCATCCATAAGTCCTTCTCCCGAACCCGAAATATAAGGAAGTCCCTCGTCGTCTTCCATGTCTTCCATGGCATTCACCAGACTCCGCCCATGATGATAGCAGGCTCGGCGCGCCCATCGCCCGCGCGGCACGGACCCACGCTGGCAGTGCAGCACGAATCCGCTTTGAAAGGGCGGGCTTTAGCCGATGGGGGACGCACTTTGCAAACTAACCCACTACTGGACCCTCAATCCAGCTTGCAACTTGTTCATTCGCGTTCAATCTCCGGTCGGCAATTGAAAATCCACCTGCGCCGTCCGTCGTAGCCGGTACATCAGCCACAGCGAAGCCGCGAATAGAAACGGAGAAGAGTAAAACCCCGGCCCGGGACGCGGCACCGTCACCGCAGCCACAGTATGTCCCAGAATCGAGAACAGGGCACATCCCAGCCCGCTAAGAAACATCAGGACGCCGTAAACCCACGCCAGTGGCCGCAAGCCGCTCATCCCGCGCCCCGCCACCGGGGTCAGAAAAAACAGCACTCCGCAGGCCACGATCAGCGCCGCCAGCCACTCCCCGAACTCGAATGTGCCGGTTGGAAACCAGCCCCAGCGCCCGCGCAGGATGGTCACGGTTGGGTTGTACACAGCAAGAAAGCCGCTGCAGGCCTCATCAATGATGTGCAGCGCGAACGCCACGCACAGCGCAAACCACGCACTGCCAAAACCGGGCGCTGAAAGTGCAGCTGCTGGCTTCACGGCGATTCGCATGTCCCACAAATTCTCGATCACCTACGGACCGTTGGCAATCGAAAATCCGTTTTCGCAGGCGCACGGATGGGCACCCACAAGAATTGTCATCCGAGCCACAGCATTGTCGTCCCCACCTACAGGACTGTCATCCCGAGCAAAGCGAGGGATCCTGGTTTCTGCCCGCACCGCCACCAAGCAGGCTACAAGCCGGAACGTTTTTAGCTAAGCGCTCCGAGTCCTACCGCGCCACTTCACTCATCAGCGCCAGCAGGTTCCCCTCCGAATCGCGGAAAAACGTCATCCACAA
>JBAUYE010000407.1:0-26390 GCA_049584615.1 Candidatus Sulfotelmatobacter sp.
AGAGCCTAAGTACGACAAAGCAACTCAATGGGCGTAATGGGGATTTATCACCAATCGATTTTGGGTATTTTGATAATGAGTGTCACTCGCGAGATTTCTTTCATCTTCCGTGAGCAAGATTCTTTCCGGCCCGAAGCCACTACTTCTTGGGCTGCGAAGTACTGTAGGCCCACTTCGGGATCATCAGCTGCGCTTGCGCCGGATCGAGCGCTGCCAATTCCACCTCTCCATTGGGTACTCCCGTCGTCGTGCTTGCCGCCAACGACGTCGGAGTCGGTTGTGTCCGGAAGTAGTACACCTTGCCTTCTGCGGCCGTGAATGTAATGGCCGAGGCGTTATTATCCCTGCGCGACTTAAGAGAAGACTGCTGGCTTGTGCACAACCGATGCTCGCCAGGAGCAACCGAAAAATACATGTAGGATTTGGATCCATAGGCTCCGACCCACTCGCCATCGACCCCCACCCGAGTATTCAAGGCCCCAATGCGGATGCCAGTATTGTCCAGTTCCGAATCTCCGAATACGTACACCAGCGCCTTGCCTGTTTCCGTCGCACCGGTTGGATGCGAGTGAGCCTCCCGCTTAACCTCAAATTTAGTCTGGCCGGGACCACAGCCCGCGGAATTCTCCTGAGCCCACGCCATCGTTGCGAGTATGACCACACCCAGAGCTAGTTTGTACATAGGTACTCCCCGGATTTATCCAAAGGCACGTTTTAGTCTTTGATGTACCGACCCAAGTCTACGCCGATCAGTCAGATACGCAATGACCGTCGAAACCAGGCGTTAGCGCCCATTGAGAATGGCCGACTGGGGTCAACGAGTGAAATGGCGATATTTCAACAGTGGGGAGTCGTTCGGAAGCTTGGTCCGTACTTTTAAGATTCTCCGCAACAGTCTGTCCACTCGCTCATCAGCGTAAATGGCGACTGAACAAAATGACCGTCAACCACACCAACGTGTAGCCACTTGTCGCGAGGTTGCTGAATCTCACTTCCTTGCCGGAGCGTTTTCTCCACAGTTCTATAGCCGGGCCCCACACAAGGCCAATTAGAATAGCAACTCCCATGAACTTGCCATAGAGGTCGAAGGTTCCCCAGCGCTCTAGAACCTGATCGCCAACGAAAAGTGCACCCACGAATGCTTGCAGGGTGATCGGCCACAGAGATGGGGGTGCGGGCACACTCCGATCAATCGTAATCGTCGGTTCCATTTGACCCTCCTGCTAGCTAATCTCTTGGATCTGCGGACATTGTTGTTTGTGAATAGTAGCACTTCGGCGCGTCTCAACTGTTGTAAACAGGCGTTAGCACTCATTCAGATTCTGTGACCAGGGGGCTGGCCATCTTTGCGCTACCGCGAACGAGGCTGCCCACCCTTCGCGGTTTTCCACACCTCCCGTGTGACATCTGACCTTGTGCCGTCATCGAAATTGCGTAATCATGGTCGAGGCCGTGACGGTCGGGTGAACCCGCGTGGTCGCGCCTCTAAGTCCTTTCTTTCACGGATTTTAGTATCTAAGTTCTTTGACATCCGGATTTTACGAGGAATTTCCTGCTAACGTGATGATTCCAGTCACGGGAGGGGGGAGGGGGATACCCCGATTCTGGTCCGAAACACACGCAAAGGAATCCCGAATCCACCAGCCCAGTTGGAATTTATTTTGACAAGGAATCCACAAGGGACCAGAGCGGTCGACCTTCACCCGTTCCCGAACTTCCGCTGCAACATTAAGAACCGTTTCCAGCGCAAAGACAAGAAGATAAAGCCAGCTCCAGGAACTGGCCACTGACCACTAGCCACTGATCACTAGCCACTGATCACTAGCGACGACCACTAGCGACGACCACTGCTTTTCAGCCCCATGCTATTCTGCCCTCAGCAAGCGTCGCCGCCATGCGGATTCTTACCCGCTACATTCTTCGCGAAGTAACCTCACACGCCCTCATCGGCGCCGCGATCTTCACCTTCGTGTTGTTCACCCGCGATCTGGGACACATTCTGGAACTCGTGGTCCGCGCCAGCGCGCCGCTGCCGAGCGTTGCCGAGATCTTCTTCTACACCGTGCCCTTCGCCCTCACCTACACCATCC
Source organism: Candidatus Sulfotelmatobacter sp. (assembly GCA_049584615.1). Lineage (GTDB taxonomy): Bacteria > Acidobacteriota > Terriglobia > Terriglobales > Acidobacteriaceae > Sulfotelmatobacter. The sequence goes on from JBAUYE010000407.1 coordinate 2,091, forward strand.
CCATGAGCGTGTTGGTAGGGATTCTCATCGGACTGAGCCGGCTCGCCGCCGACAGCGAGATCACCGCCATGCGCGCGAGCGGCATGGGCGTATGGAGCTTCGGACGAGTGCTGGCAATATTTGTCGCTGCAGCGTGGTTGTTGGCCCTGGTCAACAGCCTCTATCTGGCGCCATGGTCGCTGGCGTCGCTGGGACGGCTGGAGGACCAACTCAAAGGCGCGCAGGCTTCGTATGAAGTGCAACCGCGCGTATTTTATGAAGGCTTTCCCAAGCTCGTGCTCTACGTGCAGGACGTGCACAGCGCTCAGGGCGGCGCAGTTTGGAACGGAGTTTTTCTCGCCGATATCTCCGATCCTTCGAATCCCAGCATCACGCTGGCGCGCGAAGGTATCCTCGTCCCCGAAGGCGAGGACCGCCTGCACCTGCATCTGAAGGACGGTTCCACGCACGAGACCGATCCCACAAAGGTTGATCATTACCAGATCTCGACCTTCCAGCAAACTGACATCCCGATCGAACTGGCTTCTTCGGAAAACAAAGCGGACGAACAAACTCCAGTCAAAGCCATCAGTACCTCCGCGCTGCTTGGTCACGCTGCCAGCATCGATCCCGTGTCGGCGCGCGTCTACCTCATCGAATTTCACAACCGCTTCGCCTTGCCTACCGCGTGTCTGGTGCTGGCCATGGTGGGAATTCCGCTCGGGCTCTCCTCGAAGAAGAGCGGAAAGTCAGGCGGGTTCGTGCTTACGATCGTGCTGGTCTTCGTCTATTACTTCATTTCTCTGATTGGAGTTTCGCTGGCCAAGCAGGGCAGAGTAGGCCCAGTGTTCGGAGCATGGCTCGCCAACATCGTATTCTTTGCCGCAGCGTTGTTCCTGCTGTGGCAAGCCGAACGCAGGCCGTTATCGCTGCCCGTAATCCGCCTGCCATGGAAGCGAAACGAGGTTCCGGCGAATATCCCCGTACATGATCGCAGGCACAGGCGTCGAGAGACGGCCAATGCTTTCGAGCGCGCCTCCAGCCGGCGGCGAGTCTTCAGTGCCAGCTTCCCTACCCTGCTCGATGATTACGTGCTGCGCGATTTCTTTCTCTACCTGGGAATGATCGTGGCAGCTTTCCTGGTCTTGCTGCTGGTGTTTACGCTGTTCGAGTTGCTGGGAGACATTCTGCGCAACCAGACGCCCGCAATCGTGGTCGTGGAGTATCTGCTCAACGTTTCTCCCTACCTGCTATACAGCGTCGCGCCTCTGATCATGCTGCTGGCAGTGCTGATCACTTTTGGGTTGATGAACCGCTCCAATGAGATCACGGCGATCAAAGCGACCGGAACCAGCGTCTACCGCATCGTCATGCCGGTGCTGGCAGCGGCCGCAGTGCTCTCGACCGGATTGTTCTTTGCCGACCAGTTCTACTTGCCGCATACGAACAAGCGGCAGGAAGCACTGCACAACCAGATCAAGGGCAAGCCCCCGCAAACCTATCTGCGTCCCGACCGGCGCTGGATTTTCGGCCAGCACAATGACATTTACTACTACCAGTTCTTCGATGCCGACCGCGATCAGTTCGCCAACCTCACCATTTTTCGAATCGATCCGGCCAGTTTCAGCATTACGCAGCGCATCCATGCCGAGCGCGCGCATTGGGCCGACAACCTGGGCCGCTGGGTCTTTGAACAAGGCTGGCAGCGGTCTTTGCACGGAGCCGCTATCGCCGGTTATCACACCTTTGACGTCTCCACTTTTCCTGACCTCAGCGAGCAGCCGTCATATTTCAAGAAGGAGGTGAAACAGTACTCCGAGATGAACTATGAGGAACTGCGCCGCTACATCCGGGATTTGCAGCAAAGCGGCTTCGATGTGGTAAGGCTCCGGGTGCAGCTGAACCAGAAGCTCTCCTACCCGCTGATCACGTTCATCATGGCTGGGCTCGCTGTTCCGTTTTCTTTGTCGGCAGCTAAGAAAGGGGCCATTACGGGAGTTGCCGTGGCGGTGGGGATCGCAGTGGTTTACACGGTCGTGTCGCGTTTGTCCGAGGCGATGGGGGACATCAGCCTGTTGCCCGCGGCTCTGGCCGCCTGGTCGCCGGACCTCATCTTCGCTCTGGTGGGCGCTTACCTGATTCTGAAAATTCCAACCTAGTCCGCGGCAATCCGGTCCCCCGGCAAGCCAGCCCGCGGACAGATCACACCGTTTCGGACGATTACTTCACCGCTACTCCCGAGGGATAATTGAATGTCTGAATCACCGGCAATGGGTCCAAATTTCCATTCTGGAGGTTGATGGCGTATTCCGAGAGCGTCCCTGGATTCAGGTTGGCCACGAAGACGAAACTGTCGTCGCCGCGGATCGCAATCGAATCAGCCCCTCCACTGGCGGAGACATACGGCGGCGTAAGCGGCGTCAAGGCACCGGTGGCCGTGCTTACCCTGAACTGCGAGACCAGGCCTGATGCGGTATCCACTACATACAAGTAATTGCCGTATGCATCCATGGACAAAGGCCCGGGACCCTCGCCGGGGGAAACGGCAAAGGGCAACCCGTTGTTAATCGGAAGCAGTCTGAAGTCGGCAACCGGGCAGGTTGGCTGCTTCATGGTACTGCAGATCGTGTAAGCGCTGACCGAATTGGATGTAGCCGCGTTTGAAAGCCCGTTGGAGACGTAGACGAACCGGTTGCAGGGATCGACGGTCACACCATCGGGCATATAACCGGTTGGGATTCCGACCTGATTATCAGCTTCACTCAGAGTCAGCGCGCCACTCGATGACACCGAGTAATTCAACAGAATGTTGTTGATGGAGTCCGGCACATACAGGTTCTCCGTCGTCGGAGGCGAAATCCCTGAACAGTAGGCATACTGCGGAGGATAGATGGTCGGGGTCACGGCCAGCGCCAGCGGACTGGAGCATGCCACCTGAATCGTGCACGGTTCCGGTGGGTTCACGTTGACACCATTTACGGGAAGTACAAAAGGCGAACCCGTGACTTCGTTCAAGGTGCCGTTGCTGCCGACTGCGAGCACTGAGATTGAGCCCGGCACCGGGTTCCCAGAACTATCGCTTGTGGCGCTGTTGGCCACGAACAGGAACTTGCCTGCGGAATCCATTCTGAGGGCCACTGGAGCGACAGGGACCATTTTCGTTGTGGTCTGCCCGTTGACCAGCACGCTCGCGCTGTGCAGCAGGTACTGCGTCGCGCTCCCAAGCTTGCCATCGGAAGCTATGGGAAACGCCGCAATCCCCGTGACACTACCGCCAGGCACTGCCGGATTCGCGGTAACGATCACGTAGGCGTTTGCGCCTGCCGGATCAAGAACGATAGCCGTTGGCAACCCCGGCGTCGGAGGACCGTTCACGTTGTTAATCTCCGTCGTGGAACCGTTCGACAGATCGAGGCTGAAGGTTTCCATTACCGGCCCGTTTAGTTGGTTATTCACCAGCGGACCACCCCCCTGGCTGGGAATCACGACCAGACCGTTGTCGTTCGAGGAGTACTTGGCGTTGCAGGCCATCAGGAAGCCGATTGATACCAGAGCCAGAATCGCCACCATCCAGGCAAACCTTGTCCACATTCTTCGGTTTATCTCCTATGAGCGTGCTTATGCATTCCCCGGCCACACAAACCGGGCGTGAACCCTATTTGAAGGCGTGAATTGCCATCCATTTATGTATCAGGAATGCGTGGGAAGAGCAAACCGCCCGAACTCATTGGAACCCTGGACGGGGCGGCGAGTTGCCTGAAAACAGTACCTAGTACCCAATACCCAGAAAAGGCGACAAGGACAAAGCGAGGCCGGTGCAATTGCTCGTACTCGGTACTAGGTACTGGGTACTCGGTACTCCGCTACGGGAACGGTCTCGAGAGCTTCTTCCGAACTGGCGGCTACCATCAGAGGCAGGTGGATCTCGACCATCAGTCCGCCCTCGGCCCGGTTCGTAGCGGCGACGCGTCCGCCATGGAAGCGCACTGCGCGCTCTGTAATGGCCAGGCCAAGGCCAACCCCGCCGGTCTGCCGACCTCGAGCATCGTCCAGACGGTAGAACGGCTCGAACAACTTTTCCAGGGCATCGGGGGGCACACCGGAGCCGCAATCGGTGACTCGAACCACCGCCTCCTCGCCACCGGCAATCCTCGTCTTCTCCAAATGAATATCCACCGTGCTGCCTTCGCGGGTATAACGGATGGCATTACGCACAACATTCTCGATGGCACTATGCAGCAGCGACGCATCTCCGCGCACCGCCCATGTTTCCGGGGGAATCTCGCTGCGCACGTGGCAACGCCGCGCCTGGGCTTCGAACTCGGCATCTTCCGCCACATTGAGCACCACCTCGTCCAGCAAAATCGGCGTGGTAGGCACATGTTGCTCGCCATCTTCAAGCCGGGCCAGAGTGAGGAGGCGGCCAATGAGTTCATTGAGGCGGCTGGCTTCCAGTTCGATGCGTTCCAGCATGGCCGCGCTTTCCGGCCCGGAGCGCTGCCGCGCCAAGCCCAAAGCTACATTCAGCCGCGCCAGGGGTGAGCGCAGTTCATGCGAGATGTCGTTGAGCAGACGGGATTGCGCTTTGACCAGATTCTCCAAGCGTTCCGCCATTCCGTCAAAATCCCGCATCAAGCCTGCAACCTCATCGCGTCTGGTGACATTTGGAGCACCGGCCCGGGCAGTGAGATCGCCTGCGGCTAGTTGGCGCGTGGCCGCACGCAAACGCACGATTGGCATGGTCAGGAACCACGCTAGCACATAGCAGACGAGTCCCGAGGAGATGATTGCAATGATGAGACCAGGAACGGGCAGTCCCCGCGGACCGAGAAAAAGGCGTGGCCCCGGCGGAGGAGACAGCACGAGCGTGTAACGATGCAATCCGTCAGAGGAAGCGCGCGAATCACGCAACACCGGAGGCGGTGCGGGAAAAATAAAGCCTTCGTGCGGCACCCTCGGCCCTCCCTTGGCGACACGGAGCGCCCACTCTGGCGCGCCTCGATGCAAAATCTCCTCCATGTTTTCATTGAATAGAAAGACGCGGACGTGCTGCGTCTTTTGCAGATTGTCGAAATATTCGCCCAACCCCGCCGTTCCTCTCTGTTCGTAGGCATTCACAGAGTCGTTCATCGCGGTCGCGAGAAGAGCTTCCCAACTTGAGGTCCTCGGACGAAACGCCAGCGTGACCAGGATCGCCAGCACGAGAAACAAGGCAAAAGCCATCCAGAAGGAAAGAAAAATCTTGAGGAACAGACTTTTCATGAGGTCTTCACCTTTTCCCCAACCTTCTCCCGCGGACGGGCGAAGATATAGCCTACGCCCCGGATGGTCTTGATATGTTCATCGGCGTCGGTATCGCCGAGCTTCTTGCGGACTTTGCTGACGTGCATGTCGATGCTGCGGTCAAAGGGCGAGAATTTACGGCTCAAGACGGCGTTGACCAGGCGCTCGCGGGGCACCACGCGTCCAGCCTCGCGCAGCAGCACTTCCAGCAGATTGAACTCGACCGAGGTGAGGTCAACGGGTTCGCCGTCGCGGCGCACGCTGCGCGTGGCGGGATCGAGTTCGATTTCCCCGACGCGGACGATATCGGGCGCAGACGGCGCCGATTTGTCGCTCCGAGTGCGGCGTAGGACGGCTCGAATGCGCGCCACCAGTTCCCGCGGATTAAAAGGTTTGGGCAGATAATCGTCGGCGCCGATCTCCAGTCCGACGATGCGGTCGACATCTTCGCCGCGCGCGGTGAGCAAAAGTACCGGCAGGCGGGAAGTGGCGCGGATCCGGCGCAGCACCTCGAAACCGTTGATGCCGGGCAACATCACATCCAGCACTACGAGCAGGTATCCGCCGGCAGTGGCGCGCTGCAGCCCATTCTCGCCATCATGCACGGATTCGACTACGAATCCCTCGGCCTGCAGGTATTCGCCCACCAGGGTACATAGTTCGACATCATCGTCAATAACCAGAATTCGTTCCATCTTGGCAGTTTTCATTGTGCACCAGATCGCAAGCTGGCAGCGGTAAAGAATTGTCAAACCCAGAGACGGCTAACCCTGTTGGCCAGCCAGGTTTTGCCGCCTTTGACAAAACTTTACTCGCATTGACTGACTTTTTACCACTTTTCCCCGGGAATCGTGTTTGTATAGCTGTACCCAAGAGCCCAAGGCTCCCAAGAGGCGAGCACGTGGATGGAGCCGGGGTTGAAGGAGCAGAACCTTATGAAGACGATTCGTTTTCGCTTGATCGTAGCTGCCCTGGCGGTGTTGTTGGGTGGTGCAATCGCCAACTCGCAAACCGCGGATGCAACCGCGCCGGTGCACGGCCATGCCTTCGGCATGCGAAGCCCCATGATGGGCTTCTTCGCAAAATATCTGGACCTGACCGACGCCCAGCGCACGCAGATGAAGGCCGTGCTGCAGAAAGAGCACGCCGCGATGAAGCCGCAGATGCAGCAACTTCACCTGATGCAGCAGCAGCTCAAGCAGTATGAAGAGGGCACCTATGACGAAGCCAAGGTGCAAGCGCTGGTGGCGCAGCAGTCGCAGACGCTGGTGCAACTGAAGGTGCAGGAAACGCGCATTCATAACGAGCTGTTTCAGTTGCTCACTCCTGACCAGCAGGCCAAGATGCAACAGTTCGAGGCCAATCGGGAGGCGCGCATGCAGCAACGTATGCAGGAATCGGCCCCAGCTCCGCAGGAGTAAGGCGTCGGGTTGTGCGCGGTGGTTTGCAGAGCTTGAGTTTGCTGACGGCGAACCGAGGTTAGGCTATCGGCTTGACCTCGATTCGCTGTCGCAAGGAGTGATGTCATGGATGTGGCTCAGGCATTCATCTTTTACGCGGAATGGATCTTCTTCATCGCCTGGGGAGCGCTGCTTGCGGCGGTCAGCGTTGTTGCTTTCGGAAGCGATCTGGTTCCGAGCGCACAGCATGCAACTGCCGAGAAAGAGCGCCGTTAGCTTTCGGCTTCTCCTGCTCCAGGCCTTAGGCGGCGGGCTTCCTAGGACCTAAGACCCAGCGCCTGAGACGTCTAAGACCTCTTCCCTGCCGAGCCCGCCTTCCGAAACTTGCACCCCGGCCTGCTAGAATTTCATCTAGACGACCTGAATGATTCCCAAGAGCATGCGTCCGCTCCTGCCCTACCTCAAGCGTTACCGCGGGGGCTTTGTGGCGGGCCTTTTCTGCATTTTTCTCAGCAATGGCGCATGGATCCTGCTGCCGCAAGTGATCCGGCACGCGATCGACGATCTCAACGCCGGCGTTACGTCCGCGAAGTTGCTGCACTTTGCCTGGCAGATGCTGGAAGTCGCCGCCGTCCGTGGGGTTTTCCTGTTCCTGACGCGCTGGATCGTGATCGGCATCTCGCGCGACATCGAGTTCGATCTGCGCAACGATCTTTTCGCTCACCTGGAAACGCTTTCCTATTCCTACTACCAGCGCACGCGCACCGGCGACATTATGGCCCGGATGACGAACGATCTGAACGCAGTACGCATGCTGCTGGGTCCGGCGATCATGTACTCGGCGAATACGCTGGTATTCACCGTCGGCGCGCTGTCGTTCATGGTGCTCATCAGCCCCAAGCTGACTTTCTACGCGTTTCTGCCTCTTCCCCTGGTGAGTATTGTCATTCAGCATTTTGGACGGCGCATCCACGACCGCTTCGAAAGAATTCAGGCGATGTTCTCCGACATTTCGGCCCGGGCGCAGGAGAATTTTTCCGGGGCCCGGGTCATCCGCGCCTATGTGCAGGAAGAGGCGGAGATCGCGTCCTTTGAAGGCGCCAACCAGGAATACGTCGCCCGCAGCCTGAAACTGGTGCGGCTCATGGGCATGCTGTGGCCTACGCTGGAACTGATGCTCGGCCTGGCCATGGTGCTGGTGCTGTGGATCGGCGGCCGCGAAGTCCTCCACGGACAAACCACTGTGGTTTTAGTTTCCTACCTGAAAACGAAAACGACTCTGTTGCTTCCCGGCTCTGTGACGGTAGGCGATTTCGCCGCCTTCAATATTTACATGCTGCAGTTGACGTTTCCTGTGATCGCGCTTGGGTGGGTGGTCAACATTTTCCAGCGAGGGACGGCGTCGCTGATTCGCCTGAATGAAATTCTGCACGAGCAACCCGAAATCAAGGATGGACCTGAAGCCGGAGACCGGCCCGTGGAAGGCGAGATCGAATTTCGCGGTTTGAATTTTGCCTTCGACGGCAAACCCGTGCTGCACGACCTGAACCTGCGAATCCCCGCCGGCAGCAGCATGGCGATCGTGGGCCCGACGGGCTCGGGGAAAACCACGCTGGTCAGCCTGATTCCCCGCATTTACGACGCCGCGCCAGGGATGGTTCTGGTGGATGGCCGGCCGATCCGGGAGTTCTCCCTGGAATCGCTGCGCAAGAGTGTTGGGTTTGTTCCGCAGGAGACATTTTTATTCAGTGACCGCATCCGGGAAAACATTGCTCTGGGCGTGGCATCGGCTACCGATCAGCAGATTCACGAAGCGGCCGAAGCCGCCAATATCGCCCGCGATATAGCGAGCTTTCCCGAGCAATATCAGACCATAGTAGGCGAGCGCGGCATCACTCTCTCTGGAGGACAGAAGCAGCGCACCGCGATTGCCCGCGCGTTGATTCGTAATCCGCGAATCCTTATTCTCGATGACGCGCTCTCGAGCGTCGACACTCATACCGAAGACAAAATCCTCAATCACTTGCGCGAAGTGATGCAGGGACGCACGACCATCTTCATCTCGCACCGCGTTTCCACGGTGCGCAATGCCGACCGGATCGCCGTGCTGCACGACGGACGGATCGTCGAATCGGGCACGCACGACGAACTGCTTGCCTTGAACGGCTACTACAGCGACCTGTATAACAAGCAATTGCTGGAAGAAGAGCTGGCCGAGGTTTAACGCTGAGTGGAGCGCAACCCGCCAGACACAGCACTGCCTTGCCATGCAGCGAGTCGATGCCCCCGAGATTCTCGATTCTGACGCCTGCTCTCCCGCCGACGTCGAGACATCCATGCGGGATATAGGCCGGGTGAACCGGTGGTTCGGCGGCGTTTCGACTACGCGGAGGATGGTGGAACGCGCGGCCGAAGCTTTGGGAGTGAACCGCCTTTCTCTGCTGGAAGTGGCAGCCGGGTCAGGTGAAGTCCCGGAGATAGTGCAGTGGAAGCTGGCGCGCAGAGGTATCACGCTCGATGTGACGCTGCTGGACCGGGCGCGGTCTCATCTTCCGGATGCAAACTTCTCGTTAGCAAATTGCAGCATCGTGGGCGACGCCTTCGCCCTGCCTTTCGGCGATGGAACCTTCGACTTAGTCAGTTGCTGCCTCTTTGCTCATCATCTGGACGAACAGCAGTTGGCGCAGTTCATACGCGAAGGTCTGCGGGTCAGCCGGCGGGCTCTGCTGATTAATGATCTCGTTCGCCATCCGCTGCATCTCGCGTTGGCGTTCGCCGGATTTCCGATTATGCGCAGCCGGATAGCTTGGATGGATGGGCTGACTTCGGTGCGGCGCGCTTATGTTCCTGACGAAATCCGGAGCGTGCTGGCGCCTGTTATTTCGGCAGGCGCAGGGACGCAAGTGGAAATTTCGCGCAATTATCTTTTCCGTATGGGAGTGATTGTGTGGAAGAAGTCAGCGGCGGTGGACATGCAAAGGTAGCGTCGCCGTCCCGGCGGTCCCGAGAGCCTGCCCTGAGCGATGCCGAAGGGGCGTCTCGCCCTCGGCGCGGCGGGCGAGGACGTCCGCCGGACGGCCGGCAGGATGCCGGCGCTACTATCTAACCACCAGCACTTCGCGGATATTATCGCGCGCAAGGAAGAATTTAATCGAGGCGAAGTCGCGGAAGAGGTTTTCGATGTGGCGGTTGTTGAATACGCGCTGCAACTGGAAGCCTTCCGAGATGGCGGTGTGGATCGCTCCGGTAGGTCCACGACGGGCTTCGCGGCGTAACACAATCTTCTGCATCTCGAGGATGTCCGTACCGACAATGTGAAAGCGATGACAGGGCGAGTCCGGACCGGCGTCGCGAGTATGGAAGAACGCCAGCAGCATGCCGCCGGGTTTCAACACTGACCAGAGCCTTCCAACGACCGGTTTTACCAGACTCTCATCGAGATAGTCGGGCAGGTTCCAGCACAGTACGACGTCGAAGCGCGCCGCCGGGTAGACCAGGTTATCGGCGAGAAATTTGCGGCTGTCGAGAACAACGTTTCCTTCTTCGTTCTTGCCCAGCAGCTCAGGATCAGTCGAGGCCGTGAGCAGGTCCTCGCTGTAGATCCGGTGGCCATGTTCGGTGAAGTGGCGAATGTTGGCCGGTGATGTCGATCCCAGGTCAAGAATGCAAAGGTCTTCCGCGGATTCCCACATACGGGACAACTCTCCCAGGCCGCTGGAGCGCCGCGTGAGCTTCTGCGCGCCCTGTACCGGGATGGTCTCAGTTCCGGATGATCCGCGAAAGAGTTTCATGAAACCCTGCGAGACTGACGACATCCTGACTTCATAACTCCTGAAATAAATCTTTCAACGCCCGCGCGCTTCACTTGTCGGTGCGGTGTATATCAACCTTACCCTTCAAAAATGCGCCTTCCTCGATGGAAATGCGCTGGGTGGTGATGTCTCCGGTAACGATCGCAGACTTACGCAATTCGACACGATCGCTGGCCTGAATGTTGCCTTCGAGCTTGCCTTGCACCACCACGGCCTTGGCCTCGACGCTGGCTTTGACCTGGCCGTTAGGGCCAACCGTCAAGCTGTTGCCTTTAAGAGCAATGGTGCCCTCGACCTGGCCATCCACATAGAGATCTTCGCTGCCGGAAAGTTCGCCCTTGACGATAACCGACTTGCCGATCTGTGCCAACCCCAACCCACTGGCGGGTGCGCTCATAGGACGCTCTCCTGTTTCAACGGTGATCCAGTGCTGCGGCATCCGTGACGGGTTGCTCCAGGTCAGAATCCTTGAGGCAATTACGGAAGACCGCTCACTGCTTCGACTATACGCAAGGCACAGAGGGCGCGGCAAGTTCCTCGCAGGCAACCTGGGATGAATTCAATTTCGGATGTGCATTTCCCCGGCTTGGCTCTGTACTTAAAAATCTCACAGCGGTTGCCAGTTTTGGCTGTGGTTCATTCTCACGGCGGACAACCCTTTCCAGCTCAAAACAGAAAATGATCAATTTTGAACAGCAATGGCTCTGGCTAATTCTTTCATGTCTTTCCGAACTTGTTCCAGCCGCTCCAGCCTCAACTGATATTCCGCGGTGGCTGCGGGGCTGTGTTCATCGTGTTCTAAGTACAGATCGTTCGCAACTTGGATTGCTTCTGATTCCTCGCGCCGATCCGCGAGCCTGGTTTTGTCATCCATGCTCGGATACTACGCCCGATCCCGAACAATTCAGATTAGAAATGGCTCACACTTCCCGAGATGGGCGCGCCTCCCGAGCCATCATTTCGGAAATATTTATGTTCAAGCTCGCTCGTCTGGGCCCTCAACCGTGAAGAACTGGCATTCTTTCTTTCCACGGCTGCCACTAAGCTTCCGACGCACTCTTGGAACATTATCGAGAAACCCCCAAGCTCAAATTGCTACACTTGGAAGTGTGCCGGATAGCATGAGACGGACGAAATTGATTCGTATCATCAGCGCTGTTTTCCTGGGCCTTTTGCTGACGGGGAGGAGTGCGACTTCCCTCCATGCGGCCGCGCACCCGAGTGCTCCTGCCGATTCGGCTCCCGCGATCGAATTGGTACGGGCCGCCGTCGCTAACGAAATAGCGGTCGCCAACGACGATTCGATCAAGCACATGTTCCGATCGCGCAAGCAGACTCCGCAGGGTTCACAAACCAGGCTCTATGTGGAAACCCGGAGCGCCATGGCCGGCATGACGATCGCATACGACGACCACCCGCTTACGCCCGAACAAATGCAGGGCGAGGAAAACCACCTGGCGGGTCTGGTGAGCGATCCGGAGCAACTTAGCCGCAAACATTCACAAGAGCAGCAGGCTGCCGAGCGCACTTTGCGCATCGTCAAGGCCCTGCCCGAGGCTTTTCTATATGACTATGACGGCGAGGAGCCGGGCACCGCTCAGCTGGGCAAGAAAGGAAACCGGCTGGTGCGTTTGAAATTCTGGCCCAATCCGGCGTACGAACCGCCTTCTCGCGTGGAACAGGTGCTCGAGGGCATGCAGGGATTCTTGCTGATTGATCCTGCATCGCGCAGAATCGCGCGAATCGACGGAACTCTGTTCAAGGAAGTCGGTTTTGGCTGGGGAATTCTGGGGCATCTCGACAAAGGCGGGCACTTTCTGGTCGATCAATCTGACGTTGGCGATGGATCATGGCAAATTTCGCGTATGTCCCTTAGCTTTACGGGAAAGATTCTTATATTCAAGAGTATTGTGATCAAGTCTGACGAGGTGTTCAGCGACTTCCGCCGCGTGCCCGCCGACACCACGTTTGCCCAGGGAGTGGAGATGTTGAAGGCGGAAGAAGCGAAGCTAGCTGAGGATCATAAGCTGGGAGCCGGAACCACAGGCCCTAAGTCGCGCTAGGGAAGGCCTTCAGTGGCCGGCAGCTATAGCTTGGCGATCCCTTAGGCGAAAAACGATGCTGGCGGTTACACGAAGATTGTTCTGGTTGCGCACGTCGCCGGTGGAGTCCGCATATGCGGTGCGCAGGTAATCTCCGGTGAGGCGGACCGCGAAAGGCCCGGCAACGGTGCGTTCGATCCCACCCCCGAGTGCATAGGCTGGTCTTGCCACCCATCCCTCTAGGTATTCGGTGCCAGTCACCGGGACTGCACTGTCAACCAGCCCTGCGCCGACCAGCGCGTGCACGAACGCCCTCGTTTTTCTGGCCTCAAACAGATGAAACACCGGGCCAGCAAGGAAAGTTAAAGTGTAGCCCGACTGTCCGGTGGCCAGGACGTTGGAGGTGCGAACGTAACCGGAGTCTACAGCGACTCCCCAACGCGGAAGAAAGTTAGCGTGGCCGGTCACATCCAGGCCGTTGAGACCTACTCTGCCCGCAGACGGAACCGTCGATGAGAGATAGCTATAGCCGCAACTGACATCGTAAGTCGGACCGTAAGCCGTGGCGGGCGGTCCCGTTTGCATTTGATTTTGCGCCACGGCGGTCGCAACCAGCACGAACGCAAGAGACAGAGCCTTCCCCATGATGCTCATCCCGTTGCGTTTGCTTTCGGACTTTCTGATTGGGAACCCGCGAAAAAGCATAGCCATTGCTTCTTGCTCCCAGACGACAACATAGGCCGGGGCAGGTGCCGACCCCGGAGAGTCTCTAAAATACTGGGGTTGCAGCGGGGGGTAAACGTAACTTCAGCTTGCGACCTTAGGTAATGAGGCGTGGCATCGGCGGAAATGGGCCTAGATTGGCTCTTTCGCAGGCGTCCATTCGTAACCAACGAAATCCCAATTGACGCTGACAGCTACAACGTCTCGAGGGATGGCTCCCAACATCATGCGCGCAGCGTTTCCTTCTTTACTGTCAGCTTCTCGATGAGATCTTCTTTAACGCGATAACCGGTTCCGGGCTGGCTATTGATCGCAATCATTCCTTGCGGCGAGACTTGCACCTCCGGATCGATGATGTCTTCCTTCCAGTAGCGTTTGGATGCCGAGACGTCACCGGGCAGGCTGAAATTCTCGAGCGTGGAAAGAGCGATGTTGTGGGCCCGGCCAATACCCGATTCGAGCATCCCGCCACACCAGACCGGAATCTTCTGGGCCTGGCAGATATCGTGAATTCTCTTTGCCTCGCTGAATCCGCCCACGCGTCCGACTTTGATGTTGATGATGCGACACGCGCCGGTTTCAAGCGCAATGGCCGCAGTACGGGCGCTGACGATCGACTCGTCCAGGCAAATCGCGGTGCGCAGTTCTTTTTGCAGCCGGGCGTGGTAGAAAATGTCGTCGTACCAGAGCGGCTGCTCGATCATCAGCAGATTGAATTGATCAAAGGTGCGCAGGTGCTCCACCTGATCGAGCGTGTAGGCAGAGTTGGCGTCGCAACTGAGCGTGATATCGGCCCAGCGCGAGCGGATTTTCTCGAGCACGTTCATATCCCAGCCCGGCTTGACTTTCACTTTGATGCGGCGGTACCCGGCAGCCAGTTCAATCTGAATTTTGTCGAGCAGTTGCTCGACAGAATCCTGAATGCCGATGGAAACTCCGCAAGCGATTTCAGTCCGCGTGCCGCCCAGCAGCTTCCACAGGGGCTGGCCTTTCTGCTTCGCTTCGGCATCCCACAACGCATTTTCGAGAGCCGCTTTCGCCATGCGGTGACCGCGCACTCGGGAGAAAAGAGCCGCGCAGTCGCGCGCTGATTCGAGGCTACGTCCGAGCACGGCGGGGGCAAGATATTGGGTGATGGTGGGCCACGTACTCTCCGTCCACTCGCTGCTGTAAAAAGGATCTTCGCCGGCGACGCATTCGCCCCAGCCGTTGACCCCGTCGCAGTGCGCGGTGAGCAGCAGGATGCGGCGGCTGTAGGTGCGTCCAAAGCTCGTCTCAAAAAAATGGACGAGCGGCATGTGAATCTCGCGGAGCGTGATGGCTTCAATCTTCATAATAATTCAGTGTCCAGTACCTAGTCCCCAGTACCCAGCACCCCAGAACGCGTTGCACCCATTCGCCTCGACTGTCCCCTTTACATATTTTCTCGGTACTGGGTACTAGCTACTGACCTCTTCCGATGCATAGGACCACTCCTCGTCCCAGCTTCCCAGCACGAACTTGCCGTTGCCTTCGGAATCGCGCTCGTAACCGAGCACAGCCAGTCCGTCGCCGAAGGTCCGGAGAAAGTGATCGCGATTGCGTTCCTGCACCTGCTGGGCCTTGCCTCGCGTTTCCGCAGCGGCCTTCCACTCGTAAATCTGCGCTGGGACTTCAATCGTCGTCTCCCGCTCGAATGGCGGATTCTTCCCCGTCGTCAGCAACGTTTCCACGCGCTTTGATTTCAGCCACCACTCGGCAATCAGCCGGTCGCTCGGAAGCCCGCCCTGCAGGGGCGATGACGTGATTCCATATTGGTTGATGTTATAGCGCCGGGAGATGGCTCCCAGCTTTTCGATATTCAAATAAGCATTTTTGATCTCAAGCGGATCGAAGGTCCACTCGATCAGGTCGATGCCTCGGGCCAGCGCGTCTTCGCGCTGCAGCAGCTTGAGACGGCGGCCGAGCCCGCCATTACGCTGGTCCTTGCGGACCGCCAGCATATGCGAGTGGAGATAGACATGACCGGACCGCGTGCCCGGCACGGAAAGCGCGAAGCCAACCATTTCGTTGCCGGCGAAAGCGCCCATGACCTGTCCGCCAACTTTTTCGGCCACGACGAACATGCGCAGCGGAACCAGTTCGGCATCGCTGAAGTTCCACACATCTTTCTGCAGGGCAACGCAGGCGCGCAGCTCATCCAGACCCTTACAATGGCGAATCTCAATGTCGCCCGGGCTCACGCCGGCTTCTCCTCTTGCTTGGCCCTCTGCCACAGGGATTCGAGTTCATCCATCGAAACACTTTCGGCGGTTGCGCCGCGCTCGTGCAAGCGTTGCTCCATCCATCCAAAGCGGCGGCGGAACTTGCGGTTGGTCTTGCGCAGCGCGGATTCGGGATCGAGCGAGAGATAGCGGGCGATGTTGACCAGCACGAAAAAAAGGTCGCCCACTTCACCCTCAAGCCGCGCCCGTAGATCTTCCGGAATCGTCTGCCGTCCGGAACCGGCGACGCCGCAGCCTTCCGGGCGCGGACCGGGAGCGGGAAACTCGCGCAAATGCTGGCGAAGCTCACCGGTCTCCTCGCTGAGCTTGTCGAACAGGCCCTCCATGTTGGGCCAGTCGAAGCCAACCTGCGCCGCGCGCGAACTGAGCTTGTGGGCCTCGAGTAAAGACGGCATCGACGAAGAGATGCCGGCCAGAATCGATGGCGCAGTCTTCGCGGCGGAGCCAGCCGCTGCCTCGGCGATCCCGCCGAAGCGCTTTTTTCGTTCTTCAACTTTCAGCGCTTCCCAGTTGCGCTTCACTTCAGTGGAAGTGTCCGCTTTCGCGTCGCCGAATACATGAGGATGCCGATCCACCAGCTTGCGTGAGAGCCGGTCGAGAACGTCATCAATCGAAAATGTCCCTTGTTCCTTGGCTATCTCCGAATAGAAAAGCACCTGCAGCAGCAGGTCGCCGAGTTCTCCTGGAAGCTCGTCCCAGTCTCGATTATCGATAGCCTCGAGCACTTCGTAAGTTTCTTCCAGCGTGTAGGGCTTTATAGAATCGAAGGTTTGCTCGCGATCCCACGGGCAACCCCCGGGAGCCCGCAAGCGCTCCATAATGGCGACAGCGCGTTCGAAACGTTCGCCGGTCGTGGACATTTGAGCAACCACTCTAAATGAGCTATCGCGCTGCGGGCAACGAGTGCAGGGATGTTTTAGACTTGCTCTTGCGGCTTAGTAACTTTGAGCCAACGTGCTTGGCCTTTTGGTCATCAATCTTTGCGGTACCAAGGTTACCTTCTCCCCCCGGCGGAGAGAGTGCACACTTTAAGGGTCATAGTGTCTGGCGAGGCCTGGCTCTTGGCTCTAGTAGCACCTTTCGAAAGCCCTGTATCTGACTGATAAAATATGGTCTTAGCGGCAAATCCCCGAGCCTCCCTGGAAGGCCAGCACTTTCAAGTAGTGGTGATTGGCGGGGGCATCAATGGCGTCGCTGTCGCGCGGCAATGTGCTCGTGCGGGCAAGCACACCCTGCTGGTCGAACAGAATGACTTCGCCTCCGGAGTAACCAGCCGCTCCACGCGCATCATTCACGGCGGTCTGCGTTACCTGGAGCACGGTGAATTAGGTCTGGTTCGGGAATCGCTCCGTGAACGGGAAAAGTTGCTTCGGGAAAAATCTCACCTCGTGCATCCCATGCACTTCCTGCTGCTTTTGAACGAGACCAGCCAGCGAAGCGCCATGAAAGTGCGCGCCGGATTGTGGCTCTATCAGCGCATGGCCGGAAAGCCGCCCAGCAAAGACGCCACCGAAATGGAACTGAAACGTCTGGAGCGCGCGCTGGACGCCGGGCATCGCTGGTCCTTCTACAACTACGAAGATGCCCAGTGCGAATTTCCGGAGCGCCTGGTGGCGGAATGGTTAATGGAGGCCGTCGACGCTGGAGCGACCGTACGCAATCACATGGAAGCGCTGGCTGTTGACGTCTCGCACGGCCGCACCCGCGGCGTGCTGTTGCGCGACCAGATCACCGGCCGCGACCAGCGTGTCGATGCGGCCTGGGTGATCAACTGCAGCGGACCATGGGCAGACCGCATGTGCCAGCGCTCTTCAATCCGCATGGCTAAACCGATGCTGGGCGGCGTGCGCGGCTCCCACATTGTTTTGTCGCGGTTTTCGGGTTCGCCAAATGCTGCGGTTTATACCGAAGCGGTAGACGGCCGCCCGATTTTTGTCCTTCCATGGAACGACCAACTCCTCGTGGGAACAACCGAAGTTGCCGACAACGGCGACCCGGCCAGAACCGTTCCGTCACCAGACGAGATCAGCTACCTCGTGCGTTCTGTAGCGCAGCTGTTTCCCAAGGCCAAGATCACTGCGCAAAGCGTCAAGCACGCATTTGCAGGAATCCGGCCGCTGCCTTATTCGCCGGACAATAAGCCTTCCGCAGTCACGCGGCAGCACATCCTCCACGACCACGCCGATGATGGCGCGGCGCGAATGCTCTCCGTGATCGGCGGCAAGCTGACCACCGCGGCTTCACTCGCCCGGGACTGTGCCCGCAAGATCGGGTTGAAGGCGATTGAACCGAATACGATGACCGTGGGACCGGACAATGCGCTGGATCCCTTTCTCGACGACGCGGTGCTCGAAATTGCGCGCATCGGGGCGGTGAGCGAAGAAACAGCTCGCGGCATGGTGGAATGGCATGGCAAGCGTGCAGCCGACATCGCCCGCATGGCCTTGGTGAGCGCGGAGCTCCGTGCGCCGATCTGTCCCCACACCTCTCACGTTATCGCCGAAGTGGTGGAAGCTTATCGCAGAGAGTTTGCTGTAACTTTGGGCGACGTGCTGCTGCGCCGCGTGCCGGTGGCGCTGGGCGCCTGCTGGTCCGAGTCGTGCAGCCGCGAAGCCGCTTTGCGCATCGGCGCGGTTCTCGGCTGGGACGAGCACGCCATGGGAGCGAACCTGGAAGCATTCGAGACCGAGCGCGCCGCCTTCTTGCGGCCAGTGGGGCACGCCGCTGCCGCATTCGAAGCCGCGGCCGATTAGATACTTTGCCACGGATCTACACGGATTTCCACGGATAAACCAATAACCTAGATCGAAAACTAAAAGTCAAAGAGAAGTATCGGTAAAAATCCGTGGAATCCGTGGCTAAGACTTTTCTTGCCGGCCCAAGGCACGCACCAGCCGCTGGGGATGGTCCGAGATGATGCCATCGACGCCCCATTTCGAAAGGCGCTTCATGTCGACCGTAGCGTTCACGGTCCAGACCAATATTTTCTCTTCCGCGGCTTTAATCTCATCGATCAACATCTTCTTTACCAGCTTGCGGTGTGGAATCACATACTGGACCGGCAACCGCCGCCAGCGGCTCAACTCGGCCTGCGTCTCGCAGATCAATCCCAGCGGGACAGTTTCGTCCAACTCATGAATGGCGCGCAGAACTTCGGGGAGAAACGAAGAGATCACGAACCCGCGCGCTGGGGCCAGCCTTCGCAGCAAATCCGTGGCGATAGCCTCGAGGCCGGAGACTTTCAGCTCGATATCGAGAAACGCAGTGCTTCGGTACCGAGTTAAGACTTCGCCTAACCGCGGCAAGGCCAGGCTTTCGGCTGAGGATTCAGCAATTTTCAGCCCTTGGACAGTCGCATCGTGGCAGACGACCGCGTGCCCATCCGCCGTGAGCCGCACATCAAATTCGAAACCGTGGCAGCCCTGAGCGAGTGCGAGATCGAATGAGGCCAGCGTGTTCTCAGGAATGGATTTTTCGGCACGCGCGCCGCGGTGGCCGAGAAGCAGTGGACGAATCGCCATCGCCTTCTACCTCAGTGGCCGGTGTTTAGTGTTCAGAGATCAGTGATCACTCATCACGCCGGTTCCGGTTCACTGGCCACTGACCACTGATCAGGGGCCACTGCTCTCAATCCAGATCGAAGTCGCGGATCGGCTTGCCCGTGTCTGGAGACTCCTTGGCCTTCTTCACCGCCTCCTGAAATTTCTTGTCCAGAAGTTCGGAAGCATGTTTTTGTGCCTCGATCGATTGCCGGAAGATCGATTCGCGGCGGCTGTCCTGTTCCTTCATCGCCCGGGCAGCTGCTTCCATGTCCTCGAACATTCTCGGTTTCACCGCTGCGGTGTGGGCGATTACGGCTGCCGTTGCGGTATCGATCTTCAGCAGCGCGCTGCAGCAGGGGCAGGTCACTTCGATCGTAGCTGGACTCTTCGCCATTTTGCGAATGATACCGCAAAAGCCGGATTAACGGGCCAGGTTCAAAACCGGTGGTTCGAACGGTCAAGATTAAAGCGGCTAAACTCAGCGCTGAAGTTTGATAGGAAAAATGCGGAATACGCCCAACAACTCCCAGCCCAGCAGAAAGATGGAAAGCAGGACCACAAGTACTGCCATCAGCTCTCCAAAGGTGAGGCCGCGGCGGTTGGGCTCGAAACGCCGTGCGGCCAGGCTCAGGATATTCAGCGTGGCGAACCCGAAGACGATCGCCCAGAGAATGTTGTAAACATCGTCGCGTCGGCTGGAATGTCGCTGCAACAACACCAGGCTCGCGACCAGCACGGACTGGGCCCGCAATAGAGTGTGCGCTGAGAGCGCGGCCCGCGTGGTCCGCGCGAAGCCCGAGATCATCCACGTTGTCGAAGAAAGCGCCATAGCAAGGGCCGAGTTGCAAAAGGACACTCTGGATGCCGCAAGTGAGGATATTACATTTTTTCTCCGCGCTGGTCACGGAGGCGGCGCGGCGACGGGATCAGCCGGGCCATCCGGTTTCCGCCTTAGGCACGTAGGAACCAACACCTTGCCCCGCTGTTCGATGCTTTCAGTAAGATGGACGGATGGCGGATCGGCGCGTCATCTTTTTCGATGTCGGCAACACTCTTCTGTTTCCCAACCGAGCGAAAATCCTGGCCCCTATCCCGAGCGACCGCCATCCCACGCTGCAGCAATGGCAGGCCCTGGAACGCAAAGCCAAGCACGAGTTCGATCAGGGCATGACGAGCGGCCGCGTCGATCACGGCTTCTGGTGGATATTTCACACTCACCTGCTGCGGCAACTCGAGGAACCATCAGATCTCCGCGAAGTGCTGGTCGAGAACACACGCAGCTCGGCCAACTGGGATCAAATTCTCCCGGGCACGCGCGACGCCCTCACCCGCATCCGCCAGAACTTCCGCATTGCTGTGATCTCCAACTCCGATGGTAAGATCGAGTACGTGCTCTCCCGCTGCGGCATCGCCGACTGCTTCGAGAGCATTACAGATTCCGGAACCGTTGGAGTTGAAAAGCCGCGACGGGAAATCTTTGAGGCGGCGGTCAGCGCGATGCAGGCGCGCGCCGATGAAACCCTGTACGTCGGCGATCTGTACTCCGTGGATTATTTGGGCGCCCGTAATGCGGGAATGGAAGCAGTTTTGTTCGACGTGTCCGGCGCCTACCGCGACCGTGAACCGCCACGCGTGGAGTCGCTGGAGCAGCTCGAAGCGTGGCTGCGGTAAAAAAGCGCTCCTACAATTCCAAAATCTGGTGGTCGTGGCAATCGGTGCGCATAGTGTCATAGATGCCGCGCAGCAGTTCGGTTCCGTGGCGAGCGACGAAATACACGCCGGCCACGCCGCGCTCCTGTAAGGCGTTCTCCGGATACAGCGCCTGGCTGAGCGCGACCGCATGCCGGCTCACCACTTCGCTGCGGCGCAATTCAGCGGCCATGGCGCGTTCGCGAAGACGGTCGAGTTGGTAGCGCACTTTTGAAGCGCCCGTCTGGCTGGCCTCGACCAGGGTGGGGTCGAGTTTGGCCAGCGCTTCCTGTAAACCGGAAAAGGATTCTTCAATGGATTTGTTCGCGCGTTCAAACGCCGTCTGCAAACCTGCCGGCAGAGTGCGTGCAGCCAGCGTCTGACGCAGCGCCTCAGGGCCATCGAATGCATCTCGCACCGCAATGCCGTACTGCCCGAGCCAGCGCTGCACTTTAGGCTCAACCAAAGTCGCCGAAAAACGAGGCACGATCGGCGTCACGCGGCCAAGGATTTTTTCATAGACCGCGCCCGCCTGCGCGAAATATGCCGCTTCGGCAGCGCCACCGGTGTACGCCAAAGTGGGCAGAAGATAATCCTGCACTACGGGTCGCAAGAGAACGTTAGGGCTGAAGCTTTCCGGGGCAGCGGCAATACGATCCAGCAGTTCAGCGGATGAAATCTTTTCCGCGCCAGGTTCGCTGCCGATAACAAACTCCCCGGCGTTATTGGATCCTTCCCGGCGGTGAATCGCCGTGCGCGCGCCGTCGCGCAACACGAAAAGCAGCACGGACGACGGGGTCACCTTCACCTGCTGGTAATAGCCCGCTCTCTCAAGAGCATCCCCTCGCGCCAGCAGCGCAGCATCCAGATCCTCCACGTGTTCGATTGCAGCGCGATACATCGGCGCCGCCACGCGATGAAGTTCAGCATCGGAAGCATCGAGAAGGATCACACCCCGCTGGGCAAAAAGCTGCGCATAGAAGCGGGCGAAAGCCGTGCCCAGCGTCTCCCCTGGACGATACGACGCGCGCAGAAACTGCGACGCCTCGCTGTCTCCCAGCAGAGATGCGGCCTCTTCCACCACCGGCAAGATTTCTTCTCCCAGACGCAGGTTGCTGACCGGCGCGCCCGGCACCCCGTGGCTCGAGGTTGTGAACGTGCGCAGAAGGCCGTCGGAACCGGGAAGCGAAACGTGATTCACTTCAGCGAGATCGTGGTCCGACGTGGCCAGCCAGAAGATGGGAACCGCATCGATGCCGGCCGCCGTCGCCTCGTCGGCCAACTTCACCGCGGTCAGCGCCTTGTAGATGGCAAACATCGGCCCGCCGAACAGTCCGACTTGCTGGCCCGTCACGATGGCCGCCGCGCCCGCGCGAAGGCGACTCAGGTTCGCCAAGGTCTGCGACGAAGCATCCCAGGATTTATTCTGCCGCTCCAGAATCGTGCTGACGCGCTCCCGGCGCGACGGGTCATATTGCAGAGCGGAAGCCTGCGCCTTGGACCATTCACTGAAATGCGGAGAATGCGGGTAAAAGGGTTGGACGCTGGCGGAATATGCGAGAAAATCAGTGAACAGGCGCGTGGTGTGCGGGATTTGCGTAAAGGGCAGACACTGCGCTTTCACGGCTGGCTCTCCTGACATCGCCGGCCGGTACAGTTCCGGCTTCTACAGCATTGGACGGATGAGATCATCGCAAGTCAACGTCATTCATTCTATAGGGTGTCGGTGTTGAGATGCCGCAAACCGGCGCAAGATGCAAGATAATGGTGCGGTCAGGAAAGGAATGCACGATGATTCTGGCAGCATCTCCATTGCATATCGTAATGCCGGTCACGCTGGAAGGCTCCACAGTACGCCTCGAACCGATTCGCCGCGAGCATGCGGAAATCTTCTGGGACATCGCCAAGGATTCTCTTGACGACATCTTCCAATGGATTCCCTATCGCGTAAAGACGCGTGAGGATTTCCAGCGTCTCGTGGAGAAGATCTTCGAGGAGCAGGAACGCGGCGAGTCAGTGGCGTTTGCCACCGTCGACCGTGGCTCCGGGCAGGTGATCGGCAGCACGCGCTTCATGAATATCGACCGGGCCAACCGCCGGGTAGAAATCGGTTCCACCTGGATCATCCCGGCGTGGCAACGCACTGCGGTGAACACCGAAGCCAAATTCCTCATGCTGCGCCACGCCTTTGAAGTCTGGAAATGCTTCCGCGTCGAACTGAAAACCGACGCGTTGAATCTGAAATCGCGGAACGCCATCCTGCGCATCGGAGCGAAAGAAGAAGGCATGTTGCGCAGGCACGTGATCACCTGGACCGGCCGGGTCCGCGACTCGGTCTACTTCAGCATCCTCGATAGCGAGTGGGCAGAGGCGAAGGCGAGGCTGGAAGCGATGCTCGCGCGGAAAGCTGCGTCAAAGAATGTTTGAGTCCAGACCCGCAATGAATTGGATACCGGGAATGACTTTGCCGACGAGATTCTTATCATTCGTTAGGAACAAGTCCGTGCCTGCGCTGGCGGCGCAGGCCAAGTGAATGGCGTCTGCGGGTGGTATGTTTAGTGAGCCCTTAATTTGTCCGAAGACATCAGCCGCTTCGACAGTAAAAGGAATTACTTCTGAAACCGCATCTTCCAGCGCCGCCTTCACCGCTTGGATGCGCTCCCTGTTAGCCCCGCGTTTGTAGGCGCCCGCAAACACTTCTCCGAAGGCCAGAGTTCCTGTAATAAGCTGATCTTTGCGCTCTTGCATTCGCGACCAGATCGCACCCACTCTATTCCCGAACTGGGGATTTTCTTCCAGCCAGTAGATGAAGAGCATCGTATCCCAGTAGACCCGACTCACCGGTCTTTCCCCGGGCCATAGAAATTGGCGCGTTCATTACGAAGATAGTTCTCGCCTCCACCCAACTCGGCAAAAACATCCTTGAGCGCACCACGGAGTCGGTTCCAGGCATCCCGGCGATCCTCTTCTTTGCTGATTTCTCGTTTGTCGACGAATTCGTAGGTGTACGTCACTGTCGTGCTCCGGCCCGACGGCGGGCCAGTTCTCGAGACCAACCGGAGACCGTTTTCGCTTAGAAACTTTCGTGATTCGAGTGCACTGCAGACCAATGGCACACGGTTCCCCAGCCCAAGGGCCTTGTGGACGACGCCGACATTCACCGAGGTGGTCCTTTCCCGGCGGCGTCGAGCAGGTGAAATATAGTTCTCAATGGCGTGCTGCCTAACCAGATCCGATGGCTTGCTAATGCTTGCGCTTTCCATTATTAATCTCCAATGAATGCTATTCTTGCTTATTAATGCGTAAATGTCAAGAGCAAATCCTCGAAGCGAATATCCGGCGAATCGAAGTTGACTGCGGAACCGCCGAATATCTAGTTTGACTTCCGAGAGGGTTAGACCTACGCTTGAAACAGCTCTTTGACTATGGCCAATCCCATCAGTGGGGGCGTCACGGCTTCGACGGAGATGCTTGCGGCCAAGAGGCATGCCGGGGTGCACACACCCGTAATCGTGGGCAAAATGATAATTGCCAATCAACAAATGGCATACGCAGCCTAATTAATT
>JBAUYE010000408.1:0-6544 GCA_049584615.1 Candidatus Sulfotelmatobacter sp.
TCGTCGCGCAATAGATACGCCAGGCCGCCAGTCATGCCTGCTCCCATATTGGCTCCTGCCGGACCCAGAATGATGACGACGCCTGCAGTCATGTATTCGCATCCGTGACGGCCCACGCCCTCGACCACGGCGAGGGCTCCGCTGTTGCGAACTGCAAACCGCTCTCCCGCGCGGCCCGCCACAAATAGCTCACCTGACGTGGCGCCATAGAGCACGGTGTTGCCCACCAGAACATCCCCGCGCGCGGACGCTTCGGCCTGGGCGGTGATGGCGATACTGCCGCCGCACAGGCCCTTGCCTACATAATCGTTGGCTTCACCACTGAGCCGGAAGTTCGCGCCGGAAATCAGGAAAGCGCCGAAGCTCTGACCCGCAGTACCGAAGAACTCACAGTCGACTCCGGCCATTTCGAGAGTCGAACGGCCGAACGATGACCCTAGGCGGCGCAGCACCTCGCCACTGAACTGGGCGCCCACGGCCCGATCCTCGCTGGTGATTTCAAAACGATAAGGACGGGTGGAAAGTGATTCCAGATCGTCGACCACACGATTCAGTTCAACGTGGAGCGCGCTCGAGTCCTCATGCGGACAGGGAAATTGCGCGGGTGGATCGAGAATAGGTTGCAGCAGAGAGGCCACGCTTTGCTCGGCCTCGGCCGAACGCGGACGCAAGCGGTCGACGGCGCCCAGAATTTCGTCGATGGATCCCGCACCTATGTTCGCCAGTAGTTGGCGGACGTCGCCGGCCAGCGCGCGGAAATACGCTTCAACCATCTCCGGATTTCCGGCAAAGCGTGCGCGCAGAGTTTCATCCTGAGTCGCGATGCCGACGGGACAGGTATTAAGGTGACATTGCCGCGCCATCACGCAACCGATGGCCAGCAAAGCCGCAGTTCCAAAGCCGAATTCCTCGGCTCCGAGCAGAGCCGCAACCACAACATCACGCGCGAACTTGAAGCCACCATCCACGCGCAATCTCACTCGGGCACGCAGGCCGGCCCGCACCAGCGCCGTATGTGCGTCCCGCAAACCAATCTCCCAGGGCAATCCGGTGTTCTTGATGGAAGTAAGCGGGGATGCGCCGGTGCCGCCATCGTGACCGCTGATGGTAATCACGTCCGCACCGGCTTTGGCTACGCCGGTAGCAATGACGCCAACTCCGGAACTGGAAACCAGCTTCACCCCGATGCGCGCGTTCGGATTTACGGCGCGCAGATCGTAGATCAACTGGGCTAGGTCTTCGATGCTGTAAATATCATGGTGCGGTGGCGGCGAGATGAGCGATGTTCCGGGTACGGCGTGGCGCAGGCGCGCGATGTAAGGCGTAACTTTTGCGGAAGGCAGTTGTCCGCCTTCGCCCGGCTTCGAGCCCTGCGCCATTTTTATTTCGATTTCGTCGGCGTGCACCAGATATTCTGCGGTGACGCCAAAGCGCGCCGACGCGACCTGCTTGACGCGATTGTTCGCCTCCGGACGCTCATAATAAATACTGGGGTCTTCACCGCCTTCTCCGGTATTGCTGCGTCCACCCAGGCGGTTCATGGCGATGGCCAGCGTCTGGTGAGCTTCCGGCGAAATCGCGCCGAGCGACATGGCTTGCGTGCTGAAGCGGCTGAGCAGAGAGACTTCGCTCTCCACTTCGTCCAACGATACAGCCTGCGCGGGACGGACCTCCAGCAAATCCCGCACTGAAACATTCTTGCGTTCGTTCGAGAGCACAGCCAGGGACGCCTGATTCTCAGCGGTTGGCGACTTGATGTAGCGATGCATGCGCCGCACCAGTTCCGGCGAACTCGAATGCAGTTCGCCGTTGCGGCGGAAGCGGTACAGGCCAGCGTCGCGAAACTCTGCGGTTACGGAGCCAAAGCCTGCGGCGTGACACGCAAGGCAATCCTCGAGAAGACCGTCCAGTGACTTCCCGCTGAGCGTATGTCCCGCATCTTCGAAGAACTCTTCGCATACTGCCGGATCGAGCCCGATAGTCTCAAAGATCTGGCTGTTCCGGTAACTGCTCATGGTCGAAATGCCCATACGCGCCAACACCTTGCGCAGACCTTTCTCAATCGCGGCCCGATAGCGTGCGGGCCCATCAGCGTTGGTGCGAGCGCTCAGGCTCATTGCGAGGTAGGGATGCACGGCGCTAGCTCCTGCCGCGACCAAGAGGGCGACGTGGTGCGTATCGATGACCTGACCCGTCTCCACAATCAGTGGCAGTTTCCAGGCTCCGGCAGCAGTCATCGCGCGCCACGCGCACGAAACCGCCAGCAGCGCAGGCACCGCCGCTCGCCTATCGCTCACGGAGCGATCGCTTAGCAGAATTGCTCTGCCAGCGGCTGCCGCAGTCGAAGCTTCTTCGCGGATCCTGCTTAAAACCTGGCGCACAGCCTCAACTCCTCCCGCCGCCTCGAAACTGAAATCAATGCAATGGATGGTTAGGAGCGCTTCTCCGAGCGAATCCATCTGCCCGGCATCGAGCAGCGGAGAATCCAGCTTCGTATTCTCGCTGAGGTATACGTCAAGCGACATCACGTGGCTCTCGCGCAGCGGGTCGATGGGAGGATTCGTAACTTGCGCGAAGCGTTGCTTGCAGTAATCCCAGAGCGGACGCGGCAGGCTCGAGAGCAAAGCCGGCGGAGCGTCGTCGCCCATGCTCCACAGCGGCTCCTGGCCATTTTCTACCAGAGGCTGAAACAGCATGCGGAACTGATCTTCCGTCCAGCCAAAAGCGGCCATCAAACGGTTCGCGTCGAGACTGGTCGGCGCGGCCGTATCTTCCGCCGGAATTACCGTTATCGCGGGCTGCAGAATGTTATCCGCATGCACGAGCCGCGCCACCTCGCCCGGCCGGAAAAATGTCCCGCTCGCCGGGTCGGCGATCAGCATCTCGCCCGGCCCGAGACGCTGCCGTTCGACGACCTGCTTACCAGAAAGATCTGTGATGCCAACTTCCGAGCCAACGATCAGCAACCCATCCGAAGTCAGCGTGTAGCGCAGCGGACGGAGGCCGTTGCGGTCCAGCTTCGCACCCACCACCTGGCCGTCGGTGAAAAGCAGCGCAGCCGGGCCGTCCCAGGGTTCTTGCTCGGGAGCGCTGCTGGCAAGGAATTGTCGCAACCCAGGGTCAAGACGCTCGTCGTGCTCCCACGCCGGCGGCACCAGTCGCAACGCGGATTCGGCAACGCTTGCACCGCTCCGCACCAGAGCCTCCAGCGCGTTATCAAAACTCGCGGAGTCGCTCATTCCCGGCTGCAGCAGCCTCGAGTTCTCCGGCAGTCCGAGTTGGCGGCACAGCGTGGCCCCGCGCGCCTGAAACCACCGGCGATTGCTGCTGATGGTATTGATCTCGCCGTTGTGAGCCACGAACCGAAAGGGTTGGGCCAGCGACCAACTCGGTTGCGTGTTGGTCGAATAGCGCTGGTGGAAAACCACAAAGGCGCTTTCAAACTCAGGATCGTTCAGGTCAAGATAGAACGGAGCCAGCTGCTCAGGAGTAAGCAATCCTTTGTAAACGATGGTTCGCGAAGAGAACGAGCAGTAGTAGCCGGCACCGGGAATGGTTTCCAGTTCCTGCCGCAGCCGGAAAAGCTGCAACTCAAAGTCGGAGGATTCGAGGCCTGGAGATTCTAAGTGAGAAGCCCCAACTCGAGGCGCCACAAAACATTGCTGCACCACGGGCAAGGAATCACGCGAGCGCGGTCCGAGGATCGAGGAATCGGTCGGCACCGACCGCCAGCCCAAGAACGAGAGGTCGAACTTAGAAACTGCAGATCGAATCGCTGCCGATGCATCATTTTCCTGGCCACGCTGAAGAAACACCATGCCGACGCCAAACTCGTTGGGCAGTTCAATCCCATCGGCGCGAGCCACCCTGCGGAAGAACGCCTTCGGAAGCGTGACCAGCAAGCCAGCTCCATCACCGCTGCGGCCATCGGCGTCCACGCCGCCGCGATGGGCCAGGCGCGCCAGCGCCTCAAGCCCGCGCTCCACCACGCCATGCGACGCAGGTCCGCCCAGTTGGGCGATGAAGCCAACGCCGCATGCATCATGATCCGCCGAGAAGGTGAGGCGACTCTCCGCCATATTACTTGTCTAACCTGAAACACCCGGCCAAGTACAATCGTCATTTTCGATGCGATGGATGGATTTTCTGCATGGCCCAGAAAATGAATTCCCGGGGCCCCACCTGAGGTTCCTGTATCGTGGAGGTTCAGGATTTCCTTAAGGTAAAATGACGACTCTTGCCGCAGTCCGCGCTCCCATGGTCAGGCTTTCGGACATTCAATCCGCCCTCACACGGGTTCGAAAATCGATCTATGTATCTCCCTGCGCAAGGTCAGAAACCTTCTCCGAACTAACTGGCAACTCGATCTATCTCAAGCTCGAGAACCGCCAGAGAACTGGCGCCTACAAAGAGCGAGGTGCCCTCAACAAGCTGCTGAGCCTTACCGCCGAGGAACGTTCTCAGGGCGTGATCGCGGCTTCGGCCGGCAATCATGCGCAGGCCGTTGCCTACCACGCCTCCAACCTCGGCATTCGGGCAAGAATTGTTATGCCCCTGGCGACTCCGCTCATCAAGGTGTCGGCCACGCGCGGCTACGGTGGCGATGTTGTGCTTCACGGAGGGAATTACGACGAGGCTTACGAGGAAGCGTTGCGCTTGAGTGCGCAAGACCACCTAACCTTCGTCCACGCCTTCAATGATGATGTAGTGATTGCGGGGCAGGGAACTCTGGGGCTTGAATTGCTCGAGCAGCTTCCTGATCTGGACGCGGTCGTCGTCCCTATTGGCGGAGGTGGGCTGATCGGCGGCGTAGGTTGCGCCCTGAAAGAAACGAATCCTCGTATTCAGGTCATAGGAGTCCAACCGGCGCGGCTGCCCTCGGTGAAGGTTGCATTGTCAGAAGGAAAGCCTGTAACGCTGCCCTCAGCGGTGACCATCGCCGACGGGATAGCAGTGCGCCGCGCGGGCGAGCGCACGCTCCCGCTGATCCAGAAATATGTGGACGAGGTCGTCACCGTCGAAGAAGAGGAAATTGCCAACGCCGTTCTGCTGCTATTGGAGCGAGAGAAGATTCTGGCCGAAGGAGCCGGAGCAGCCGCCGTGGCTGCGATCGTCAATCGCCGGATTCCGATGATTGGTGACAAGACCGGCAAGAAAGTCGCCGTAGTGGTGAGCGGCGGCAACATCGACGTAACCTTGCTGGCACGCATCATCGAACGCGGCCTGGTAAAAGATGGACGGTTGGTTCGGCTGCGCGTCCATCTGCCGGATTATCCCGGGGCTCTGCACCGGGTCACCGGCATCCTCGCCCAGCACCGCGCCAACATCGTTGAAACTTCTTATGATCGCGCCTACCACAACGTCAATCTGGGAGACACCGCCATCGACATCACCATGGAGACGCGCGGTCCAGACCACATCGCCGAACTGATTTCAGCCCTCGGCGCCAACGGCTACACCCACGAAAGAATCCTGTAAACTCAGACGCGACCGCCGAGAAAGAAGTCAATAAGCCGCGCCTTCAGGCTCTGCAGGCCAACTCTACGGCTTCGTAGCGCTGTCCTGCGCAGCCTCTGATTGGTGTTTGTGGTCCATCTTGCGATGGACATCAGGCCAGAACTCCTTGATCACGATCGTGATGGTGTCGTACAGCACTTGTGTCCCCCAAACACTGGCAGTGTTGGGAAGGGTGCGAGAGGATGCGTTGTGAACATAGGTTAACGTGTCGGTCGTGGGGTCGAAACGAGTCGTAATGAAAGCGCGGGGATGGTAGGTGTTGGTAGAGATTGCGGCCGATACAGCGCTGCCTAGAATCTCAGAGTAGTTGAACTGTGTATGGCCGGAATCGGTCCGGGTCACGAAGATTCGGCTCACCGCATACTCAGTCCGGCGCGCGAATCCTCCGTCGCTCTTCTGAAAAAATCGTGGATCCTGATGCAGGATCGTGGGAAAAATCGCACTCGTCATGAAGTTTTCGATGGTCCCGTCCGCAAAGGCCGAAGCGTATCGTTTCCCGTAGCCTTCCCAGCCCTGCCCGTAACCCGGCTCACTGTTTTCCGCCTGGCTAATGCCCGACAGAATCCCATACCACGGAAATTCAATCTTATCGAAGGAACCCCGGGCCACGACTTTGAATTTCTGCGCTGTGGTGAGCGGTGGTACGTTGCCAGCATTCTCCAGAGTCAGGAAGTTAGGCAGTGCCAGGAAGAGCCGGTCATTCGACGTTCCCGCATTGCTCCCCTGAGCATTTGTACCTTGAGCGGCCTTGTCTTTATCGGATGGAGCCTGCTGCGGTGCCGAGGATGGCGCGGCCTGCCCCGCAGTTGAGGGCTCGCTGGGTTCCGTTTGCGGAGTCGAAGGCGCCGAACTCGACGACGGCGAAGTCTGCTGCGCCGCCATCGTGAGGGAAAGAAAAGCTAAAAGCAGGAAGGCATTCAAGAACTGGCGGGCGAACTTTATCGACAAGCATGTCTCCCCAAAAAAGAATCCCAAGACTGGCAAGACTTCGTAACTTTAATTCTAACAGGCCGACTCCATTTGCCCC